>JBEPWQ010000329.1:0-4514 GCA_041642315.1 Desulfobacteraceae bacterium | reverse complement strand
TGATCGGCTCCCGGGCGGGCTGAATCCGCTGAATGGCCGCCTGGGTTTCTTCGTGGGTGCTGAAGCTGTTCATCAGGGCCAGGGTGACGCCGGTCCGGGCGGCCTGGTTGAGGAGGATCTCCAGAAAGCTTTTTCCTCCCTTGACCTCCAGCAGGGATTTGGGACCGGTCAACCCCATGCTGGTGCCGAGCCCGCCGTTCAGCACGATCATCACGGCCCGGGAGAGGGCCTCCTCCCCGGCCGCGGTGAACCCGTCCAGGTTCTCCCGCCGTTCGATATCCTCCGGACCCAGAGATTCGATCTCCCGGTCGGGGATCATTCCGGTTTCACCGGTGACCACCTTTTTATAATAATGGGAAAAGGTGTCGATGACGATCTTCGGTAACCCTTCCCTTTCCATTTTTTCAACAAAGACCGATAGAAATTTCGGTTCCGATGTGTCCGCCATGTGGGTTCCTCCTCAATCCAAACCATCCAAAAAAACCAGGCCCCGATGCGGAGAGCCTGGTTTTTTGACGGTTTCAGTCATAAGTTCGTTCAAATATCCCGCCCGATTCATTCGAAATCATTCCGAATGCCAGGCCCGGGGCGACTCTTTTTTGATACTTACAACTCTGAAGGAAACGGCGGAAAAAGGTATACGGAAAATCGTGTATTTTACATCCGTTCCATATGGATTTTCCGCCTCAGACCTTTTCGACCCATCCCAGGGGATCGTCGGCCCGGCCGTACTGAATGTCGGTGAGGGTGTCATAAAAGCGTTGGGTGATCGGCCCCACCTCGTTGTTGTGGATGGTGATCACATCCTCCCCGCACTTGATCTTGCCCACCGGTGAAATCACCGCCGCCGTTCCGGTGCCGAAGACCTCGATTTCCTTCCCGCTCTTCTGGGCGTCGACCACTTCCTGAATGGCGATGCGCCGCTCCGAATAGGGAATGTTCCAGAGTTTGGCCAGCTGCAGCACCGAATCCCGGGTGACCCCCGGCAGGATACTGCCGTTGAGGGCCGGGGTGACCAGTTCGCCGTCGATGTAAAAGAAGATGTTCATGGAACCGACCTCTTCCACATACTTCTGCTCTACCCCGTCGAGCCAGAGCACCTGGGTATACCCCTTTTCCTGGGCCTTTTGAGTGGCGTAGAGGCTGGCCGCGTAGTTGCCGGGCGTTTTGGCCTCGCCGATGCCGCCCCGCACCGCCCGAACATGGTGGGCCGTGACCCAGATTTTGACCGGATTGAACCCCTCGGGATAATAGGCCCCTACCGGCGACAGAATGACGAAATACCGGTAGGTGTGGGAAGCCCGCACCCCCAGGTAAACATCGGTGGCGACAATGGTGGGCCGGATGTAAAGAGAGGTGCCCGGAGCCCCGGGAATCCAATCTTTTTCCACCCGGAGCAGCTCCTTCAGGGCGTCCAGGGCGAAGTGCTCGTCGATCTCCGGAATACACAGCAGCCGGTTGGACCGGTTGAGCCGGTGAAAGTTTTCCTGGGGCCGGAAAAGCTGAATCTCGCCCTTATCCGTCCGATAGCCTTTGAGCCCCTCGAAGACCGCCTGCCCGTAGTGGAGGACCATGGTGGCCGGGTCCATCGTCATGGGTGAATAGGGCTCGATCCGGGGATTGTGCCATCGTTTTTCGGGATTGTAGTCCATGTTGAACATGTGATCGGTGTAAATCTTTCCGAAACCGAGCTGGTTTTCATCCTCGGGTTTCGGCTTCAACTGTTCCGCCTTATTGATCGTCAATTCCATTTTACCTCCTCAGGTCAGTCAAAAAAACAGCCGGTATGGAAAACCCACCCCCCCGTGCATTAGGCACCGGGCGGCCTCCAAAGCATCATGCCGATATCCGAATCATATCCTCTCTTCGGGGGCGGACCGATCAGTTCCTTCAGCAGCAGTTCCGCGGCGAAAATTCGGGTGTCGGAAAACAGACGGCCACCGGTCACCCCGCCGGCCTCATCGGCCAGAACGATACGGGCGTGAACCACCGGCATCCCCTCCTGCATAGATACGGTCCCGGTGCAGGAGAGGATCTCCCGGGGGGCTGTCTCCGAATGGGTCACATACACCTGCTGCTGTTGATCATATACACCGATGGTAAAGGCGGAAACCGCGCCCCAGACGGAACAGCAGGCCGTTTCCACCGACACCGCCCGGCAAAATTGCTCGATGGCGCCGATCAGATCCTCCCCTGGCTTCAATGTCGCCAGCAGGCAACGCCCGGTGTTGTACTCGCAATGCGGCATTTCCGTTCCCGATCCCCCGATGCACCGGTTCCCCTTATTCTATGGGACGAGGTATAGCATTTTTTTTCTGAAATCAAGCTTTAAAAAAGGATTTCGGCGGTTACCAACCCTGGAGCGTTATGAGGAGGGTGCCGAGCAGCATCAATAAGGCCCCATTAAACCGAAAAATAATATTGGCCTCTCGAAACACCAGTTTCCCATAAAAGACGCTGAAAAGAATGCTGAGGCGTTTGACCGAAATCATGTAGGCCGCCTGGGTCATGGAAATGGCCAGACCATGGAAAAGGGCATGAAAGAAAAAAAGAAGGCCGGCCACCATCCCCTTGGCGGGGGATTCTCGAAAATGGGAGAGCCGAATTCGGCCGGTGATTCTCAGAAGGATCAGCACCGACAGGTTGAACACAGTAAAAAAGAAGAGATTAAAAAAGAGCGGCGAGGAGTGAAGAATCCCCTTTTTGCCGATCACCGAAGCGAAGCTGTAGATAAAGGCCACCCCCAGCATCTGCCGGGAACCGGGCTCCCGCCACACCGCAGCCAGGGGTGCCCATAGGGTCCATCGCCGGGGATCGATATTGAGGGTATATCCCCCGGCACAGATCACCAGAATCCCCGCCATCCCTTGGAAGCTGGGCATTTCCCCCAGGAAAAGATAGCCGGTGACAATCATGAACGCCGGAGTAAAGGCGAGGTAGGGCACGGTGAGAGAAAGCGGAGACAGTTTGATGGCATGCATGTAGACCAGAAAACTGACCGCGTTCAGGGGGATGCTGACGACAAAGCACCACCAGAAGGTGACATCCAGGGGCGGAACCGGGACAAAGACCAGGGTCGCCCCAATGGGCGGCAGGCTGTAGAGAAAGGGATAGGCCGACATTTCATAGGGGCTAAGGTGGGAATAATACCGCTTAATCCAGGTGTCATGGGTGGCCACCGACAGGGCGGTGAGCAGGGAAAGGAGAAACCAGAGCATGGGTCGGCGGCGGCGAAAAAATCAGCAGGCGGCGGGATTCACGCTGCCGTTTGCGCCGCCACCAGAATACAGGCGCATCATTGGCAAGATGATACCGGCTCAAAAAAAGAGATCGTCTGGTTTTCCGAAGCCATTGCGTTGCTGTCCACTTGTTTGATGACCCGCCCTGGGTGCAGGAAACAGAAGCTTTATGGAATTTATCCTGATTCTTTCAGATCTCTAAAATATCATCTCTTTTATTGTCCGTCAAGAATTCCGGACCCGCTTTGCAGGCCTTTTGTCGTTTTTATTATTCTTTCTTGTTTGAATGAAAATGGATTTCCAGTTGACTCGGGGGGAATTTTCCGATAATTAGTTGGCCCACAATCGCGAGCAGGAAGCCCGCAGGCATCATCGAATTCTTACGACAATGATCAACCGAGGCCACGAAGGTAACGCGCGCCAGGAAGGCGCCGACATCTCGTGGTTTTTTTATTGGAGGACTTGATGAAAAAAAGCATTCTGATCGGTGTATTGCTCGCGGCAGGAACTCTGTTTTCGGCATCGGCCTGGGGCCATTACGGGATGGTGATCCCTTCGGATTCCATGGTCATGCAGGAGGACGACCGAACCGTCTCCCTGCAGGCATCCTTTTCCCACCCGTTTGAAATGATCGGCATGGAACTGGTCAAGCCCAAGGTCTTCGGGGTCATGGCCAATGGCGAAAAAAAGGATCTTTCGGGTGAATTGAAAGAGGCCGAAGTGATGGGCCACAAGGCCTGGAAAGCGGATTATCCGATTCGCCGGCCCGGGGTCTACAAATTCTACATGGAACCCCAGCCCTACTGGGAACCGGCCGAGAACCTCTACATCATCCATTACACACAGTCGGTGGTGACCGCCTTCGGTGACGACGAAGGCTGGGATAAAGAACTCGGACTCAAGACCGAGATCGTCCCCCTATCCAAACCCTATGGCCTGTACGCCGGCAACCTCTTTCAAGGGGTGGTGAAAATGGACGGCCAACCGGTCCCTTTTGCCGAGGTGGAAGTCGAATTCTATAACGCCGACCGCAAATACCAGGCCCCGACCGATTACATGATCACTCAGACCGTCAAGGCCGACCGGAACGGGGTCTTTTCCTATGCGGCGCACTGGTCCGGGTGGTGGGGCTTTTCCGCCCTGAACGAGGCCGATTTCAAGATTCAGCACGAGGGCGAAGACAAAGACGTGGAGTTGGGCGCGGTGCTCTGGGTGGAATTTCAGAAATCCAAAACGAAAAAGTAGAGGTTTCCGGGCGCTTCATGAGAAAGCGCC
>JBEPWQ010000328.1:0-4514 GCA_041642315.1 Desulfobacteraceae bacterium | reverse complement strand
AACATGTATTTCCTGGTGCTGGCGGTGTGCACCATCGGGGCGCTGGTGCTACTGCGGGTGATTCGCTCGCCTTTCGGACTGCTGCTTACCGCCATGCGGGAAAACAAAGAACGGATCGCCTTCGTGGGGGCCGATGTCCGGAAAATCCGCCTTCTCGCCTTCATTGTCGCCGGTGCCTTTGCCGGTCTTTCCGGCGGCCTGTTCGCTCTTTTCAACGCCATGGCCACACCGGACGTGATGCACTGGGCTTTTTCGGCCCGCCCGGTTTTGATGACCATCCTCGGCGGGGCCACGGTATTTCTGGGACCGCTTTTCGGCGCCGCAATCTTTTTCGTTCTGGAGCAGATCACCACCCATTTCACAGACAACTGGATGATTGTTCTCGGATCCATCATGATTCCCATGGTAATCTTCTTCCCGCGGGGAATCCTGGGAACACTGGTTCACTGGACCCGGATGAAAAGGAACGGCCGGTCATGAATATCCTGGAAGTGAAACAGCTGGGCCATTCCTACGGCCGATATCAGGTGATCGACCATATTTCCCTCTCGGTGGCGGCCGGTGAACTGACCGCGCTGATCGGACCCAACGGCGCGGG
Organism: Desulfobacteraceae bacterium; assembly: GCA_041642315.1. GTDB lineage: Bacteria > Desulfobacterota > Desulfobacteria > Desulfobacterales > Desulfococcaceae > JAABSQ01. The sequence continues at coordinate 3,916 of JBEPWQ010000328.1, read as the reverse complement.
GAAGACGACCTTTTACAATGCGGTTTCCGGCAAATTCAGGCCGACCCGGGGCCGGGTCTTCTTTGACGGAAATGACATCACCGGGCTGCCGTCGCACAAAGTCGCGGGCCGGGGGCTCCTGAGATCATTTCAGATCACCAATATCTTTCCCCGCCTGACGGTGATCCAGAATGTGATGGTGCCCCTGGTATTTCATGAGCATACACAGTATTCCATGTTAAAATCGCTTCGGAACCAGAAGGCGCTCTATCAAAAAGCCGAAACGGTGCTCTCAAAGATCGGCATTCTCGACCGGGCCCACACACAGGCCGCAGAACTTGCCTATGGCGATAAGCGGCTGGTGGAGATGGCCATCGTGCTGGCACGGGAACCCAAACTGGTCCTGCTGGATGAGCCGACCGCCGGCATGAATCCGGAGGAGACCGACAGAATGATCGCGCTGATTCGGGAACTGGCCGAACGCTTCGGTACTACCTTTTTTCTGACCGAACATGACATGAAGGTGGTCTTTTCCATCGCTTCGCGCATTTTTGTGCTGCATCAGGGCGTACTGCTGGCCGAAGGCGGCCCGGATGAAATTCGACGCAATCCGCAGGTCCGGGAAGCCTATTTGGGAGGGTCGGTCAGTGATTAGCGTAGATGATATCCATGTGTACTATGGTGACAGCTATGTACTACAGGGATTGAGCCTGGCGGTGAAGGACGATGAAATCGTCTGTCTTCTGGGCCGGAACGGGGCGGGCAAAACCACCACCATGCGCGGCATAATGGGGTACACCCCGCCCCGAAAAGGCCGCATTCTGCTGAAAAACCGGGAGATCACCCGCAGCCCGGTGTATGAACATGTTCGACTGGGAATCGGATATGTCCCGGAAGACCGGCAGATATTTCCCGATCTCACAGTGGATGAAAACCTCGAGGTGGCGGCCCTGCCGCCCCGAGAAGATCAGGCGCCCTGGACCCGGGAGCGGATCTATGACGCATTCCCGCTGCTTTGGCCGCTTCGGAGCCGTCAGGGCGGATCATTAAGCGGGGGGGAACAGCAGATGCTGGCCATCGCCCGGGCCTTGATGGGAAATCCCCGGGTGCTGCTGCTGGATGAGCCCTGTGAAGGTCTGGCACCGGTGATCGTGGATTCCCTTGGAGAAGTGATCCTGTCGTTGAAAAAAGAGATGCCGATACTGATGACCGAACAGAACGCCTACTTCGCCCTTGAAATTTCCGATCGGGGATACGTCATCGACAAGGGATGCGTTCGCTTCGAAGGCGACATCAAAGAACTTGCCGACAACCCGACCATCCGGGAGAATTACTTGACCGTGTAAACCATTTCAGAAACTGTTGAGCGAACCGAAGACCGGTTTATAATCCCTGTTTTCAGAATTCGCCCATCCATATAGGAGGAAAAATGGTGTCCTTAAAAGACAACCGCCTGCTGCACAAGCAGTGCTATGTGAACGGAGAATGGATCGATTCCGATTCCCGGGCCACGATAGATGTGACCAACCCGGCGTCGGGAGAGCTCCTGGGAACAGTGCCCAAATTGGGTACAGAGGAGACCCGTCGGGCGATCGAGGCGGCGGAGAGCGCCTTCGGCGACTGGCGGGCCCGCACCGCCACCGAACGGTCTCAGCTGCTTCGGAAGTGGTTTGAACTGATCATGGACAATCAGGATGACCTGGCCAGACTGATGACTGCGGAGCAGGGAAAACCGCTGGCGGAATCCCAGGGGGAGATCGCCTATGCCGCCGCCTTTATCGAGTGGTTCGCCGAAGAGGGCAAACGGGTCTACGGCGATACCATTCCGGCCCAGCAGCGGGACAACCGGATTCTGGTGATCAAGGAGCCGGTGGGCGTCTGCGCCGCCATTACGCCCTGGAACTTTCCGGCGGCCATGATCACCCGCAAGGCGGGTCCCGCCCTGGCCGCCGGTTGCACCATGGTAGTCAAGCCGGCCTCCGCCACCCCCTTTTCGGCATTGGCCCTGGCGGAACTGGCCGAACGGGCCGGGATCCCCGCCGGGGTGCTCAACGTGGTTACCGGGTCGGCCCGGGAGATCGGCGGCGAGCTCACCGGAAACCCGATCGTGCGAAAGCTGAGCTTCACCGGGTCCACTGCCACGGGAAAACAGCTCATGGCCCAGTGCGCCGATTCGGTCAAGAAGGTGTCGCTGGAGCTGGGCGGCAATGCACCCTTCATCGTGTTCGATGACGCCGATCTGGATGCCGCCGTTCAGGGGTCGATCGTGAGCAAATACCGGAATACCGGTCAGACCTGCGTCTGCGCCAACCGGTTCCTGGTGCAGTCCTCTGTTTATGATCGCTTTGCCGAAGAGCTGGCCCGGGCGGCATCCGACCTGAGAGTGGGCGATGGCCTCAAGGGCAAAACGGACCAGGGCCCGCTCATCGATGCCGCCGCGCTGGATAAGGTGGAAAGCCTCCTTTCGGATGCGGTCGACAAAGGCGCTCGGGTGGTCACCGGCGGCGGGCGCCATTCCCTCGGGTCCACCTTTTTTCAGCCGACGGTCATCGCCGATGCCACACCGGACATGAATCTGGCCCGGGAGGAAATCTTCGGCCCGGTGGCGCCCCTGTTCCGGTTCGATACCGAAGCCGAGGCCCTGAAGATGGCCAACGACACCGAATACGGCCTGGCCGCCTATTTCTACACCCGGGATATCGGCCGCATCTGGCGGATGTCCGAAGGACTCGAATACGGCATCCTCGGCATAAACACCGGCCTCATCTCCACCGCCGTGGCCCCCTTCGGCGGCATGAAACAATCCGGCATCGGCCGGGAGGGATCGAAGTACGGGATGGATGAATATTTGGAGATGAAATATTTGTGTATGGGCGGGATTGCGCCGAAAGAAGGATAAGGTTCTGGTATATGGAAGAGATCGATCGATCCCGCCGGGGGTATTTTCTCCTGGCGGAAATTACATTTTCGGGTATGCCGGCCTTCTTAACAGGATATCCTCCACATTCCGTCTCGAATCGATAACGGTCAGTATAAACACCGTAAGATCTGTTATCCTGTAAATTATTCTCCACGGGGGGACGATCAATTCACGATAAATCGTAATCCCTTGATCCTGCAATTCCGGTGCGATCCCCCCCGTTCAGGGAAAGAGGAAAGGCTGGTTGTTTTTGGATAGATCGTTTGAAGAATATCGGAAGCATCGGCAGGACTATCTCTGGAAATGAAATCAATGATTGCCTTCAAATCATTGACGGCAATATCGGCCCACTTGACCTCGCAGGCGCTTTTCATTTTCCCGCTTCTTCAAGGGCGTGCTCAAGATATCCAAATACCTCCTCGTGAGATTGAACACGGCCGCTCCGAACATCGGCTTCTCCTTGAGAAATCAACTTCATCAGGCCGATGGCATTCCGCATGTTTTCATAACTTACCGGATCCTGAAGCACCGCGCGGGGTTCACCGTTTTGTGTAATGATCACCGGCCGACGCGTTTCATTGATCTGATTCAGCATTTCAGCGGCATTGGATTTCAAAAAGGTAATCGGCTTGATATCTTTGGTAATGTTCATTTTGCTACCTCCATTCCGAATATGGTACTTCAAAAGGACTGGAAGTCAATGGTTTTTAGTCAACGAGTTCGCTCGCACCTTCAAGGCATCGATAAGCTGCCTGGCATGGTCTCTGTTGGCGCGCGCCAACGGTATCAGAATGCGCTGGGCGCTCCAGTTGGAGATCACCCCGCTGCGGACCAGGCCGATCATATCATCATCGAGGGTTTCGAAAGCTCGGAAATATCCAAGAATGCGCATTGACCGGGAAAAGATGGTTTGTTAATTCTAAAACGCATTTTAATTGAGGGATGGCCTGTGCATCGGACAGTCAACGCTTTTTTATCGGTTCTGCTGGGGACGATTATTACTTGCGTGATTTCCAT
>JBEPWQ010000327.1:0-4516 GCA_041642315.1 Desulfobacteraceae bacterium | reverse complement strand
GACGTTTCCGGCCGGGTCATGGCCGTAGACGGTGATCCCGGCGTCCGGGGAATCGACCTGAGTGGTCCGGCCCAGATTGTCGTGGGTGTAGACGGTGGTGTTGGTGCCCGGGTCGGTGACCTGGATCAGGTTGTCCGCAGCGTCATGATCGAGGCCGGTGGTGACGGTGCCGGACCGGGTTTCGCTCTCCAGCCGGTCCAGGGCGTCGAAGAGATACCGGGTGATATGGCCGCCAGCGTTCCGAAAACTGGTCAGATTGTCGTTTCCGTCATAGAGATACTCCTCGTAAGAGCTGCCGTCACCCGGGTAAAGCACCTTCCACAGCCGGTTGAAAGCATCGTAGTCATAGTCGACGTATTTTTGGAGCACACCCCCTGCGTCCCGGACCTCTTCCCGGGTCCGGTTGCCTTCGGCGTCATACAGATAACGGATGGCATTGCCGGCATTGTCGGTGATCGATTCCAGAAGATCGGCATCGGTGTAGGTATAAAGGATTTCCCGGCTCCCCGGCAACGTGATCCCGGTGAGTCGGCCGGCATTGTCGTAGGTATAACCGGTGGTGAGCCCCGCCGTGGTTTTGGAGGTCATACGACCCATTCCGTCGTAGCCGAAAGTGGTCACAATCCCGTTGGCGTCGGTCACCTGCTCCGGTTTTCCGAAGGCATTGTGACTGCCGAAAATGGTGGTCTGGTTTTTGGCGTTGGTGACGGTGTGCACATAACCGCCGTCGAGGGCCGGATAATAGGTGAATGTCACCGTATCGGTCACATCGGTGCGCGGACCGTCGCTGGAGTTCATCCGGCCGAACCCGTCCCAGGTAAAAGTGGTGGTTCGGGAATCGGCGGTGCCGCCGGCTTCGGTCTGGGCCAGAAGGTTGCCGTTTGGGTCATAGCTATAGGTGTTGGTGACCGCTGCCCCGAAGACCGACGGCCGGACCACGGTTGTCGGCAGGGCGAAGTCCGGATGCCAGGTGAAGGTGATGGTCCGGGAATCGGCCGTGCCCTCGGCCTCAGTCAGGGTCAGGATGTTGCCCCGGTCGTCGTAGGTGTAGCGGGCGGTGTGGCCCCGATCGTCGGTGAAGGTCTCGGTCAGAAACCGGGAATTGGAGGTGAAGCTTCCGCCGGATGCGGCCGGGCAGGTGGAGCAACCCGATCCGGTGGAGGAGGACACCCGGCCCATGCCGTATTTTGCGTCCAGGGTGAAATCGGTCGTGTTGCCGCGGCCGTCGGTGACCTGGCGGGTCAGATCGCTGTTGTAGGTGATGTCTGCGCCGTGAGAGCGGTCGATGTATTCGGACCCGGTGGCCCGGTCCTGATCGCCATAAGTGAACCGGGCGTACAGAACCTGGTTTTCATTGACGATGCCTGTCAGATTGTGCGGATCATTCGCGTCTTCATATCGGTATTCCCGGGTGGTGGTGTCCGGTTTGGTCACTATGGTCAGGTTTGCGTCGGCGTAGGTGTAGTCGAAGTCTCCGGCGGGGGTGGTCAGGGTGGCCAGGCGGCCGTCGATGTCGGGGGTAAAGGTCAGCTGCCGGCCGAAATTGTCGGCCACGGAGGCGATCCGGCCGTTTGCATCATAGGTGACGGTTTGGGTGTTGCCGTTTCGGTCGGCGATTTGGAGGAGCCTTCCGGCAGGATTAAACGAGAGGGTTTTGCCATCCGGCTCGGTGAGCAGGTAACCGCCGGTCTCCGGGGTGATGGTGCGGACCCGGTCGGCCTCGGAATTGAACGTGCCGGTGCCGTCCTCTGGAAAATGGATCTCACGGCCGTCAGCCTCCCGAAGAATGATTTTACCCGTTTCAATGGTGAGGGCTTCTGAAAACGACCCGGTCCATCCGTAGCCCAAAAATCCGTCCTGTTCTCTCTGGCTGTTGTAATACCGGACAAAGCGCAGGGGAAGCCCCGGGCCGGACAGATCCAGATCAACCTCGGCTTCGTATTTGTTGCCGGTGGCGAAGTTGATCGGGTTGCCGGCCGTGGGGCAGTCGGGGCAGGAGACACAGGCGCCGAAATTTTTTTCTTTGGCCAGCGCCACCTGTTCGGCGGTTTCGATTTCCATGACGATGGACCAGGAAAACGCATCCTCGGGCTCTGGAAATCGAAGATTGACCCGGTTTGTACAGTTGAAACAGTCAAATTGCACCGCAAACCAGGTTTTGCCTGCATCGATGTGGGTTTGAAGATCCTCAATAAGGGTATTGCCGTTCGACCGGGTCCAGGCGCTCCAATCCGGGCGGAAGAAATCGGTCTCGCTCGGGCTCCAGGCATCCCCCGGGTGGATTGTCCAGGAAAACCCCCCGTACTTGTTGGCGTAGGTATGCTCGCTGTTCAGGCTCGACGGGCTGGAGGAGGGCTGAATTCCGCTGTAGCGAAGGGATGTAATGCCGGTACCGGCCCAGTCGTTGAAGACGCGAAACCCGACGCCGGTGACGGTTTGTCCGTTCAATGATGAAATGTCGAATTCGGCCCAGGTTCGGTGACGAGTCGTTCCGTCCGGATCCAAGCCGAGGCGGGCTTGGTCTGTCCGAAACAAGCCGTTACTATCCACCTCCACTCGATAGCTGCATTCCAGCTCCGTAATGCCGGAAAAAGCCGCGGCAGCCGAAAAAAGAACGGCTGTCGTAAAAACCACCCCAAAAATCCAATGCCGAACGAAAGAAACGCTGAATCCTTTGGCTGATATATGCATCATCTACTCCGATTCTCAATTCCTGGTTCCGCTGACAATTTGAATTCCGAAGATCGCCTCTTCGGTACCAATTTGACCGTCTCCGTTGACATCGCTCTCTTTTTGAATGAACACGGAAGGCTTCATGCCGGCGGCGATCTGCAGATCGAGGATTACATCACGCAGTTCCACCGTTCCGCCGGCATCCGTGTCACCGGGCACGATGGGGCTGTCGCAAACTTTTTGAATCCGGCCGCCGACGTCGTCATATGCATACTCCACGAAAGTTCCGTCGCCGTATTCCGCCCGGACCAGGCGATGGAGATCATCGTAAAAGAAGGTCATATCCGACGAGAAGCAAAGATGAATTCCGCTGATCAAGAAGGCCGCAAAAAGATAGGAAAAAAGGATTTTTCTGTTCATGGGGCATCTCCGGCTTTGAATGATTCAGATCAGCGGCAGCGACAAAGCAGTCAAAACGGATCAGAATCTGCGTCCGAAGATGTTATCAGGGAGCATAGCGAAATCCCACTCCCTTAGGAAAGCACACTTTCGTCCGGCAGCCCCGCTGTCCGAAGCAGGTCGGACCGGAAGCTTTGCGCCCCTGCCTTGCGGCAGGTTTGCCTTTTTCAAACGAGAATTGTAGATGTACTTAAACTGGAGAAATTTTCCTGTATATGAACACTTCACAAAAGTATCAGGATTTGATAAATGCGTATTTAAATAATGAATTTGATTCCGGTTCGGATTGAGCGATGATTGCAGGCCGGGCCTCGGATGATTGCAGGCCGCAACACGTCCGGGTCTGGGGCTGACCCCACGCCGGTTGCCTGCAGGTCGATTCATCCTTATATTTTGGGGTTGAAACGGCAACCCCTATCCCCTTTTTTTGGAGGTAAAGGATCATGAAATTTTTCAGAAACTCAACGGCGATTCTGTGGATCACAGGTCTTTTCGTCTTTTTTATCTTGGGGTGCGCCCCCAGCAAATCCGGCCGCATCTATTCCAGAGATCAGGCCCGGGTCCAGCACTCGGTCTATTACGGCACCATACTCGAGGTGGATGAGGTGCTGATCGAAGGCACCAAGACCCCGATAGGCACCATCGCCGGCGGCGCGGCCGGCGCGGCCCTGGGCAACACCATCGGGGGCGGCTCCGGCCGAACGGCGGCCACCGTGCTGGGCGGCATCGTGGGCGGCATCGCCGGTTCGGCCGCCGAAGAGGGCGTGACCCGAAGAGACGGCCTGGAAATGACGGTGGAACTGGACAACGGCCAGATCATCTCGGTGGTCCAGGAGGCGGACGACCAGTTTCTGGTGGGAGACCGGGTCCGAATCGTCAAGGGACCGGACGGATCAACCCGGGTGAGGCAGTAATCCGGCTAGTTCAAGACCTTCACCATCAGCGGAATGGCCACCAGGGTGCCCACCATGGAGCCCAGGTTGGTGAAGACCACCACCAGAAGTATCCGGGTCACCTTGTTTCTCCAGAAGCCCCGGACCGAGACGATGTCATCGGTCAGAGTTTCGAAATCCTTGACCCGGGGCTTTCGCAGAAACGCCTCGGTCAATCCCGACACCCATCCGGCCGCGATCATCGGGTTGAGGGAAGTCAACGGGGCGGCCAGAATCGAAGAGACGATGGTCAGGGGATGGGCCAGGGCGATCAGGGCCCCGAGCCCGGCCAGGACCCCATTGGCCAGAAGCCAGTAATAGGCCATCCCCTTTCCGGCCTCGGCACCGCCCCAGACGAATCCGGCCGCAAACAGCACCAGGACCAGCATCGGCAGCAGCCACTTGAGAATGCCTGACATTTTCTTTCCTGGCGGGATCTCCTCCAGGGCCCG
>JBEPWQ010000326.1:0-4546 GCA_041642315.1 Desulfobacteraceae bacterium | reverse complement strand
CGAAGCGGCACTCAAAACACGCTCTCCTTCCTGCCCGAGCAACATACCGATTTCATTTTTTCGGTTTTTGCCGAGGAGTGGGGGTTCATGGGAGGAGTTCTGACTCAACTTCTCTTTCTTTTGCTGATTATAAGGGGGCTCAATATCGCCTACAATTGCAAGAATGTATTCGGAATCGTCTTGTCCGTGGGCGTGACGGCTCTCATTTTTTGGCAGGCCTTTATCAATTTGGGAATGGTAATGGGATTGATGCCGGTGGTCGGAGTGCCTTTGCCGCTGATCAGCTACGGCGGGTCCTCCGTTTTGACCATCATGATCTGCATCGGTCTTCTGATGAATGTCAGCATGCGCAGGTTTGTCGTGGATTGAGGAGGTCCATATGCGGAAAAAAAAGAGATCGGAATCGATATCCACATTCCTCGGTTTAAATTCCAATATCGAGGGAACTATAGAATTTCAAGGTGTTATCCGCCTGGACGGCAACGTGAAAGGAAAAATTTACAGCGAAAACGGAACGGTGATCGTGGGTGAGAAGGCGGTCATTGATGCGGATATATTGGTGGACGGCGCGGTCATTATGGGTGAGGTGAACGGGACCGTCGATGCCAGGGAAAAGATCGAGGTCTATTCTCCCGGGCGTGTCAACGGGGACATCAACGCGCCCATGATCACCATCGATTCCGGAGCCACGTTCAACGGCAAATGCGGAATGAAGGCCAGGGAGATGGCATCGAAAGTATTTACCGATTCCCCGCTGCAGCTTCCAGCGCCGGAGAAGGCCGGGTGAAATTAATATTTTCCAAAAAACCTTTGACAAATTCACGGCGCTGATGTAACAAAGTCGACAATTTTGAGTTGGTTTAAATATTTTCCTGAACTGTTTGATTTCAAAAACATTTTGATGGGGGAGTGGCGATGATAAGCGTGGATGGTTCATTGTTCATACAGATAATCAATTTTTTGTTTCTGATCTGGGTCCTGAATACGGTTTTATATCGACCAATCCGGAATATGCTGCAGCAAAGAAAGACGAAGGTTTCAGGGCTTCAGGAGGATATCGATTCATTTTCCCAAACAGCCCAGGAAAAAGACGAAGCCTATTACACAGGTATTAAAGCGGCCCGAGCCAAGGGGTTGAAGGAAAAAGAAAAATACGTCCAGGCTGCGGAAGAAGAGGAAAGAGAAATCATCACCAGGATCAATGAAAAGGCCCATGCCGAACTGGAAAAGGTTCGCCGGAAAATTCAAACGGAAGCGGAAGAGGTAAAAGGAACCCTTCTGCAAGAGGTTGATAGATTTGCTAACGATATCGGAGAAAAAATCTTAGGGAGGGCAGTTTCATGAAAAATCCTGGACTTGACCGGATGCACCGAACGGTCCGGCTCAATCTGATTTGGGCCGGTATCATTTCGGTGCTTCTTTGTTTCGGAATCGTCGGATTTGCAATCGGGGCGACGGAAGGCGGGCACGGCGAAGCCGCTCATGTGGAGACGCCCCATGGGGAAGCGGCCGAGGCAGGTCACGGCGAAGCCGGAGAACACGGCACCGGATGGTCGGCGACGGATACATATCGGGTAATGAATTTTACGGTCCTGGCGTTGGCCCTTTTCTTCCTGCTGAAAAAACCGGTTTCCCAGGCTCTCAGCTCTCGAATCGAGGGAATCAAAGACCAGTTGAAGGACCTGGAGGCCAAGAAAGAATCGGCTGAAAAGGAACTGGCCGATTACAACAAGAAATTGGCCGCCCTGGAAATGGAGGCCGAGAGAATCGTCGCCGAATATGAAAGACAGGGGCAAGAGGCCAAAACCCGCATTTTAAAAGAGGCGGAAGCTTCGGCGGAAAAGCTCGAGGAACATGCCAAACGGAACATCGAACATGAGTTCAACCAGGCCAAGCGCAGATTGCAGGAAGAGATCTTTGAACGGGCCCTGGGCAAAGCCGAGGAAATCATCAAGGCCAATGTGACGACGGATGATCAGAACCGACTTGTGGATGAATACTTAGACAAGGTGGTGGCATAGTGAGAAATTTGGCTGTTGCAAGGCGTTATGCGAAGGCACTTCTGCTGATCGGTAAAGAGGATGGCCAGGCTGAGACATACAGGGAAGAACTGGAAAGCTTCTCCAACCTGCTTTCGGAGAATCCGGCTCTTGAACAGGCGATCACCAATCCCCTCTATGATGCCGCCGGCCGCAGACACGTATTGGAAACGGTAATGGACAAACAGGAGCTCACGGGCGTTCTGAGGGCTTTCCTGTTGTTGATTTACGAGAAGGGTCGTTTCGGGTTCGTGAAACACATCAATGACTTTTATCAGAAATTGGCGGATGAACTGCGGGGGGTCGGACGGGCCACCCTGGTCACCGCCATGGAGCTTCCATCGGATACCGTTGAAAAGATTCGTGAAGCCTTATCCAGGATGACCGGGAATGATGTGAAACTTGAAGTTGAACAAGATCCCGCTTTGATCGGCGGCATCGTCACCAAGGTGGGAGATCTTGTTTTGGACGGCAGCATTAGAACGCAATTGCAAAATATGAGAGAATCTTTAAAAAGGGGTGAGAGTGTCTAATGGAACTAAGAGCTGAAGAAATAAGTCAGATTATCAAAGAGCAGATCACGGATTATGACAAGAAGGTAGAGCTGAGTGAAACCGGCGTGGTCCTCTCCGTGGGTGACGGCATCTCCCGAGTCTATGGCCTTGAAAAAGTCATGGCACTGGAACTGGTGGAGTTTCCCGGAGGCGTTCTGGGGCTCGTTCTCAACCTCGAGGAAGACAATGTCGGTGTCGCGATCATGGGGGAGGACACCGAAATCAAGGAAGGCGACATGGTCAAACGCACCGGCCGTATCGCCGAGGTTCCCGTGGGAGAACCGGTTCTGGGACGGGTGGTAAACGGCGTGGGCGAACCCATCGACGGCAAGGGACCGGTCGAAGCCAAAGAGACCCGGCGTGTGGAAATGGTGGCCCCCGGCGTTATCGCCCGAAAAAGCGTGCATGAGCCCTGTTATACCGGGCTGAAGGCGGTCGACGCCATGACCCCGGTCGGCAAGGGGCAGCGGGAACTGATCATCGGCGACCGTCAGATCGGAAAAACCGCCTGTGCCGTGGACGCCATTCTTGCCCAGAAAAACACCGATGTATTCTGTGTCTACGTGGCCTGCGGGCAGAAAAAATCCACCGTCGCTCAGGTTGTGGATGTTTTGGAAAAGAACGGCGCCATGGAATACACCACCGTGGTCGCGGCCTGCGCCAGTGACCCGGCCACCCTTCAGTACATCGCGCCCTATACCGGATGCGCCATGGGGGAATACTTCAGAGACAAGGGCCAGCATGCCCTGATCGTCTACGACGACCTTTCCAAGCAGGCCGCCGCCTACCGCCAGGTTTCTCTGCTTCTGAGACGTCCTCCGGGACGGGAAGCCTATCCCGGCGACATTTTCTACAACCACTCCCGCCTCCTGGAGCGATCCGCGAAACTGAACGATGAACTGGGCGCGGGTTCTCTGACCGCCTTGCCCATCATCGAAACCCAAGCCGGGGACGTCTCCGCCTACATTCCGACCAACGTGATCTCCATCACCGACGGACAGATCTATCTCGAGCCCAACCTGTTCTTTGCCGGCGTTCGACCGGCCATCAACGTCGGGCTTTCCGTCAGCCGAGTCGGAGGTGCGGCCCAGGTGAAGGCCATGAAGCAGGTGGCCGGGACTTTGCGGCTGGATCTTGCCCAGTACCGGGAACTGGAAGCGTTCGCCGCCTTCGGCAGCGACCTGGACAAGTCGACACAGCGGCAGTTGACCCGCGGAGCCCGTCTGGTGGAGATTCTGAAGCAGCCGCAGTATCAGCCGCTTTCCATGGAAAAGCAGGTCTCCATTCTATATGCGGGAACCCGAGGGTTCCTGGATAAGTATCCGGTGGAGGTGCTTGCCAAGTATGAAGCCGGTCTGTATCCTTTTATTGAAGAGCGATATCCTCAGATTTACAAAGACCTTGCGGAAAAACAAGAGATCAATGACGAGCTGGACAACCTGATGAAGAAAGCCTTGAGCGAATATGATGAGGAATTCAAGGATACAATCAAATAGAAGAGGCTGAGTGATATGGCAACATTGAAGGATGTCAAAAACAAGATCTCCGGTGTTAAAAAGACGAAGCAGATCACAAAGGCCATGAACATGGTGGCCGCATCCAGGTTGCGGGGCGCTCAAGGCAGTATGGATGCTTTTCGTCCTTACGCCGCGAAGTTCGCCGAGGTGCTCGGCAGCCTTGCGGGAAAAACCGGTGAAGAAGCCAATCCCCTGCTGGTGCCGCGGGAGGAAGTGAGAAAAATCCACATCGTATTGACGACCTCCGACAGAGGGCTGTGCGGTGGGTTTAATATTAACCTGACCGATAGGGCCAAAAAATTCCTGAATGAACAGGTGGAAGGAGATGTCGATGTCTCCTTCACCCTTTTCGGCAAAAAAGGGCGGGACTGGGCCAGAAAAAATGCGCTGACGATCGCCGATGAATACCTGGGTATCGTGGGGGGAAATTTCGACT
>JBEPWQ010000325.1:0-4552 GCA_041642315.1 Desulfobacteraceae bacterium | reverse complement strand
GAAGATCCGACTCGATAGCGGATAATCTGCTTTGACGACCGTCTGAAAGAGGCAGCTGTGAAAGAGGGATTTGTCGTAAATCCGTAAAGGTGGCCGGCCCGCCGCAATCGAGTTCCGGGAAGCCCGCCAAGAGTGCCAAGGCAAAAACCCGTTGGTATCAAGAAGGAATCGTTTCTATTTGAAGACCTTCGATTCTTTCGAAATGCCTTTTATTGTAAGTGGCCACTGAAAACCCGAGAGAAAGAGCGGTTGAACCGATGATAAGATCGTGAGCCCCGATCTGAAGTCCTTTTTTGCTGAGGTCGGACCATAGTTCTGCATATATCCGGGCTGCGGAAATTTCGAAAGGATAGATCGGGAACAGCTCGATTACTTTTTCGACAAATGCACTTCTTTTCAAACGCCTTTTGATGGAATCGGCCCGATGGATACCATGCAGGAGTTCGGAAGCCGAAATAACACTCAGGCCGAAAACCTCTTCTTTCCGGTTTTCCGCAAACTGTTGGATTTGAGATCCCTGCCTTTCCGCTTCAATCAGAACACTGGTATCGAGAATTACGCCCATGGGTCCTCGGCTGTCATTGGCGGCTGGTCTTTCAGAATTTCGTCGAGATCTGAGGCATAGGCGTTTAATTCTTCATTTAATCGAGGCAATTTTTCCAATAAATCGCACAGCTCTCCCAACGTTTTAATGACCGGTTTATCATCTACAGGTTTCATCTTTGCCACCGGTTTTCCGCTTCTTTCGATAATATAGTGAACGCCATTAAATTTGATTGAATTGAGAACTTCAGAAAATTCCCTTACCGCCTGAGTTGCAGATATGCGTTTCTCCATTTTTCCCTCTCTCTGTAATATATGAATATCATATTTTACGGAAATGAAATTGTCAAACCGAATTTTCCTGAAAAAGCCGAGTACTCTTTTTTTTCATCCTTTCCGCTCTACCGTTCTATTTTATTACCTCGGCTTTCCCAGAAGGGCGGTAATGGAAAATACATAAAAACCGGTATTGTGCATGCGTGGGGAATCCGTTTATAAACGTGAGAACAAGGGAAATATAGGAAGCCCCTTCAGGCGGACTATTCCAAAGGATACAGCAAACCGACATACCAAAGGAGGATATTACATGCCAAAAATCGGAGAATTATATCAAACCGCGGACTGGAAATCGGAAAAGCACGTGCCCGTGATCGAGTGTCCGGACCAAGTCGCGGCCGATGAGATGTTTGATGTCAAGGTGACCCTGGGCAAGGAAGTGGCCCATCCCAATACCACCGAACATCACATCCAATGGATTCAACTCTACTTCAAACCCGAAGGCGGCAAGTTTCCCTATCAGGTCGGAAACTTCGAATTCACCGCCCACGGAGCATCCACCGACGGCCCCGACACCGGACCCGTCTATACCAACCACTCCGTAACCTGCACCATGAAGACCAAACAAGCGGGCACCCTCGTATCAACGTCCTATTGCAACATCCACGGCCTGTGGGAGTTCCAAAAGGAGGTCAAGCTGAAATAGCTCGACCCGTATTTCCCTTTTAAAGGCCCGCTTCGGCGGGCCTTTTCTATTCAGTGATCATGCCCCGCATGGGGATGTGCATGCACATGGCTGTGAATGTATTCGGCCCGATTGAGCCGGCCCTCTTCCATGGTGTATATGATGTCGGCGACCTCTTCCATAAAATCCCCCTCATGGGAGATGATGATATAAGAGAGATTCATGCGGCCGAGCACATCCACCAAGGTCTGCTTGGTTCGGGTATCGAGGCCGGTGCTGGGTTCGTCCAGCAGGAGCACTTCCGGATCCATGGCCAAAACGGTAGCCAGGGAGACCAGCCGTTTTTCCCCGCCGGAGAGCTTATGGGTGATGCGGTCTTCAAACCCGTCCAGTCCCAGTTCGGCCAGGGTCTTCCGGGCGATGTCCACGGCCTCTTGCTTTGATTTTCCGAGATTCAGCGGCCCGAAGGCCACATCCTCCAGCACGGTGGGGCTGAAGAGCTGGTCGTCGGCGTCCTGAAACAGGAGGCCGATCCTGGAATAAAACTCCCGAAATTCCTTTTCTTTCACCACCTGCTTTCCGAACAGTTCGATGGTGCCCGACTGCGGACGCATCAATCCCATGATGATGTGAAACAGGGTGGTCTTTCCGCTGCCGTTGGGACCCAACAGCCCTACCCGTTCCCCGGGATGGAGTTGAAAATCGAGGCTGTCCAGGATGGGCCGTCTTCCTGCATAACCGAAGTTGATTCCGTCCAGACGAATCAGCGCGGGGATGCGGGGCGGGGTGAATGCATGCATCATAGATATCCTTGGAGAATCAAAAGAGCGGTGCCGGCGACCATTCGAGTACCGCCAGGCAAACGATCCAGGCACCGAGCAGCCCGGTCCAGATCCAGTCCGGCCGGGTGACCGCAAAGGAGTGAAGACAATAGATCCTACCCTGAAATCCGCGGCACCGCATGGCCTTGTAGACCCGGTCGGCGCGGGCCGCGGCCCGCACGAACAGCATCCCCACCAGGTAGGCATAGGTCCGGTAGGTATGCAGACGGGTCCGAGGCTGAAAGCTGCGGAGCCGGGCGGCCCGGGACAGCCGCATGTATTCCTGTTCGATGACGAAGATGTACCGGTAGGTGAGCAGGAGCAGATAGACGAGCTTCGGCGGCAGGTGAAAAAAGTCGAGCACATAGCCGAGGGTGGCCGAATTCATGGTGGCCACCAGGGCGATCAAGGCCAGCAGAATGGCATGGGATTTGAGGGTGATCTGGGCCGCCAGGATAACGCCGGGACGAGAGAAGGCCAGCGGACCGAACCGGTAAAGAACCTCTCCACCGAAGGTGAGCGGCAGGATCAGCCACAAAAAGACCAGAAATCCCCAGACCACCGCCAGCCGCCGCAGTACCGCCAAAATGTTGAGCCGGGCCGCCGCAGTCAGAAATAATGACAGGAGCAGGGCCGCCGTCAGGCTTGAAAATCGGTAAGAGAGGGCCGTCACCACCGAAAACAGGGTGGCGAAGAAGATCCGCACCCGGGGGTCCATTCGGTGAACGGCGGAATCGCCGCCGGCAAACGGTTCCCGAATCATGGCCGGGACGCCTGATCGAGTTTTCGGCGGGCATGGAAATACATGCCGATCCCCATCAGACCGAAGATGTAGCCGATGCCGCCGATGATTTCGGTGACACTCGGGCCGGGATCATGCGCATCGGCCAGCATAGCAAGGATCGGCTTCAGCTTTTTGTCCATCGCGGTTTCCATCATGGATTGCAGCACCTCCGGGGATACAACGATCGAGGCATTCGAATCCGTTTTATCTGCGGAGGCCGGCTCGGGGGAAGCGGCTGCCGGAAACGGCCCAGGCAGGGAAGGGCCGGGTTCCGCTTCATCCGCCGCGCCGATCTCTTCCGCCCGAATGGTCCAGTCGCCCTGATGACCTGTGCCGGCCATCAATCGAATTTTTAGTTCTGATTTCTGGGGAACCTTGAAGGAAAATTCTCCCTGATCATCGGTGCGGGTGGTGAGTAGCTGATTCCCCTCCGGGCCGGTCACCACGATCTCGGCGTCCATGGCCGGCCGGCCTCCGCTGAATTTGGTTTCGCCATACACCGTATCCCCCTCGACCCAGGCGAAGACGGTCACATTGTGGCCCGAGGCCGGTCCGGCCAGAAGAAGGACCAGAACGCAAGGTAGAATCACCTGAGCCAGCGGATTTCGCTGAAAAATGTATGGTGTCGTATGTCGAAATCGCATTTGAAACTCCACTTAAACGCCTTGGGTAAACCCGGGCAGCAGCTCGGGCTGAACCTTTTTCAGAAAAGAGACGCAGAAGGCGGTGACCACCCCTTCGATGACCATGACCGGAATGTGGGCGATGATCACGGCCGAGGCCACCTCGAAAAAGCCTTCTTTGGTGAACATCAGGGCCAAAGCCAATACCGCGCCGCCCAGCAGAACCGACAGGAAACCGGTTGCAAAAGCGCCGGCGGCGGCCAGGGCAGGCTTCCGGGAAAGCAGCGGACCGAACAGATAATGGCAGATCACCGCCGGCGCGGCCATAATCAAGGTGTTGACTCCCAGTGTAGTGATGCCGCCGAACTGAAACAATACCCCCTGAAGCACCAGGGCCACCAGAATGGCCGGAAAGGCCGCCCACCCCAGAAGCAGCCCCACGATGCCGTTCAAAATCAGATGAACGCTGGACAACCCGATGGGCACATGGACCAGCGAGGCTACGAAAAACGCGGCGGAGAGTATGGCGGCCCGCGGAATACGGTCGTAATCGAGCTGCTTGAGCCCCACCGCCGTGCCGACCGCGGCCAGGACCGCCCCCGATGCCAGCACCGGCCCGGAGAGAACCCCTTCGGAAATGTGCATGTCTTTTCTCCAAGCAGACCGGGCGCTTTCTCATGAAGCGCCCGGAAACCTCTACTTTTTCGTTTTGGATTTCTGAAATTCCACCCAGAGCACCGCGCCCAACTCCACGTCTTTGTCTTCGCCCTCGTGCTGAATCTTGAAATCGGCTTCGTTCAGGGCGGAAAAGCCCCACCAC
>JBEPWQ010000324.1:0-4556 GCA_041642315.1 Desulfobacteraceae bacterium | reverse complement strand
CCAGCGCCGCGCCAACCGCCCCCGGCCTTTTGTCTGACGCCCGGCCACCACCGTGGTGAAGCCGGGGCAGCCCTTTCGGGCCATTTCCCGGGCGATGTCCATGGTGGAGGTGGTTTCGGGATAATAGTGGACGGTCGTTTCCCGGCCGCCCATCTCCCAGGGATAGGGCACATCCGGTGAACTCAGGAGCCGATACCCTTTGGGTGTGGATTCGATCTCGTAGCCCATTTCCTGAAGCTTCTGAATATGCTTCCACACCGTCACCCGGGAGGTGCCCAGGACTGCGCTGAGGGCTTCCCCGGAAACCACGTCCGAAGCGGATGTAAGCTGGTTGAGAATTCCGGCTTTCATGAAGGTGTCACCCCGTTTACAGGCACAACTCAGGGTCGCGCCGATGTCGTTACTCATCAAAGCAGGCATAGTTAACGAAACAGGGCTCCGATGTCAATGATTAAAAAAGGCGCTCCCCTCCACCGATTTTACCCATGGCTGGAATGGCTCCGGACATCCGGGTCATTCGAAAAGTCAGGCGAATCCAGGTTCAGAAACGGTCGAAATCAAAACTCGGCGATCACCTTGCCGGTGCAGGAGGATTCGTATCCGGGCAGGGCCCTCAGTTCTTCCCGCAGGGCGCGGGATTGAAGGACATCCAGCACCACCTTTACGGCCGGGTGCTCCAGAAGGTCGCCTGGAATGACCAGATCGCAGCGGACCAGGGAGATGGTGACAAAATCGAGCCCGCAGGCTTTGGCGACGGCCCGCAGACCTAAAGAAGCGTCGGCCATGCCGTAGGCCACCCTCTGGGCCCCTTCGGTGTGATTTTTGACCAGGGCGTCGTACCCTTTGACGGCATGGCCTGGAATGCCGGTACGCTCCAGACAGTCATCCAGGAGCACCCGCAGGGCCGCCCCGGGCTCCCGGTTGACCAGCTGAACCTCCACCCCGGCCAGATCGGCCACGGAACGAATCCCCAAGGGGTTACCCCGGGCGACCATCAGCCCCTCCTCGAAGCGGGCAAAGGCGACCACCAGGCCGCTGCTGTTGCCCAGGGCCTTTCGGGCCAGCTCGGTATTGGCCTCGCCGGAGCCGGTATTATGGAGGTGGGTGCCGGCCAGGTGGGCCCCGCCGGCCGCAAGAATTTCCAGGGCCCGGTGGCTGGAGGCGAACCGGCAGTCGAGCCGCACGTCACCCGGGGCCCGGTCCACATGGCCGCTCAGGATGGGAAAGGCGGGATCGCACCCCAGCAGCAGAGCGGTCCGGGAGAGTTGTTCCTCGGGCTGAAGCAGGCGAACCCCTTTCCCCTCGGGTTCGAGCAGTCCGCCGGCCGTCCGGAACCCTTCATTGAGGGAAAACCGGCCTTCCAGAGGATATCCCACCAAACGACCCCGCACCCGGGTCACCCCGATTCGCGACTCGCTCTCCGCCGATTCGATCAGGGTCACCGGGCGAACCGATTCGGTGGATTCCTCCGCGAAGAGGTCTTCCACCCGGCACCCCAGCACCCGGGCCAGGCGAAGGGCCACCGCCGTATTGGGCAGATACCGGCCGCTTTCCATATCATAGATCGCCTGGCGCTTGAGGCCGACCGACTTGCCCAGTTCGGTCTGGGTCAACCCCTTTTCCCGGCGCATGCGTTTGAGAAGACAGATGATGCCGTCGTGATCTTGCGATGCCATGGAACCAGTATAACCGATTCCCGGGGAATTGTCGATTCCCAAACCTGTATTTGACGTTTTAAAAATACATATTGACGTTTAGAAAATACTTAATGTATGGTGCAGACTCCCATGTGGAAATGACACCGACCCGAGATGCCGACAGGTGAGCGAATTTGCGACCACTTGTCTGAACTGTGATTCATCTGATGAACCTGACAGCCAATGATTGCAATCGGCATTCAAATCAGGGCCGGCACTCATCAAAGCCATCAAGGGAATCAGATGATCACAGTTCAAGACAGTGTTGAACCGGCAGGCACCTGACCACCGAATAACAGAAGGAGATATCCATGAACAACTATCGTGCTTCCCATCGTCTGATCCCGCTTTTGCTGTTGATCGCCATTGTGCTGACCCGGTTTTCTCACCCTGCTTCCGCCGCAGACCCGGAAACCGTCACCGTATTCGCCGCCGCCTCCACCACAAACGCCGTCACCGAGATCGGCAAGATGTTCACGGAAAAGGGCCTGGGCCGCTTCAGACCCTCGTTCGCCTCTTCTTCCACACTGGCCAAACAGATCGAGCAGGAAGCACCCGCCGATATCTACCTGTCGGCCAATCCCAAGTGGATGGATTACCTGGAAGAACAGAAGATGATCGAGCCCGGCACCCGCTTCGATCTGCTGGGCAACCGAATCGTCCTCATCGCTCCGGTGAACGGCGACATCGTCTCCGTCGACGTGGTCCCCGGCATGGGCGAACCCCTGGCCGAACTGTTGATGGAAAACCGGATCGCAATGGGTGATCCCGACCATGTACCGGCGGGAATTTACGGCAAGCAGGCGCTTCAGAGCCTCGGGGCCTGGGACCGGATCGCCTCGAGGGTGGCCCGGTCCAAAGACGTGCACGCGGCCCTGGCCCTGGTGGCGCGGGAAGAGACGCCCCTGGGGCTGGTCTATGCCACGGATGCGAACGTCTCCGACAAGGTCCGCGTGGTGGGGGTCTTTCCCGAAGATTCCCACCCGAAGATCACCTATCCGATCGCCGCGGTCGCCGGAAAAGCCTCTCCTGCGGCCAAGTCCTTCCTCGAATTCATGAAATCCCCGGAGGCCCGGGCGGTTTTCGAAAGATATGGGTTTTCGGTCCGTTGATGGAGGGGTTTGCGCTCACGCCCCTGGAATGGGAAGCGCTCCTGCTCAGCCTCAAGGTCTCGGCATGGTCGGTGGCGGGGAGCCTTCCTCCGGGGATTCTGGCCGCCTGGGTCCTGGCCCGAAAGCGGTTTCCGGGCAAATCGGTGGCGGACGGCCTGGTTCATCTGCCCCTGGTCCTGCCCCCGGTGGTAACCGGTTATTTTCTATTGATTTTCCTGGGCCGAAAAGGGGTCATCGGGGGATGGCTTCATGAGGTCCTGGGGATCACCTTCGCCTTCAACTGGAAGGGAGCGGCCCTGGCCGCGGCGGTAATGGCCTTTCCCCTGCTGGTTCGGGCGGTGCGGCTCTCCATCGAGGGGGTCGACCAGGGGTTGGAGGCGGCGGCCCGCACCCTGGGGGCCGGGCCGGTGCGGGTCTTTTTCACCGTAACCCTGCCCCTGATTCTTCCGGGAATCATCACCGGCGTAATCCTCGCCTTTGCCCGCAGCCTCAGCGAATTCGGGGCCACCATCACCTTTGTCTCCAACATCCCGGGGGAGACCCGCACCCTGCCCCTGGCCCTCTTCACCCTGACCCAGATGCCGGGCGGCGAGGCCGGGGCCCTGCGGCTCTGCCTCATCTCGGTGGCGGTCGCCTTTCTGGCCCTGATCGCCTCGGAGGCGCTCTCCCGGCGGCTGGCACGGCGATTGGCGGGATAGCCATGCTGGATATCCACGTCAAACGGGTCCAGGGGGATTTTACGGTGGACGCCGCCTTTCAGATCAACGATGCCGGGGTGACCGCCCTGTTCGGCCGGTCGGGCGCCGGAAAAACCTCGGTCATCAATATGGTGGCTGGTCTGATCCGGCCCCAGGCCGGCCATATCCGAGTCAACGGCCGACCGGTGTTCGACGCCGAGCGCAAAATCGACATTCCGCCCGAAAAACGGCGCTTCGGTTACGTCTTTCAGGACGGCCGCCTCTTTCCGCACCTGTCGGTCCGATCCAATCTCACCTACGGCATGAAACGGATTCCGGTCGACCGCCGGTACGTGACCCTCGACCAGGTGGTCGATCTTCTGGGGATCGAACCCCTTCTCGACCGCCACCCGGCCAAACTTTCCGGCGGGGAGAAGCAGCGGGTGGCCATCGGCCGGGCCCTGCTCACCAGTCCGGACCTCCTGCTCATGGACGAGCCCTTGGCCTCTCTGGATGCGGCCCGAAAGGCCGAGGTGCTCCCTTTCATTGCCCGGCTTCCGCGTGAGTTGAACATCCCTATCCTCTACGTCAGCCACTCGGTGGATGAAATCCTGAACCTGGCCGACACCCTGGTGTTGCTCGCGAACGGAAGCCCCCGGGTGGTGGGACCGGTGGAAACGGTGACCGGCCGCCCCGATTTTCAGAAACTGACCGGTCGGATGTGCCTACCGAATACCACCTTGACAAACCCCCCTTAAATATATATCAATGGTATAGATCGAAAGGAGGTTGTCATGGCCCCGAAAACAGCAAAGTTATTTATGAACGGCCGAAGCCAGGCGGTTCGACTGCCCAAAGCATTTCGGTTCGAGGGAGATGAGGTCTGGATTCACCGGGAAGACGATCGCGTAATCCTGACCCCCAAACCCCGAAGCTGGCGGGACTTTTTTGAAGAAGGAACCCGGCCGACGGAGGATTTCATGTCCGAACGAATCGACGGCCCGCCTCAGGAACGGGAAGACGAATTCTAATGTATATGCTCGATACCAATATCTGCATTTACATCATTA
>JBEPWQ010000323.1:0-4559 GCA_041642315.1 Desulfobacteraceae bacterium | reverse complement strand
TTCGGGATCTTCGAGTCCTTCGCCGAAATCGAACACGTTGAGCACCCGGTCGATCTGGCGGAAGGCCGAAGTGATTTTTTCAGCGTCGGCCCGATCCAGCCCTCCGGAGAGGATCAGCGAGTTGATCCGTTTGACGTTCTTGAACAGAGAGGCGATGGCCGCCGAAATGTTGAGGTCGTCGTCCATGGTGGTGATAAACCCCTGCCGAATGTCGTACAGAAGCTGGTCCAGTTCCGCATAAGGGGTCCCCGATTCGAGTTCCCGCAGGGCTCTCAGGCAGGCGTCCAACCGGCCGAGGGCCCGCCGGGCCGCATCCAGACTTCGGCTCGAAAATCGAACCGGTTTTCGGTAGTGAGAGGACAAAAGCCAGAATCGGACCTCCCGCCCGGTATAGTGCCGATCCAGCAAATCATTCAGGGTCATGCCGGGCCGGTTTAAATCGAGCTTTTTCCCGTTTTCAAGGACCCGATCGCAGTGCAGCCAGAACCGGGCCAGGGGTTTTCCGGTGAGGGCCTGGGCGATGGCGATTTCATTCTCATGGTGGGGAAAAACCAATTCCCGGCCGCTGGTGTGAATATCGAAGCTCTCCCCCAGATATTTCATGGACATGGCCGCACACTGGATGTGCCAGGAGGGCCGGACGTTGCCCCAATCGGTGCTGGTATAAAGCCCCCGCTTCAATTCGGTGAGCCGACACCGTTTGAACAGGGTGAAATCCCGGGGATTCTCTTTTTCATATTCGTCCAGATCCACAGTGGAGCCCACCCGGATCTTTTCCAGATCGACGCCGGAAAGGCTGCCGTAATCGGAAAACCGGGAGATATCAAAATAGAGCGACCGCAGCTTTTCATAGGCGAACCCCTTGCGGACCAGCTTTTCGGCCAGGGCCACCATCTCCTCCACGTGTTCGCTGGCCCGGGGATATCGGTCCGCCGGTTTCACCCCCAACACCGCCAAGTCCTTTCGAAAGGCATCGATGTAGCCCTGCGTGAATTCCGACAGTTCCATACCGGCGCCGGCCGATCCGTTGATGGTCTTGTCGTCCAGGTCGGTAATGTTCATCACATGGGTGACATCATAGCCCCGGTATTCGAGATACCGGCACAGCAGATCCGAAAAGACGAACCGACGCCACTCGCCGGGGTGAAGCCGGGCATGGGCGGTGGGCCCGCAGGAGTAGACCGACACCTTTCCCGGCACCAGGGGTTCAAAGGTCTCCTTGGCGCGGCTCAGGGTGTTGAAAAGCTTCATGGCCACGGTGTCCCGCACGGTAAAAAGGTCGGTGCTCAGATACCGCTCTCCGCCGTCGGGAAAAATGGTCACGATGACCCCCTCCTCCATGGCTTCGGCCTCCTTGGCCGCGATCACCATGGCCGCCCCGCTGGACATTCCCACGAAAAGCCCTTCCTCCTTGGCCAGCCGCCGGGTCATTTCAAAGGCCTCCTCATCGTCGATATTGACCTTCTTGTTCAGGCGGTTTTTTTCGAAAAGACCCGGCTCATAGGCCTCTTTCATGTTCTTGAGGCCTTGAAGCCTGTGGCCGAGGTAAGGCTCCACCCCGATGATTTCAATCTCCGGATTGTATTGCTTGAGCCGCCGGGACAGACCCATCAGCGTTCCGGTGGTTCCCATGGTGGCCACCAGCTTGGTGATCCGTCCCCCGGTCTGGGACCAGATCTCCGGGCCGGTGCCGTAATAATGGGCCCTCCAGTTGGCTTCGGTGTTGTACTGGTCGGCCATGAAATAGTCGCCCGGGTTTTCCCGGGCCAGCCGGTAGACCTCTTCGATGGCACCATCGGTCCCCATATGGCCAGGGGTGAGAAGAATCTCGGCACCACGGGCCTGAAGAATTTTCCGCCGCTCGATGCTGGCCGACTCCGACATGGCCAGCAGCAGCCTGTATCCCTTGACGGCGCAGACCAGGGCCAGACCGATGCCGGTATTGCCGCTGGTGGCTTCGATTACCGTCTTGTCCGGAGTCAGCTCCCCGGATTCCTCACCGGCCCGAATCATGTAATAGGCGGCCCGATCCTTGATCGACCCGCCCGGATTCATATATTCCAGCTTGGCCAGAATTCGGACCCGGGGGTTGGGGTTGAGGCGGCGAATCTCCACCAGCGGGGTATTGCCGATAGCGTCTAAAATCGAATGGGTCATGGGTGAAATCTTCCGTTGATGATTTCCAGAATCGCTTCCTGAATGGTGGCTGGATCCGGCGCGGCGTCAACGATACAAAACCGCTCCGGCTCCCGCCGGGCCAGCGCCATATACCCGTCTCGCACCCGCTCATGAAAACCCGGGGCCTCTTCCTCAAACCGCGTTTGTTCCGCCTCTTCACCGTCGGCACCGATTCGGCGCCAGGCCCGGGAGAGGCCGATTTCAGGGGATAGATCCAGCAAAAAGGTAATATCCGGTTTGAAATCGTCCAAAAGCAGCCGATGCAGATTGCAAAGCAGATCGACATTCATGCCCCGTCCATATCCCTGGTAGGCCAAGGTGGCGTCTACATAACGATCGCAGAGAACGATCTCTCCGCGGTTTAGGGCCGGGCGGACCACCGTCTCGATGTGCTGCACCCGGTCGGCCATGTACATCAGCAACTCGGCCTTGTGAACCAGGCCCTTGTTTTCGGGATGGAGCAGAATGGCTCGAATCTGCGCCCCGATGTCGGTGCCCCCCGGTTCCCGGGTCACCCGGCAGGAGATCCCGTCTTGAGCCAGGGCTTTTGCAACAGCCCGGATCTGGGTCGTCTTTCCCGACCCCTCGATACCTTCGAAGGTGATGAACATAGGTTTCGTCGGCTACTCGGAAGGTTCTTCCGGCGGTTTTCCGCGATACAGGTGCCGGCCCAGCATGCGGTTGTAGGAAGTCCATGGCTCGTTCGGGTCTTCTCCGGCGATGAATTCCCGGATGCCGTTCATTTTTGCGTCGATATCGTCGATCTGGTTCAAGAGGACCGCTTCTATCAGCCTCGGCGGTTCCGGAGATCCGAACTCCCGGCTGCCGTGGTGGCTCACCACCATGTGCTTGACCAGCATGGCGGTCTCCGGGGGGAATCCCGCCAGTTCCCGAATCTTGTCCTCGATCATGGCGCACCCGATCACGATGTGGGTCAGCAGCTTTCCTTCATCCGAATACCCGATGGCGAACCGATACTCCAGCTCTCGGGTCTTGCCGATATCGTGAAGAATGGCGCCGGCCAGCAGAAGATCCAGGTTGACCCCGCTGTAGTGTTTGGCGATCTCCTTGGCCAGAACCGTCATGGAAAGGGTATGCTCCAGAAGTCCGCCGATGTAGGCATGATGCATTTTCTTGGCCGCCGGTGCGGTTTTGAAGCAACGGACAAATTCCTCATCCGCCCAGAAAGAATCCAGCAGGCGCTTGATGTGAATGTCTTGAATGTTCTCGGTGACCGTCCGCTTCAACCGGTCGAACATCTGGTCGGGATTCCGGGTGGTGACCGGCAGAAAGTCGGTGGGATCGACTGCATCGCTGTCGCAGCAAACCAGTCCTTTGACCGTCAACTGAAGACCGCCCCTGTATTCGGAGACGGCTCCGGTCACCCGGACAAATGCCCCGGACAGGGCCGCTCCGTTGATCTTTTCCACATTGTCCCAGGCAACCCCTTTTATGTCGCCGGTTCGGTCTACGAAACTGAAGCTCAGAAAACTGTCTCCGTTCTTTTTCCGGCCGATGCTTTTTTCCGCCAGCACGAAAATATCATCGATCGAATCTCCGGCGCAGAGCATGTTGACAAACTGCTTTTTTCGATCCATCAATGATCCAATTCCCACCTTTTCAGTTCCTCCAGGGCGTCGTAATCGGTCATATCGCACCTCAGGGGGCTAATGATAATATAATTGTGGCAGAGGGCGTCTCCATCGATGTTGAGATCTTCCCCGAAGATTCTGCTGTCGCTTCCCAGCCAGTGATATGCACGGTTTCGGGGATCGACCCGCTTTTCATAATATTCTTCGGAGAGGACATCGATACCCTGCCGGACGATTCGCACCCCGGCCGTCTTTCGCAGGGGAATATTCGGCAGATTCACATTCAACACCGTTCCGAAAGGGAGCCCATTTTTTTTGACGTTCAGGGCCAGTTTTTCGGTAAACAGGGCCGCATCCTCATAGTTGTCGACCTCGTATCCGTTGATGGAAACGGCGATCGCCGGAAGCCCGAAAAGCGCCGCCTCGCGGGCAGCCGCAACCGTTCCTGAGTAGTTGATGCTCACCCCCACATTGGCGCCGGGATTGATGCCTGAAACCACCAGGTCGGGTTTTTCTTTCAGGATCTCGATCAGGCCCAGTTTGATGCAGTCGGCGGGCTTCCCATCCACCCCATACCCCTTCCATCCGCCGTTGACGGTGATCCTTCGAGAGCGAAGGGGGCGGTAGAGGGTGATGCCGTGGCCCACCGCGCTTCGTTCATGTTCCGGCGCCACCACCGTCACCGAATGATCCTGGCTGAACCGTTTATAAAGTGCCCACAGTCCGGGGGCATAAATGCCGTCGTCGTTGGTCAACAGTATTTTCATTCTTCACCCGCCGGATTCCGAA
>JBEPWQ010000322.1:0-4562 GCA_041642315.1 Desulfobacteraceae bacterium | reverse complement strand
TAAAGTTATGAGAAATAACAAATTTTGCGCGCATTCACATTATTGGCTGCTTGTCAAGTAAAAAATTGCATTAACTCCTTAAAATTTTTATAATTTCATGCAAAAACCTAACCGGACATCACTGATAGGTAATAGGTAATAGGTTATAGGTAATAGGTAATAGGCTATTGGGCGATGGGATGTAAGCGGCTCACGATTTATTGCCCAACAACTGATTGACCCTCGCCAGCTCCTCTCCGGCCCGGGTCGCTTCCAGCACCCCTCGTATCGACTCGAAACAGGCCCGAATTACGGCGGTTTTGGGTCGGGGCGAGGCGAGCTGGGCGTCGATGGTGCGAAGGTCGGCCATCAGCTCGGCCAGGGGATCGAATGCCAGTTGCAGTTCTCCGGTATGGACCTTTAAAAAGGCGCTCAGCGCTTCCACCGCTTCTCGACCCGGCCCGTCCAGGACCGGTCCATCGGGGAGGCGGGACCGGGTATCGCCCCCTTTGCCCGCACCCAGTTCTCTGGCGGCTTCGATGCCGTCTTCGGTCATGGCGATGCCGCCGGAAAGGGTGCGGATTTCGATCAACCCTTCGCTCATCAGGTTTTCTGCGATCTGGCGGGCATCCTCTCTTTCCAGCCCTATGGACGAGCCGATTTCGTACATGGAGGTCGACCCGGCGGTCATCCCTTCGATCTTTTCGAACAGTTCCATCAGGAACCGCGTTTCATCCGGGTTCAGTGAATATCTGGCCATACGCAAATCCCCGCAGTCATTGAGGTGTGGTTGGAAGCAAACCGTACGTTCCGATTCCTATAGAAAACAAGACTAGATTTCAAGGATTATAATAGAATATTATAGAATATTGAGGGCGCCTATTCGGATTCGAGTATTGCCATTTGCCCGGTTTTCTTTTATGGATAGGCGACGGGAAACAGGAAGGGGCCATCGCCTATAACCCACAACCCATAACCTCTAAATTTAGGAATTTTTTCGATTTCAGGTATTCCGACATTTTCAAAGACGCAGGGGGTGCGCGACAAATGGCTCACCTTTGCGGTGGTGGCGGTGGGGGTCTTTATGTCCACCCTCGACGGATCCATCGTCAACATCGCGCTGCCGGCCATAATGGCCGATCTTCAGGCGCCCCTGGCCACCATCGAGTGGGTGATGCTGGTCTATCTGCTGACGATCTCCTCTTTGCTGCTCAGCTTCGGCCGGCTCAGCGACATTCGGGGGCGGCGGTGGGTCTACACCCGGGGGCTGCTTGTTTTTTCGGCGGGCTCGCTGTTTTGCGGGCTGGCCCGGGAGGCGGGCTGGCTGATTGCGGCACGGGCCTTTCAGGGGCTGGGCGCGGCCATGATCATGTCCTGCACCCAGGCCATCGTGGTGGAAGCATTTCCGGCTTCGGAGCGGGGCCGGGCCATGGGCATGATCGGCGCGGTGGTGGCCTCCGGGCTGACGGTGGGGCCGGCCCTGGGCGGGTTCATTCTTCATGTATTCAACTGGCAGACCATTTTCTATATCAACATACCCATCGGCATCCTGACGGCGATCGCCGCCGCTGTGCTGCTTCGAGGCAGTCCTTCGGACAGGAAACGGCCCGAGCGGTTCGATGCGGCCGGCGCCTTCCTGCTGGCGCTCAGTACCGGCACCTTTCTGTATGTGGTCACCCACGGCTATAAAGACGGGTATGCCAGCCCCACCATTCTGATTCTGGCGGGGGTGGCGGTCCTCTCGGCCGCGGGACTGGTCTGGAAGGAATTTCATGTGGACCATCCGATCATTTCGCCGTCGCTGCTCAAGATTCGGCTCTTTACTTTGCCGGTGGCGGCGGCCATGATTCTGTTTGCCGGGCTGTTCACCATCGTCTTTATGATGCCGTTTTATCTGATGCATCCCCGGGGCTTTTCGGAGAACCAGGCCGGCTACCTCATGGTGACCCTGTTCGTTTTTTTATTTGTCTTTGCGCCGATTTCAGGATCCCTGTCCGACCGGATCGGTTCCCGAATGCTCTGTACGCTGGGGATGGCCATTGTCACCCTCTCGCTCTATCTGCTCTCCAATATTTCCCCGACGCTGCCCAAAATAGACATCGCCTGGCGACTGGCGCTGGCCGGCGCCGGAACCGCCCTCTTTACCGCCCCCAACAATGCGGCGGCAATGGGCGCGGTGCCGGTCCGATTCATGGGGATTGCGGCCGGCACAGTGGCCACGGTTCGAAATCTGGGCATGGTGCTGGGGATCGCCCTGGCCGGCACCATTTTCAACATGGTCTTTTTTCACCAGAGCGGCGGCATTCTTTTTTCAGAGTATCGACCCGAATACGAGCCGATCTTTATGGCGGCCTTCCGGAATGCCATGCGCGCAGGCGCGGTGGTATGCGGGATCGGGATAGTGGTTTCATTCATGCGAGGACCCGACGCACCATGAAAAACAGCAGAATCAAAGCGGTATTGTTCGATTTCGACGGCACCCTGACCCACCCGGGGGCGCTGGATTTTAGCCGAATCAAACGGGCGGTGGGCTGCCCCGAAGAGACCCCGGTTCTGGAGTATATCGACGAGGTGGCGGATGCCGCAGAGCAGGAGCGGATCCACCGCGAACTGGAAAAGTTCGAACTGACGGCTGCGGCCGATTCCATCGCCAACATCGGTGCGGAAGATTTGCTGCGGTACCTGCGATCGAAGGGGCTGAAGCTGGGGATCATCACCCGGAACCGGCTTCAGTCGGTGATCCGGGCGCTGGAGAATTTTGAATCATTCTCCGAGGCCGACTTCGATATCATCATCTCCCGGGATGATCCGGTCTCGCCCAAGCCGAGCCCCGAGGGGATACGACTGGCGGCCCGGCGGCTGGAGATCGCGCCTTCGGAAATGCTGGTGGTGGGGGATTTCGCTTTTGATGTGGAGGCCGGCAACCGGGCCGGGGCCACAACCGTCTTTCTGGACACCGGGATGATGACGGCGGAGGACAGCGACCATACCGTCTCCACCCTTGCGGAGCTTCAGGATCTCATTCGACTGTACCTGCCGCTGCCCGCCGGAAAATTTCCCAACGACCTTCTGAAACGATACCTGGAGGCCTTCGATTTCGCCGATTCCTCGGTGATCATTCATCCGGGCATCGGGGAGGATACGGCGGCGGTGGATGTGCAGGAAGAGGAGGTGCTGATTTTGAAATCGGACCCGATCACCTTTGTCACCGATGCCATCGGCCACTATGCGGTGATGATCAACGCCAATGATCTGGCCACCGCCGGGGCGGTGCCCCGGTGGTTTCTCACGACCCTTCTTTTCCCTCCCGGGTTCACGCCCGCGGAGATCTTTTCGGTGCTGCGGGACCTGGAAACGGTCTGCCGACGGTGGTCCATCACCCTGTGCGGCGGTCATACCGAGATCACCGACGCGGTGACCCGGCCGGTGGTGAGCGGCACCCTGGCCGGTACGGTGGCCCGATCGAAACTGGTGGATAAACGGGACATGCGCCCTGAAGACCGGGTGCTGCTCACCAAGGGGGTGGCGGTGGAGGGGACCACCATCATCGCCCGGGAATTCGAAGACCGGCTGGCCGGGTTGGGAATTCCGGAGGAGGAGATCGCCTGGTGCCGGGGCCTGCTCGACCGGATCGGGGTGATCGACGAGGCCCGGATCGCCGCCGAAAACCCCGGGACCAGCGCCATGCACGATGTCACCGAGGGGGGGCTGGCCACCGCACTGGCGGAACTGAGCGAGGCCGGCGGTCATCGGATTCGGGTGCGGATGGAATCCATTCCGGTGTTTCCCCAGACCGCGGCCCTGTGCCGGCTTCTGGACATCCAGCCCCTGGGCCTGATCGGCTCCGGAAGCCTTCTGATCTGCTGCCGGGAAAACCATACGAAAGACCTCATCCGCGCCCTCTTCGAGGCCGGCATTGAGGTGACGGTGATCGGAGAGGTCCTGGAAGAAGGCACCGGCATCGAAGCCCTTCAGGAAGGCACCGAAGTCGCGTGGCCCCGGTTCGAGGTGGATGAATTGACGCGGTTGTTTACATGACGAGGTAATGGGCGATGGGTCATGGGTTATAGGATCAGAATTCCTGGTTTCCGTCATTTGCAGATCGCCTTTGTTTACACCCCTTACTCGAAAACCGGGTGATCTATGACAAGTGGATTCAAGAATTTAACTGTCTGGAAAAAATCTAAAGATCTGGCTGTTGAAGTCTATCGGATTACCGGAATGGGCTATTTCAATCGTGATTACGCACTCAGGGATCAAATGAGACGATCTGCTGTGAGCATCCCCAGCAATATAGCGGAAGGTGACGAGCGTGGTTCGAACAAGGATTCAGTTCGTTTCCTTTTTATTGCGAAAGGATCCCTGGCTGAACTGATGACGCAAATGGAGGTTGCTCACGAAATCGGATATCTCAACAAGGAAATCTTTTCCACTCTTGAAAAAAAATGTGTCGAAATCGGAAAAATGCTCGGAAGTCTCATAAAGTCAAGATCTCCAACCCATAACCCATAACCCATAACCCATAACCCATAACCCATAACCCATAACCCATAACCTATAACCCATAACCCATAACCCATAAC
>JBEPWQ010000321.1:0-4581 GCA_041642315.1 Desulfobacteraceae bacterium | reverse complement strand
CAAAGCCCCTGGGAGGCGTCGGATTACAGCTTCATCAATATCTGGGGATGGGGGCCTGAGTACGGCCTCGAGTGGGCCTGGTCCGAAGGGCTGATCTGGCTGCGTCAGACTCGGGCCCAAAGGATGTACTGGGGCCCCTTGGGTCCCTGGGAAGAGATCGACTGGCAGGATCGGCTGAATCGCCTTTTTCCCGAGAAGACCGACTTTATTCGAATTCCGGAATCTTTGCTCCGCCTTTGGCGGGCGGCGCTCGGAGACCGGATTCAAGCCGAGGAAGCCGAAGAGCACTGGGATTACCTCTACTCGGTTCCCGAACTGGTCAATCTTTCGGGAAATAAATTCCACAAAAAGAAAAACCTTCTGAATCAATTTCTTCGCAACTATGATTTCGAATACAGTCCTTTGACACCGGAGCTGGTTCAAAAAGCCCTGGACATGCAGGACAGCTGGTGCGAATGGCGGGACTGCGAAGAGGTGCCCCCGCTGGCCGCGGAAAACCGGGCCATTCAGCGGGTCTTCAAGGATTGGGAAGTCTTAAGGAAGATTTCCGGGGGTGCGATTCTGATCAACGGCGAGGTGGTCGCCTTTAGTGTGTCGGAAGAGGTGAATCCGGAAACCCTGCTCATCCATTTTGAAAAGGGCCTTCTCGATTACAAGGGGATTTATCAGGCCATCAACCAGATGCATCTTGCCGCAGGCAACGGGTATAAAATCGTCAACCGGGAGCAGGATCTCGGAGACGAAGGGCTTCGCAAGGCCAAACAATCTTACAATCCGATCGATTACGTGCGAAAATACAATGTGACCCTTTTATAACCGGACGCATGGGAGGGTGCCGTGAAACGCTATGTCTACCAAGCGATTATCATCCTTTTGCTGACGGCCGGAGTGATCTTCTTCTGGAACAATGAACGGATCGCCGGGCCTTTCATCGAGGGAAGGGCCCTGGTGACCGAGGGGGTGTATGAAGAAGCCATTCCCATGCTGAACACCTATCTGGCCAAGCACCCCGCAGGCCGGTATGCCGGCCGGGCCCAATATTTTATCGCCAAGGCCCATGTCGGACTGGGGAACCTGGATCGGGCGAAACTGGCCTTTGCGGCGACGCTGGCCGGTTATCCCACCACTGCTGAAGGGAAAAAAAGCCGCTACAAGCTTGCCATGATCGATCTTTGGCAGGGGAACAGGAAGAAAGCGGTTCAACGGCTTGAATTATTGGCTGAAAACCCGGACGGTCCGCTGGCTCCGGAATCCCGGGCCATGTATCTTTTTCTGAGCAACACCGATTCCATAGCACCTGAACCGAGCTGAACCGGTCAGCGAAAATCCGCTTGATGATCTCAATCCCGGTCGGCCATTCGCTGGTGCAGATCTCCGGAGATCTCTTCGATGAGTCCGAAAAGCTCCAGCCCCATCCGATATTTATCCGGAATGGCTTCCGCCCCGAGCAGGGCTCCGAGAATCTGGCCGGCGAGGAGGCCGGTGCTGTCCGAATCTCCGCCGTGGTTGACCGCCAGTCGAACCCCTCGCTCGAAGTCGCCTTCGGCTGCCAGAGCCGCGTAAAGGCCAATGGCCAGAGCCTCTTCGGCGATCCATCCCCGGCCCAGTTTTTCCACCGTTCGAAAGGATCGAGGCCCGTTTTGCCACGCCTGGCGGGCCGATATAATCGCTTCCATGCATTCGGAATGGAAAGGCCAGGTCTTCAGAATCTCGACGGTAGTATCGATCGCGGTCAAAAGGTCCGCCCCGTAGGAAATCCGTGAGATGATCCTGGCCAGGCAGCCGGCCGCCAGGTATCCGGCGGGATGGCCGTGGGTAATGGCGGCGATTTCGCAGGCGGTTTCAAATACCGCCTCGGGTTTGACAAAATATCCCACCGGGGCCACCCGCATGACCCCGCCGCACCCCTTGCTGTCGTTGATCGGGTCTTCCACCGTTCCCATGCGGCCGCTCATCAGCGCCGACAGGCAGGTATTGCCGGGCGCTCTTCTCGAATAGAGCTCCTTTTTGGCGATGAGAAGGCCGTCCACCATGGCGCAGGAGCCGTATTTTCGCACCAGGTGTTCGAAATGGACCGCCTGCTGGGTGGAAAGCCACCGCAGATAGGCCTGATATACAAACGGCGGAACCTGGTAGGCTTTCAAATCTCCTCCCCGGACCTGAGACAGGATCAGTCCCTCGGCCGTAAACAGGGTCATCTGGGTGTCATCGGTAATGGCCCCTTTTCGCCCGTAGGCGATCGCGTACTCCGAAATTCCCTCCGGGCCGAATCGATGTTGAATCTCCTTCAGCGACATAAACTCCACCGGGGCGCCTAGTGCGTCTCCCACGGCACCGCCGAGCAGGCAACCCGATACATGGTTCAAAGACCGTTTTCTATTGGCCATAGGCGTTTCCTTACAAGTTCTTTTCATTGACCTCTATACATGTTGTAGGATAATGATCGATTATTGATTTCTGATGACACTTCCGGCGTTTCATTTGAATACGATCGAATAAAGGGACGGAGCGACTGTCCACGCCTCTTGTAGTATCGGACTTCTGGACCATATTTGCAAGCCCATGTCTGAAAAAAGCCCCCCCATCACCGGCGCCGGCGGATTTCCGGGTCAAACGCACGGCCGCTGGGCATCGAAAAAGCGGGCCGTCTGCGCCGCCGTTCGCAGCCGCCTGCGTCGAGTGCCCGGGTTCAGCCGGTGAAAGCCGATCTGATCCGGACCGAAGCGGTCGGCCGAATCGAAATCCGCCAATGGTCGGGTTGCCGTTTACTCTTGACGATTCTCCGACACTTCTTATACCTAATGTTATGAAAGTCTGAACGGAGAAAGTGAATGGTCAAGAAAACGAGTGGAAATGATCAGACCGAAATAGGAGGGAAAATGGAAGATCGAATCATCAATCTGGAAGCCAAGGCGGCATTTAATGAAAAGACAATCGATGAGCTGAACGAGGTGATTGTGGATCAACAAAAACAGATCGATGATCTTAACACGCAAATGGACAGGCTTCAAAAACAGGTCATTATGATTATTCGCTCGCTGACACCGGAGCAGCGGCCGAATGACATCCTCTCCGAATGAGAAGCGGACGGCGGGTCCGCCTCTTATTTACATCATTCCAGCTTCTGAAGAATTTCCTTCACCTGAGTGCCGTCCGCGCTCAACCCGAAATGGCCCATGATGTCCCGCATGGCCTGCATCTTGTTTTTGTATTTTGAAAAGTCGATGTTGGTCTCGATCCAGTGTCTGATTTCCGCTTCGGTGGCCATTTGGGGCAAATAAGACTCGACCACCGCCACAAAGCGGGATTCCCCGGCATCGCCGGTTCTCTCCATCGTCTCCCTTTCCGATTTCACCAGCTTTTTTAAAATTTTGATGGCTTCCTCATCGGATACCTCCTTTGTTTCGGCTCGGCCGAATTCGCCCATCACCACCCGAAGGATCGACTTTCTTTCTTCATCCTTCTCTTTCATGGCGATCATCAAGTCCTTTTTAATCTTTTCTTGAATGCGCATCGATTCCCCCTTATCATGTATTTATTGAAAAATTTCGTTTTTTCCGAGTTTTCAGACGTCTGTTACAGGAGCTTTTTGAACACGGCAATAGAAAAATCAATACGGTGAATGATTTGCCTCCAATGGGAGGCCCCGCACCTACTGTAGAAAGGAGCCCTATGATTTCTCGACTTGACCATGTCGCCGTTGCGGTAAATGACTATAACCAAGCGATCCGTTTTTTCACCCGGGTTTTGGGCGCGGTGCCCGGTACCTCACGAACCGACGACAAACTGAATTTCAGATGGGAAATTCTGTCCCTGGGCGACCTTTCCCGACTCGAGGTTCTGAACCCGGCCGGACCCGGCAGTTTTCTGGAGGGATTTCTAAAGGAGAGACCCGGCGGTGTCCATCATCTGACTTTTGAAACACCGGATATTCAGCAGGCCAAATCTGTGCTGGAGGAAAACGGCATTCCCTATTTCGGGTTCAATAACGAAAACCCGGCCTGGAAAGAGCTGTTTATCCATCCCCGGGATGCCTTTGGGGTTCTGATTCAGATTGCGGAATTTGAACCTTCTGAATTTCTGGATGCATCGGTACGACTTCCTCGGGAAAGCCGATGGACGGTTCAAAAGCGCCAAAACGGCGGCACCCTTTCCCTGTCTCACCCCGGCGGCGGCAAAATCGAACTGGATCTCGACTTAGATGCCGTTCGGAAGCTGATCAAGGATCTCGAATCCTTGTTGTAACCCCACGGAGAAAAGTACGGGCTGCGGTGTCAGGAGAGCAGGTTTTTTTCGACGAACGGAAAAAGCCCGAGGTATAAACGGCTGTTTTGAACCTGAATGCTTTTTTTTAAACAAGGGACTCCGGTCCTTTTCCATTCCACAATCAACCTGTCAACGAAGGGGTACCGATTGCCATGAACCTGAATATTTCACCCAACATAGATGATATTCTGAAAAAAGGGTCTGATTTCGTGGGGATCGACCGCGAAGAGGCGCTGCTGCTCATGGGGCTCGATCTCCACGCCCGAGAGACCTATGCGCTGATGCAGACCGCCAACCGGATGTCCCGCACCCGTT
>JBEPWQ010000320.1:0-4594 GCA_041642315.1 Desulfobacteraceae bacterium | reverse complement strand
CTGCAAGGTGAGCATGCGCGGCTACGAGGCCCAGCGGATTCTGAATGCCGCCGGTTTCGACCGGGTCCGATTCATCGAGGGCGGCATCGTGGGGTGGCCGTTTGAGGTGAAGATGATGAAGTAGCGGGAATTTTCAAGGGGCGGCAATTTACCGTCCATTGGTAAGCAGAATGGTGCCGGTTCAGCCGGTGCTTTAAAGATGCAGCGCCCGGCGGATCGGTTTCGTCGGGCGTTTTTCTATCGATTGATCTCTGCAGCCAAGGCGGCTCTGGCTTTTTCCGGGAGTTGGATTCGGACAAAATAGGATTCCGGATATAGGTAATCTTCCTCGGACTCATCTATGATTCGGACATAACCTTCTTTGGATGCGGACTCATCCGGGATGATGCGGTAGACTTTTCGTTTTTCGAGATCATCGCACCCTTTATTTTCCAGGCAAAGGACGAAGATGGATTCGTTGTGAAGGTCCATTTTATGCTATCCTAAAATTCTTTTGATTTTCATCTTTTTGGTTCCGATCCCATGCGCTTCATACCAGTGAATTTCTGCTTTGCAGATTCTGCCGCTTTGAAGGCGAATATTTGCAATTCCTTTCAACTTGCGCCACCGGGCAGCGCCAAATTGCCTTTGAAGTCTCACGATATCCCGTATATTTCCACCGACAGCGATTGTCTCCACTGCTTCAATTTTCCCGATGACCTCAAAGCTCATCGGTATACCTTAAAAGCATTCGGACAATAGTTCAAGTTTATATTGCAATAACAGCCAAGGGCCTGTATCTGAAGTGCGTATTTGGGATTTGAAATCGATAGTCTTGGTTTTTCTTGTTGGTGCGCCGGGTTGTTTCGGGATAAATAAATAATTTAGAGAAAGGTATTCCGCCGGGAGAAGCATTATGGAGAATCCCCGTTCCAATAGACTGCTGACCCAGGTTGCCACGGCCCAGGGGCTCTTTTATATCATCACGGGGCTCTGGTCTCTGGTGAGCATCGACACCTTTCAGGCGGTCACCGGCCCCAAGACGGATCTCTGGCTCGTAAAAACGGTGGGCGCCATGCTGATCGTTTCCGGGGCGGTATTTCTCACGGCAGCATTGCGAAGGCGGTTCAGTCTGGAGATCCTGATGCTTGCCGTCGGAAATGCGCTGGCATTGGCGGCGGTCGATATCATTTATGCGCTGCAGGGGAGAATCTCCCTGATTTACCTGCTCGACGCCTTCGTGGAACTGATCATCATCGGGGTCTGGTTAAAAGGGTATCAGAGGCGGTAGAGCTGTTAGAGCTGTTTTTATCCTTGTATAATCTCCCGTTCCATGGTATCTGGGATTCGAAATGTACCTGGGTTTTTATAACCTGTGGAGCGGTTTTTATAGTCATTTCAATTGGATTCTCAGAAGAAGGTGTGAAAGGAGAGCGGGCAAATGACGAAGTACAAAATGGTCGTCTCGTTGGGGCTGGTTTTTCTGATCGGTGTTCTTGCTCAGGTGATGTTTGTCTTTGCCGATATTGCTGACTCCCCGAGCAAAGCGGCCCTTGAATTCACCGAAGCCTATCTTGTCTATGACCGAGACACCCTGGCGGAACGGTTCTGCGACGAAAGCCGGATGGCAGGCAACATCAACATCGTGGACCAATACATCTACGAGGCCCGGCGGGAAGCCGAAGCCCGCGGGTATGATCTGGGGATGTTCGTCAAGGAAAAGCTCTACCACGGGGATACCGAAACCTTGGAGCAGACCAGTGATTCGGCCATCGTTCGGGTCACCGGCGAAGCCAAAACGCCCCTTCGTTCCTTCTTCTGGAAGGGGGAGGACGAAACCCGGCATGTGGATGCCGACCTGGTACTGGTCAAGGAAAACGGCCGGTGGAAGGTGTGCGGGTATCCGTTTGAAATGGCCGATTTCAGTTCCTGACCCCGCTCTGACCCGATTCAGCGGACATTCCGGGGGCGGTGGACCATCATCGCCCCCGTCTGTTTTGGGTGACAGATCCCATTGAGTCCTTCGGAAGATATAACCCGGACATACCTCCACATCCGCGGGCATGCCCGCCAGATCGTCGCCCGGTATCCCTCCCCGGATTTTTACATCGACCATCCGGAAGCCAACGCACTTTCCAAACACTGTTTTGATTTTGATCCGGTGGTCCGGGACCTCAGACGATGGGTCATGGATGAACTCCGAAATGATCTGGGCCATGGCCTCGATCATGCCGTCAAGGTGAGCCTGGATGCCGGCGCACTGATCTGCGTCGAATGCCGGCGGGCCGGGTTTTCCGAGGCGTACCTGCGAAACCGCATGCGGGTGGTCCAGTGTGCGGGGCTGCTCCATGACATTCGGCGGATGGAGGCGGATCATGCCGCCGCCGGGGCTTGCTTCGCTCAGAAGAGGTTGGAAGCCCATGCCCTTTGCCCGGACGAAATCGGCGATATCTGCCAGGCCATCCAGGACCACGAGGCGTTTCAGGACCGGGTGCCGGTCAACACCGCCGAAGGGCAGCTGGTCTCGAACTGCCTCTACGACGCCGACAAATTCCGGTGGGGTCCCGACAATTTCGCAGATACCGTCTGGAAAATGGTGATCTCCGCACAAATACCGCTGCCCCGATTCATTGAAGAATACCCCAAGGGTATGGAACGGATCTCCCGCGTCAAAGAGACTTTCCGCTCCCATACCGGCCGGATTTACGGGCCCCGGTTCATCGACCTGGGGCTGGCCATCGGCCATGACCTCTACCGGGTGATTCAGGATGAATTCGCCCATCTGACGAGGTGCCCATGAGACTTTTACTGATTGTGCTCGGCCTTGTATATACCCTGTTTCCCTTTGACCTTCTGCCCGATTTTATTGTCGGCCTGGGGTGGCTGGACGACCTGGGGGTGTGGGCCCTCCTCTACTGGTTTCTCTATGTCCGCCGCATGACGAAAGAACAGGAGGGCCAACAGACCACCTATCGCACCCGTCAACAGGGGCGCGAAGGGGGTTATTATCGATGGCGCACCGAGCAGGAGGCCGCGGGCGGCTTCGGGGCCCGGCAGGAACAGGCCCGCCCCCAGCCGCCGCCCTCTTCCGGAAAGAAGGATCCCTATTCGGTGCTGGGGGTTCGTCCCGGGGCGTCTTCCGAAGAGATCAAACATGCCTACCGGGAGCTGGCCAGCAAGTATCATCCCGATAAGGTCACCCACCTCGGGGAGGATTTTCAGGCTCTGGCGGAGGATCGATTCAAAGAGATTCAGGAAGCCTACCAGACCCTGATGCCCCGCAAGTAAGCGGCGGTGCGATGTCCGGCACCGGCAAAAAAACGAAGCGAACGGGACATGGTTCCCTACGGAGAATTCAGATGAAGGACATCGTCGCGGTTTACGGAAGCCCCCGTCGCCAGGGCAACACCACAACGCTGATGCGCCGGTCCGTGGAAGGGGCCCGGGACGCCGGGGCCTCGGTGGAGGAGTTCGTTCTTCGGGACCTCAAGATGTCCCCCTGCCTGGAGATCTACAAATGCAAGGCCGACGGCCGGTGCGCCATTCAGGATGATTTCCAGCATTTATACGACCGGCTTCTGGCCGCCAAGGGGCTGATCCTCGCCTCGCCCATTTTTTTTTATACCGTCAGCGCCCACACCAAAATCATGATGGACCGGTGCCAGTCGCTCTGGGTCAAGAAATACTGGATCGATCAGGTCCCATTCAAAGAGCGGGAGCCGAAGCGGCTGGGGCTTTTCATTTCGGTGGGCGCCACCCAGGGGAAAAAGCTTTTTGACGGGGCGCTCCTGACGGTGCGGTATTTTTTCGACGTGCTGGACATGAAACTCTGGCGCTCCCTCCTCTATCGGGGGCTCGATTTCGAGGGGGATGTGGACAAGCACCCCGGCTACCTGGAGGAAGCCTATGCGGCGGGCAGATCCTTTGCGGCCGCAGTTGACGCGTTACAATCGGACGGAACCTAGATGCCGCATCTGCTGGAAGTGGTGGACCTCGTCAAAGACTACAAGACGGTCACCGCAGTGGACGGCATCAGCTTCGGCATCGAATCCGGCACCTGCTTCGGGCTTCTGGGGCCCAACGGCGCCGGCAAGACCACCACCATCGAGGTGGTCGAGGGGATCGTCCCGCCGACCTCGGGCCGAATTCTCTACCGGGGGAAATCCCGCACCCCCGACTTTCGGGAAGCCATCGGCATCCAGTTCCAGCACACCACGCTCCTCTCCTTCATGACCGTGCGGGAGACCCTGCAGACTTTTCAACAGCTCTACCGCCATACCGCCGACATCGACCGCCTTGCAAAGATGTGTCAGTTGGAGGAGGTGATGGACCAGTACAATCACCGCATCTCCGGGGGGCAGAAGCAGCGCCTTCTGCTGGCCATGGCCCTGATCAACGACCCCGACCTGCTCTTTCTGGACGAACCCTCCACCGGCCTCGATCCCCAGGCCCGGCGGAACCTCTGGGACATCATCCAGGAGATCAAGCAGGCGGGCAAGACCCTCATTCTCACCACCCACTACATGGAAGAGGCCCAGTACCTTTGCGACGAGATCGTGATCATGGACCGGGGCCGGGTGATCGACCAGGGCCCTCCGGCCGAGCTGATTCGAAC
>JBEPWQ010000319.1:0-4608 GCA_041642315.1 Desulfobacteraceae bacterium | reverse complement strand
ACATGAACGCCACCATCAAGGTGGTGGAAGGGGACCGGGCCTATTCCGATCCGGCCCGGGCCTCCCGGCCGTTCAGCATCGACCGCAAGGGGATGGTCCTCTCCGAGGGCGGCGGGGTGCTGGTGCTCGCCGCCGAAGAAATGCTCTCCGCCTGGGGGTTAACGCCCAACGCCGAGGTCCTGGGGATCGGATGGACATCCGACGCCCACCACTTCACCCTTCCCAATCCCGAGACGATCATCCGGGCGATTCGGGAAGCGATTGCGGACGCCGAGGTGGACCCCGGCGACATCAACTACATCAATGCCCACGGCACCTCCACCCCCAAAGGGGACAAGACCGAAATCGAGTGCCTTCGGACCATTTTCGGACCGGCTCTGGCGCGGATCCCCCTCTCCTCCAACAAATCCCAGATCGGCCATACCCTCGGGGCATCCGCCGCCATCGAAGCGGCCCTGTCCATCGAGGGAATGAATCAGGGAATCATTTTGCCCACGGTGAACCACCTTCCCGATCCGGCCCTGGCCGATGTGGACGTGGTCCCCAATGCGGCCCGGCGGCAATCCTATGATCTCTTCCTCTCCAACGCCTTCGGATTCGGCGGCACCAACTGCTGTCTGATCTTCCGAGGGGTGTAGGCTTTCGGAATCGGATAAAATGAGGCCCCAGCCGTTTCTGCCGGAAATCCTGCCCGATGACGACCGCTATGTGCGGGACCGGACCGACGGCCTGACCTGGCACCGGTGCCGCTACCGAACCCTCTACGCCGACACCGACCGGTCCCAGGTGGTGTACCACGCCAATTACCTGCGGTTTTTCGAGGTGGGCCGGGCCACCCTGATGCGGGATGCGGCCTATTCCTACCGTGAAATCGAGGAGAGCGGCTTCGTCTACCCGATCATTCAGGTGGGCATCGACTATTTCAGTCCGCTGCGCTATGACGACCCGATGTACATCCACACCCGGCCGGCCGATCTCGAGCGGGTCCGGCTGCGGTTCGACTACATCATCACCCACGGCGATACCGGCGAGCTGGTCTGCAAAGGGTTTACCCGCCACTGCGCCACCAACGGCGCCGGCCGTCCGGTGGGAGTCGACGAAAAAACCGTCTGCCTATGGGAGAATTTTCCGAAATAGCCGACCCCCGGCGTCTCACACCGACCCTCCCGGTCTTTCCCTGCCTTCGGGACCATCGGTTTCAGGGGAAGGCGGTTTTCCCGGCGGTGGAGGCGATGCAGGTGCTTGCCGAATCGACCCGGAAGGCCTTCCCCGATCTGGACGTCCGCTCGGTCAGCGAAGCCCGGTTCGATAAGTTCCTCTTCATTCCGCCGGAAGCGGAGACGATTTCCGCTGTCAACGAGCTTCGGCAGCTGCCGGACGGCCGGGTCGAAGCCCGCCTGATCACCCGCACCCGCGCCCCCAAAGCCGATATCACCCGCACCAAAATTCATGTGACCCTCTGCTTCGGGAAGCTTGGCGGCACCGACAACCCCACCGAATCGCCATCCCCGGATCTTACGGCGGATGAATTCGAGATCGCTTCCGACCGCCTCTATCAGGAGCTGGTGCCCTTCGGCCCAGCCTTTCAAAACATAATAGACCGGGTCCGGCTGTCCGAATCCGGCGCCGTGGCCGAGGTCCGTGCCGCATCGCATTCCATTTCAACCGGTCCCCTCGGTTCCCCCTTTCCGCTGGATGCCGCCTTCCAAGCCGCCTGCGCCTGGAGTCAGCGATATGCCGGCGTGGTCGCTTTCCCGGTCGGGTTGTTCCATCGACGGGTTTTGGTTCCCACTCAGCCTGGGGAGATCTACCAGGCGGTGGTGAAACCGGTGAATCCCGATCCGACGCTATTGGTTTTCGATATGGCCCTGTTCGATGCCTTCGGAACCCTTTGCGAATCGGCTGCCGGGGTTCGAATGCGGGATGTGAGCGGGGGGCGGTTGCAGCCGCCGGGGTGGGTGGTGCAGGGTTGACTTTTTCCTGCTGAGTGCCGCTTTCGATTACGGTTCCGATGCTATCTTCCACCGCGACATCGGCCCATCCCCTCGAATTTCCATCCCGATCTCCCGAAGCCAATCGGCGACTACCGTGTTGCTGTTGTGGTTCAGTGAATAAGGCTCGGGATGTCGGACGAACTCCAGGTCGAAGGCGGGGTTGTAGCGGGCGCCGTCTTCTGCTTCCGTGAAAATCTTCTCGAGTCGGTTTCTCAGACGGGTCACCTTCCCCGCTTCAGCCGACAGCGGGTAGAGATGTTCGATCGGCACCTGCACGGTCCGGCGCACCAACGCGGGGGTCGTGGAGGCATCCAGCTTTTTTCTGCCCAGACCGGCCGGAGTGGGCCGGAACAGGGCCCGGCTGCCCTGGGCAATGCCGGTTTGCCGCAGGACGTACCAGCCCCAGTCGCCGTATGCGTATCGGACCATTCCGCTGTTGACCGGCAGAACCAGGCTGGCGTGCCGGCCATGGTCGAGAAGGAACACAGCGGCCGGATCGGCGGGGGCGGGCGGGGGAATGACGGTGAAACCGCATCCGCCGGAAAAGAAGACGATCCATAGAACAAGGGCTGGACGGTAGATTGCAGACATTGCAAAGGATAAAACGCAGAAAAGGCGGATGCAACCCCAAGCTATATTCGCGCTCCGAGGCGGAGAAGTACCCGCTTCGGCTCTTGACGAGAACAGGCTAAAAGGCGACAGACAGTGCCACCCGGCCGAAAGCGCCGGGGTCGATGTCGTATTCCTCCCCGTTGTTGCCGTCGGGGTCGTAAATGGTGAGGCTTCGGTCGAAAAAGCCGCCGCCGGCCACTCGCAGCCGAAGGGTTTCGGAGAGAGTGTACAGAAGCGCGATTTCGCCGCCGATGTCTTGGGTTTCCAGGTATCCCTCGGGGGAGACCGGGCTGTCGTCCGCCAGCCGAAAGGTGTCCGAATCAAAGGCCATGCCGGCCTGAACCGCCCATTGCGCTGAAAACCGGTAGGTGACCGCGGTCAGCGGAATCCCGACCATGGCGGAAAACCCCTTCACTCCGGGGTTTTTCCAGGCGATGCCGAGGATCGGCAAGACGGTGGATTTGACCTCGTTCCAGTCATAGAGCGCCCCCAGGCGGAACCCGAGATTCCAGCCCGGCATGCGGTAGATAAATCCGCCCCAACCCCGGGCCCCGAAGCTGTCGTCCATTTCTTCCTCAAAGGCGGTGCTCACCTCCGCTGCAAAAAAATACCCCCACGTTTCAGACCACATGTCGTCGTGGGAAATTCCCACCGCCGCTTTATGGAGTTCCTCCCACGGGTCGGATGCGCCGTCGCCGAAAGGCAGCCGGTCCACACCGCTCCATTCATACTGGCGATAGATGTAATCGGCCCTCAGCCACCCGAATTCCAGGTCCGCCTGCCCTCCGAATACCGCAAGCGAACCGGTGTTCCCGGCCACATCGAGATCGGCGTCGGCGGTGTAGAAGGTCTGAACTCGAAACCGGTTGTCCGCCCCTTCCGGCTGGGCGAAAATAGAGGCGGATGGAGCCACCATCATGAGAATAGCCGTGATAAGGGTCGCTGTTCGGGCTCTCATTGGAGAATTCCTTCCGGTAGAAGTGTGTGGTTTTTTCGAGAAAAGATGCCGCTTTTTTTCTGAATCTAATCGCCGGAAAAATAGGTGGCGTTTTATTAACTGTCAAGAGAAATATGCAAAAATATGCCACGCGAAGCGGGATTCACGGCTTCACCGCAGGGCATAGCGCCCAGGCCCCGCCCACGGTGCCGCCGGCATATAGCCAATCGCCTTGAAGACCGGTGCTGCCGGCGTGTTCCAGAAAGCCCCGCTTCGGGGGGGCATATCACCACGCCGGCAAACCGTTCGCTGGCGCGCCATTGCAGCACCCGGTTGAGATCCGTTGGGTCCATTTCGTCCCCTCCTTGAGGAGAGAATCCCGAAACGGGAGTGGGTTGGGGTTTTTAGAGCGGCGTTGAGAATTGACGGATTATCGGGATGAATCGAGGGTGGTCCTGTGTCGGACCGTTACTTATAATTTAGAGATGATTTGAATAATCGCAAGGAGAAAGAATTCCTATCGGAGGAACGGGTCCCCATACCGAGCGGAGCGGTCGGATAACGCCGACAAACGCGGCCGTCGGCTGCGATCAGGTCCGGACGGGCAGGGCAATGGTGCGGAGGTCTTCCCATCCGTAGGCGATTTTGAGCAGGGTGGCGCCCCCGAGATTAATGCTGCTCTGGGCCACGATGCCGCCGCCGAGGGCCTCGTAAAAGGCGCAGGCGGGATTGTAGATGAGCACCCAGACGATCATGGAGTCGAGGTCGTGGGAGAGAAAGTGGCGCACCACCGCCGAGATCAGCCGTTGGCCGATCCCTCGCCGCTGGTATTCCTCCAAGAGGTAGAGGGCATAGATTTCGCCCAGGTATCCGACCCGGCCGGTTCGCCGGGGGCCGGCATAGGCGAACCCGATGATCCGGTCCCCGTCTTCGGCCACGTAGGCGAACTCCGAGGTCGGACCGGTGAT
Source organism: Desulfobacteraceae bacterium (assembly GCA_041642315.1). Lineage (GTDB taxonomy): Bacteria > Desulfobacterota > Desulfobacteria > Desulfobacterales > Desulfococcaceae > JAABSQ01. The sequence goes on along the minus strand of JBEPWQ010000319.1, from coordinate 97 downwards.
GAACGACAGCCGCGCCTCGTATGCGGCTTCCCGGCCGCTTCGGGAGAGGCGGGCCAGAAAATCCGCCGGGATGATGCCGCCGTAGGTGGTGCGCCAG
>JBEPWQ010000318.1:0-4620 GCA_041642315.1 Desulfobacteraceae bacterium | reverse complement strand
TTCTTGGCACATGTATTGCATATTTTTATTGCCATATTCATAAAGGGCTCTATAGACATAAAACAGCACACAGTAAATAAATGAGGTTCATTCGATCGCCCTCCCTGTGAAACTGTTTTTTTTATAAGGATTCAGCAGGCGACCAACCAAAATTATTTTTAATACACCAATATAACAGGAGGTAAAACACCATGGCAGAACAGACCAAAATGGGAAATCCCGCGGTAGTCGGACTGGCCGGATTCGGATTAACCACTCTGATCCTACAATTTCATAACCTGGGACTCTGCGGACTAGGCCCGATCGTGGCTTTAGGACTGATGTTCGGCGGCGCGGCCCAATTGATCGCCGGCTACCAGGAATTCAAATGCGGCAACAATTTCGGCTACAGCGCCTTCGTCTCCTATGGCGCTTTCTGGATCGCCCTCTGCCTTATCCTGCTCATGAATCATTTCGGGATCTATAAATCCAGCGGCACCGACATCGGCTGGTTTCTGGTGGTCTGGACTCTCTACACCGCCATCATGTGGGTCGGCGCGCTCAAGATTCACGGCGCCATGTCCTCCACCTTCACCCTTCTCCTTCTCGGTTTCATCCTGCTGGATCTGGCCCATTTCGGCTATCCCCAGATGACCGAACCGGCCGCCTTTGTCCTGATCCTCTGCGCCCTCAATGCCTGGTACATGATGGCCCATGTGATCTTCATGGATGTCTTCGGCCGGGACGTACTTCCGGTGGGACGGCCCTGGATGGAATTCATCAAAGAGATTCCTGAAAAACTCGACATGGCTTCCCGACAGCCCGCCGATGTGGACCTGGGCGCCCGTCACCTGTAAAACCAAGGGGTGGTCTTCGACCGCACTTCCTGATTCTTCTTCGCCCCCTCTGTTGCCCCCCTTTCCTTCACCGGAAAGGGGGTTTTTTGTATTCTAAGCTCCTTTGCGGCGTATCTCCCTTCGTTTGCCGGACTTTCGATCCTTTCGGGGATATTTCAGATACGGAATCACCACGTCATTTTTATTGCCGCCGGTGCCGTCATAGGTAATGGAAACCACCGGCACACCGGTTTTTTGTTCGATTTTCCCCGCCATTGCTTCGGTGATGATCGATGGACAGCAGAAAGCGGGGCTGGTCTGAACAAACAGGGAAATGTCCGGATGATGGCGAAGTGCATCTGAATCCTCCTATGCTCCGGCAACCGGATCTGTTCCGGGCAGTTCATCCGTCTTGAGTATCATACCATTATAATACTCGACACTTCCCTTTTGATGCCGCAATTGTAAACCCGGCGCATCGATTGTTCGATAGGGTAAATCCCTTACGCGGAAACGCTTTTCGACCAATCTTTCCCTGGAAAAAGCCGTTCGAATCTGCTATTCGAATTCTATTCGCATGGTCTCACGGCGGAATCTCGTTCGGATCATGCGTTTGGAACCCTGTAAACCCTCTTGCCGTAAAGGAGACGTTATGTATCTGAAACAGGCGGATCTTTTCAATGGGTTGACCATGCCTTTCCTGCAACGGGTGATGGAGATCGGCGCCAGGGAATCCCATTCCGAGGGGGATATCCTGTTTCGAAGCGGTGATCCGGCCCGGCATTTCTACATCCTCATTCAAGGACGGATCAAACTCACCATCGACAGCGGAGAACAACGGGTCTATGTGGGGGATCAGACCGGAGAATTTTTCGGCTGGTCGGCCATTCTGGGGCGGTACACCTATACCGCCACCGGCGAATGCGACGAACCGACACGGCTCTTGAAAATAAAGGTGGATTCCTTTCAGGAGCTGTTGGACGGTGATCCGGACAACGGCATGATGTTCTTTAGAAATCTGGCCAAGGTGCTCGGGGAACGGCTGATCGAAAGCTATCGGGTCATCTCGAAAACCATCGATTAAAAAAAAAAGGAAAATTCCATGGAATACAAGGAAGTCGAAGCCGCCCTGGCCTCCTCCGAATTTTTCAAAAATCTCGAAAAGACAGACCTCGAAAAGTTGGCGGCGATCTGCAAGCCCCTAAGCTGCCGGGCCGGGGAACATGTCTTTCTGCAGGGGGATTTCGGAGAAGACCTCTACATCATCGTCGGCGGTCAGGTCTTTCTGGAAAGATCCATGGATCTCGGAGACCGCAAGGGCAGCGTCACTATTGAAGTGCTCGGTCGCGGCCGGCTGCTCGGATGCTGGTCGACCCTGCTGGGGGATCCCCACATTCTGATGTCCTCGGCCCGGTGTCAGGCACCGACCCGGCTTTTGGCCCTCAAGGGAGCGGCGCTTCGACAGATGATGATGGAGAACAAAACCTTCGGATTCAATGTTATGGAGCGGTTCTGTTTTCTTCTTCGGGACCGGGTCCAGGCCGCCTACGGCGCAATGGAAAGGATATAGAGGACCCCGGCGGAGCTGAATCATGGATTATGAAGCGAGCAGGGAGGAAACGACGCTCCTGAATCGGTTGCGCACCCGTTTGGCGGATTTCAAAAAGACCCGGACCAACCTGCTCCCCATTCTCCGGATGATACAGGACACCCTCTCCTATATTCCCGAAGAGGCCATTCACTTGACAGCCGACCATCTCGATATGGCTCCGCCCGAGGTTTTCGGGGTGGCCACCTTCTACAATCAGTTCAAATTCAATCCGCCTGGAAGGTATCCGATCAAGGTGTGCCTGGGGACCGCCTGCCATGTGAAGGGGGGCGATATCATCCTGGAAAATTTCGAACGCAAACTCAGTATTCAGGAAGGGGAAACCACCCCGAATCGGGAATTCAGCCTGGAGCGGGTCGCCTGCGTCGGCTGCTGCGCCCTGGCCCCGGTGGCACTGGTGGGCGAGGCGGTCCACGGCCATATGGCCCCGAGCAAGATCGAAGGGCTTTTTACCCGGATTCAGGTGGAAAAAGAGATGTCGGATCGTAAAAAAAGGCGCCATGAACCCGCCGAATAAGAGATTCCTGTCCGCGGCGTACCAGAGCCTTCATGAGACGGCGCTTCGGCAGCAAAAGGACCGCGAGAAGACCGGTGTGCCCACCATCCATATCGGCCTGGCCACCTGCGGTATCGCGGCCGGGGCCCTGGAGACCCGGCACGCTTTTGAACAGATTCTGGCCGAACGGAGCCTTCAGGCCCGCATCCACCCGGTCGGGTGTATGGGCCACTGCTATGCCGAACCGGTGGTGATCATCGACCATCCTGACTCCGGATTCCCGCCGATCTTTTATCACGAAGTCACCCCGGGCAAGGCAAAAATGCTGACCCGCCTGTTTCTGGAAGAAGGCGATCCGCGCTTCGAGCATGTCTACGGCGCCATGACACCGAACGATCTCATCCCGTCGGTCATGGAGTTTTCGCGGTTCAGTCGGGAACACCGGGTGGTGATGGAAAAATGCGGCCGCATCGACCCCGAGGACCTGAACGAATACATCGCCGAAGGCGGCTATCAAGCCCTGGATGCGGTGTTGCGGATGGACCCCGGGCAAGTCATTGAGACCGTCACCGGATCGGGGCTTCGGGGGCGGGGCGGGGCCGGCTTTCCCACCGGCCGAAAATGGGAACCGGCCCGGGCGGCCACCGGCGACAAACTGGTCATCTGCAATGCGGATGAAGGAGACCCCGGCGCCTACATGGACCGGGCCATCATCGAAAGCAATCCCCACCAGGTGCTGGAGGGTCTGGCGATCTGCGCCCATGCGGTGGGGGCCGGAGAGGGGGTCATCTACATTCGTTCCGAATACCCGCTGGCGGTTCGGATTGTCACCCGGGCCATCCACCAGGCCCGACAGGCGGGGCTTCTGGGAAAAAACATCCTGGAGTCCGGAGTCGATTTCGAGGTGGCGGTTTTCCAGGGCTCCGGCGCCTTTGTCTGCGGCGAAGAAACCGGTCTGATTCAATCCATGGAAGGCCGCCGGGGGATGCCCCGGCACCGTCCGCCCTACCCGGTCACTCGGGGGTTTCAGGGGCGGCCCACCGTCATTAACAATGTCAAAACCCTGGCCTACCTTCCCCTGATTCTTCAAAAGGGGGCCGAGTGGTTCCGGTCCCTGGGAACCGAACACAGCCCGGGCACCGCCGTCTTTTCGGTGGTGGGGGACGTGGTTCATCCCGGTCTGGTGGAGATCCCCATGGGGGTGACCCTTCGAAGCCTGATTTTCGACATCTGCGGCGGAATTCCCAAACACAAGGGGTTCAAAGCGGTCCAGATCGGCGGCCCCTCGGGCGGGTGCCTGCCGGAATCCTTTCTCGACACACCCATCGATTTCGACTCCCTCACCGAAGCCGGCGCCATGATGGGCTCCGGCGGAATGGTGGTCATGGACGAAGCGACCTGCGTGGTCAATGTCTCCCGGTATTTCCTCGATTTCACTCAGAAGGAATCCTGCGGCAAATGCACCTTCTGCCGAATCGGCACCCGCCACCTTCTGGACATCCTCACCCGAATCACATGCGGGAAAGGGCGGGAAGGTGATCTGGAACAGTTGGAGCGGTTGAGCCGGGACATCAAACAGGGGTCTCTCTGCGGATTGGGGCGAACCGCCCCCAACCCGATTCTCACCTCCCTGGCTTATTTTCGGGAGGAATACGAAGCCCATGTTCAAGAGGGGCGATGCCCCGGCATGATGTGCCGCC
>JBEPWQ010000317.1:0-4622 GCA_041642315.1 Desulfobacteraceae bacterium | reverse complement strand
TTATAAAAAAAACAGTTTCACAGGGAGGGCGATCGAATGAACCTCATTTATTTACTGTGTGCTGTTTTATGTCTATAGAGCCCTTTATGAATATGGCAATAAAAATATGCAATACATGTGCCAAGAATTGTAAAAAAGGATACGGGATTGTTTTTATGAATGAAAAGTATTATTGAGATATATCATATATGGAAAGCCCCTACAACCTATGTTGTGAAATATTCTTTTTACAGCCTAAAGCCCTTAAAACGCATAAATTCGACAATCACAACTATAATTGTAGATACAATCAGAGTTGTAGGGGTATGCGGGACCCAAAGTGGATTGCTAATCGCCTTTGCCGCTCTTTTTTTTCAGCCGTTTGCTTAATGCCTGTTGAGAAATGCCCAGCATTTCAGCGGCGATGGACTGATTGCTGTCGGCCCGCTTCAAGGCTTCCTCCACCAGGAGGTGGGTGGCCTGCTTGATCGTAGGCAGTTTGGAAGGGAATATGATCAGGTCGCCGTCTTCGGCGGGGGCCGTTTCTTCGGAAATTTCCGCCTCTCCGTGCTCCCGTTTACGATAGGTGCGGATGTGGTTTTTAAAAACCTCCAGGGACAGAATCCCCGATTTATGGGTGCTGACCGCATCAAAGACCATGGCCTGAAGCTCCCGGACATTTCCGGGGAAGGTGTAGTTCCTGAGAAGTGTAAACAGTTCCTTGGGCGGCGAGGGCGTCGGCTTCTTCAGGGATCGGGCCGCCTGTTCCAGGAAATGCTCGGTGAGCAGCGGAATGTCGTCCAGCCGCTCCCGCAGTGGCGGAATGTAGACCCGGTGGGTGCGAAGCCGGTAATTGAGATCTTTCCTGAACTTTCCCGCTTTTTGTAAGGCCCAGAGGTCCATGTTGGTGGAGGCGATGATCCGGGCATTGGCCTTTTTGTGGACATCCATGCCCAGGGGCAGGTATTCGCCTTCCTGCAGGAGTCTCAGCAGTTTCACCTGAGAGGCGGGGGTCAGGTCACCGATTTCATCCAGGGAGAGGGTGCCGCCGGAGGCCCTTTCGATCATGCCGGGCCGGTCCTGGTCCGCGCCGGTAAAGGCGCCCTTGACATGGCCGAAGAGGGTGTCCGAAAAGACATTGTCGTCGAGGCCGGCCACGTTCACCACCACGAACTGCCCGGTCAATCCGCTGATCCGGTGAATCGCCCGGGCCACCAGTTCTTTGCCCACCCCGGTTTCGCCTCGAATCAGGACCCCCTGGGAGGACTGGGCGATGGATTCGATATACTGGAAAATGGAGAGCATTTTCTTGTTGTTGGTGATGATTTCGCTGAACGCCTTGGGGTTTTCCAAGGAGGGGGAGAGGATATGCTGCTTCAGGGCGAAATTTTCCCGCTTCAATTCCTTGAAGGCCAATGCCCGGTTGATCGAGGTGACCAGACGGTCGGTTTCCACCGGTTTGATCACATAATCGAAGGCTCCGGATTTCATGCACCGGACCGCCGTATCCACATCCACCGCACCGGTGACCACGATCACCGGAACATCCGGAAAATCGTGGCTGACCCGCTCCAGGAGTTCCCTTCCTGTGATGTGGGGCATGGACAGATCCAGAAGCAGCACTTCGATGATCTGTTTGGAAAAGATATCCATGACCTGTCGACTGTCCGAGCAGGTGAGCAGGTTGTTCATGCCCGCCATCCGAAGGGTGGTGTCGATGGACAGCAGAATCGGTTCTTCGTCGTCCACGATCAGAATCGGATAGGGAGGGTGCAGGGTTTCATTCATGGTCGGCCTTTCCTGCGGAATTCTCCGCATGGGATAGATCTCTTGAGGATTTTACCGGAAACGTAATTCGGACCATAGTGCCTTCGCCTGGCGTGGAGGTGAATTCCATGGCCCCGCCGTGCTCTTCCATGATTCGCTCCGAAATGGAAAGACCGAGACCGGTGCCGCCGCTTTCCCGTTTGGTGGTGAAAAACGGGTCCCGAACCCTTTGAAGCAGCTTCTCGCCCATGCCGCTCCCCTGGTCCAGGACCTCTACCACGACGGTATCTTCATCCGTGTTTCGGGTGGTCGACAGCCGAATGGCCCTGTCCTTTTCCGGAAGAGACTGGCAGGCGTTGACCAGAAGATTGATGATGACCTGCTCGATCCGCTGGGAATTCCCTTTTACGGGCGGAAGATCCGGCTGGTAATCGGCGGAAAAATCGAGGGTCGATTTTTTGATCAGATTTTCCACCAGCCCTACCGCCTTTTGTGCGATTCGGTTGATGTCCACCGCTTCGGACATGTCGGCAGGCTGCTGACGGGCGAAATCTTTCAGGTCGCCGACGATGCTCTTGACCCGGGCAGCGCCTTCTTCGATATGGTTGAGCAGCATCGGCACCCGGTCCCGAAGAAGGGTGTAGCTCATGTTGTGAACGTAAAAATCCCCCTTGCGGCTGCAGTGGCCGTCTAGAATGGGAAGGGCCGAAGCCCAGACCTTGCGAAGGATGGGGGCGTTCAGCATCACCGACATGATCGGATTGTTGATCTCATGGGCCACACCCGAGACCAGGGTCCCCAGAGAGGCCATTTTGGCCGCCTGAAAAAGCTGTTCCTGGTTTAGCCGGGAACGGGCCTCGGCCTCGAGGCGTTCCTTCTCCCCCTGAATTCCCTGCCAGATGATGTATCCGGAGAGGGCCGAGATCAGCAGCAGAATCCCGAGGCTGATCAGGGAGATGTTACGGGTTAAAGCGGCGATTTCAGCCCGTACATCCTCGATGTAGATGCCGGTGCCGATGATCCAGCCCCACGGCTCGAATCCCTTGACATAAGAGATTTTGGGAACAATGCGGTCCGGGTTATCCTTCCATTGCCATTCATAATCGACATACCCGGCCCCCTGTGTTTTGACCGTATCGACAAATTCCACGAAGAGCCGTTTGCCTTGAGGATCGGTGTAGTCGGAAATATCTTCTCCTTCCAGATCGGGACGGTAGGGATGCATGATTAGGCGGGGATGCATGTCATTGATCCAGAAATAATCCTTGGATTCCGGGCCGTATCGGACCTGCCGAAGGTGGTCGACCGCCTTTCGGCGGGCTTCCGCCACGCTTATATCCCCGGAATCGGCCATTTTTTCAAAGTCCTTCACGGCGCTTAATGCAAATTCGGTGAGTTCTCGAATGGTCTCCCGTTTCAGCGCCATCATGCTCGATTCGATGCGGGGAAGTACCAGAAAAAAAAGGGTGGTGACAAAAAGGATGACCGTCAGTACCGACGGAAAGATAATTTTAAAAGGAAGCGTCTGTAAATATCTTTTTGCTGAACCTTTATTCATAAGGGTATCGGAGGGGATAAGGGGTGGGAGTAAGTGCCTTGGCAAAATATATGCATGTGTTGTAGTGATTGGGTAAAAGCCGGGATTGGGAATAAGCTTTCGTCTAATACCCTTACCAAATTGTATGATATTTGTCAATTTTGTAAAAAAAATCAAAAAATACAAAAGATATGGTGTCGCCCTTGTACTGTATGATTTCATTTGCATATTAGAAGAAGCATTTGTGAAAAGAGGATACAAGCGGGCCAGGTATCCGTCGCGGGGGAATTTCTACACCCCTACACCCTATCTGAAGGTGAAATAGGCTTTTTTCCGGATTTTGCCCGGGCCTCATCGTCCTTATGATTAAGAGTAGGAGATTGATTGGGGCATTTTTTACCTGAAGTTTTTTAAGGAGGTTTTTAGAAATGGTTGAAAATATATTTTCAGGCTGGACATCTATTGTGTATATATTCCTGGCGCTCGCCTACTTTTTCTTTATCTTTCGCGTCAATCGATTGGAAAAAGCAAAGGCCCTCAACAGGCCCATCAGCGATGCGGAATGCCTGTGGCGGTTGGCCCGGAAAAGAGAATGCAGCGAATATGATATTTTCGGTGAATCCACCGGCAATTGGATGGTGCCCCGAAGCAAGATAGAAGGGGATTTCAAAGACTACCTGATCAACGGGGATGTGCCTTATTATGTTCGGGATTATCTTCGAAAAAATCGCGGAGAAGTCACCGGCAATATTTGCCGCCCCGCCACTTTCGGCCATTGCTGAAACCGGCAATTCAGGCGGCGGGGATGAAGTTTTCCGGTCTGCAACCCCTCCCTTTTCGATCAGATGAAAACAGGCGGATCAACTGCTTTGGGGTTTTGAGCTATTGAGCAACTTCTTCCCGGATCCAGGTGCGGTGGCGGCGGGGATAACGGCTCTGGTGTCGGGGGTCGGATTGAATATAGCCGTGCTTTCGGTAGTATTTTTTCAGGTGGCTTTTGTATTCCTGTCGTTTGCGGTTCGGATAATGAGGTTCGGCCTTTTTCCGAAGACGGGGGGCCGGATTGATTCCGAGCACCGGGTGCCTGTTCCGGAACCCTATGGTGGGATGGCCATACCCGTATTTCGGTGGGAAAATCACCCGGTAATCGTCTCGGTCCTTCACTCCTGCATCTTCGTATCGCCCAGTCCTGGTGGATTCGATTTCTTGTGAAAGGTCCTCGACTTCCGCGATGACCGCTTCGGCTTTCCGATTTGCTGTCCGAAGCCGTTTTTCCGCCAATGCCTGTTGCTGCTTCAGAAGATCGAGGCGGCGCTCCTCTCCGGCCAGCCGTTCGGAT
>JBEPWQ010000316.1:0-4625 GCA_041642315.1 Desulfobacteraceae bacterium | reverse complement strand
ATACCACGGTCAAACAATCCTCTCCGCCGGCCCTTCTGCTCTATTTTTTGGATACCTCGATTCAAACATCCCAAAAATTTTTCGTGCCTGCCAATCCTATTCTCCATTCCATTCATGCATCAGAACTTAACCGCAACGGACAAACCACCAAAGTTCAACTACTTCTCAAAGAAAAGGCGCCCTATCGGATGGTAAGGGAAGAAAGCGGCTTGAAAATTTCATTCAGCAACAATCCGGACAGCCCTTATCCCCCGATGCAAGATAGCAGGGACAAATCCCTGAATGCCGGCTTTCCGACCGACACCTATCCAAGCGCCATGTCCGCGAACATTTCTTCGAAAGCAGGGAATGGGAACTTTCACACCGCTTCCCGGCTTCAATCGGTGTACGCTGCGAAAGTCGGTGACAACCTGAAGGTCTTTGTGGGCGCCGACGGCAGGATCACCAATTATAAATCCTTTACGATCGAAAGCCCTGCACGAATCGTTTTTGATATCTTTAATATTCAAAGCCCCTATGCGGGTGAAAAAGTAATACCGGTAAACACGCGGTGGGTGAGCCAAATACGATATCATGGTTATCCGGACCGGGTCCGGGTTGTTCTGGATACGCAAAGCCCCTATCTCGACGATTTTTCAGCCCATCCGGTGGAAAACGGATTGCTCATCCAGATGGGAAGCGGTGTTCCGCGTCAGGCGAACAATCGGAAAACCCAAACCGCACCGCGGGCATTCTCCTACACTCCTTCCATGCGGTCCGCCTCTCGGGTGCAATCGGTCTATGCGACACAGATGGACGACAGCATGCTGGTAAACGTCAGGGGCGACGGCCCGATTACCGAATATCAGACCTCCACCGCCGATAATCCCCCGAGAATCATTGTGGATATGTACGGCACCTCCAGCCCATACCAGGGCGTACAATCCTTTCCGGTGGATACCCAGTGGGTGAAAACGGTCCGGCATCAGAGCTATCCGGACCGGGTACAGGTGGAAATCGTAACGAGAGTGCCCTACCTATCCGCCTTTACGGTGAATCCGAACCAGAATGGTCTGGCGATTCAGGTCGGTCCTTCCCGCCAGCAGGATATGCCGGAACCTACCGTTCATCGCTCTCTCCCGAGATCGGTTCCGTCTCCAGCAAGGCCGAAACCCCCTGCCGATGATACCAAACCGGCCACCGTCAGTCAGATCGAGTTTGTCAGCCTAAAAGCTGGAAAATCGGCGCTCGTCATCGGAACCACACGGCCGGTTCAATACGACATCGACGAAGCGAACGGCAGGTCGTTGAAACTCAACCTGTTGAATTCGAAATTGCCGAAAGATCGTCAACGTCCATTGATTACAGACCATTTTGAAAGTGCGGTGGATCGAATTCTTCCGGTCCAACCTCCCTCACCGCCCGATACGGCCGTGTTTGAAATCGCACTGCGCGAAGCGGTTCCCTATTTTCTCGAACAGGAAGGAGGAACTTTGCGGGTGAATTTCGAGGCTTCCTCCATTTCTCCCAAACCCATGGTCGGGATTCCGGCTGCAAAGGCGCTTGCATCTCAGAACCAGCCTTCGGAAATGGAGCAAGATTCAGAAAGACCGTATGCCTTTCCTCAGCCCGAACCCGTTCCAGCTGATAAAACGCATGCTCCCCCGCCGAGCACCCCGCCGGAAGAGATGCCCTCAGGCGTGGACACCGGCTTGGATTTGGAGGAAACCGGTCCCAAATACACCGGAGAAAAAATCGCCCTCGATTTTTACGAGACGGACATCAAGAATGTGTTTCGAATACTGAGGGAAGTCAGCGGAATGAATTTTGCCATCGACAAGGATGTGACCGGCAAAGTGACGTTGACACTCGCCCAGCCGGTTCCATGGGATCAGGTGCTCGATCTGATTTTGAAGATGAACAAACTGGGAAAAACGGTGGAAGACAGCATCATTCGAATCGCCACCAGGGAAACCCTGGACGAAGAGGAGCGGATCAGGCAGGAGAAGAAAACCGCCGAGCTGGCTCTTCGAGATCAGCAGAAGCAGCTGGAGCCTTTGACGACCGAATATCTGCCGGTCAATTATTCAAACGCGCAACGGGAGATCATGCCGCATATCGAAAAGATTCTGACCAAAGAGCGCGGCACCGTCAGCGTCGATGAGCGCACCAATGTGGTCATATTGACCGATACGGCGGAAAAAATCGAACAGGCCCGGGAGCTGATTCGAAAGCTAGACAGGGTGACCCCGCAGGTCATTATCGAAGCGAGGGTGGTGGAGGCCACGACCAATTTTTCCCGAGAGATCGGTACCACCTGGGAAATGGGTCTCGGGGTTCAGGAAGTCGGAGAGGGCGGGGTCATCGATGTCGGCGGGACCACCGATTTGGTAGCGGACAGTGTCAATTCGCGAGTCGGAACCGGCCCGGAGAGAGGCTATAATGATATCGGCGGAACCTATGGTTATAACATGGCCATGAATTTTCCGCTCGCAGCCGAAAACTTCGGAAGCATCGGTTTCAATTTTGTTCGAATCGCCGGAACCCCCCTTCTTTTGAATGCAAAGTTGCAGGCTATGGAATCACAGGGAGAGGGGAAAATCATTTCCGCACCCAAGGTGGTGACGTTGGACAACAAAAAGGCGGTCATCAAACAGGGAATCAGCTATCCCTTTCAGACGGTGGAAGACGGTGAGGTGAACGTCGAATTTAAGGATGTGGATCTTCTGCTTGAGGTCACCCCGCATGTGACTCCGGACAACCGTATTTCCATGAATATCCTGATCACCAAAAACGATCTTGGCAATGTGATCGCCGGCCAGCAGTCTTTTACAACCAAAGAGGCTCAGACAGAGCTTCTGGTCAATGACGGGGATACGGTGGTGATCGGGGGGATCATCAAGACCACCGAACGAAATGACATGACCGGCATTCCCGGTTTGGCCGAAATCCCCATACTGGGCTGGTTTTTTAAAACGCAGGGGAAAACCCAGGACAAGGAAGAGCTCTTGATTTTCATTACCCCCAGAATTGTGCAATTGGAACAGCGTACGGTCCAGTTTTAACTCAGTATTCACAAAAGCGTACTCAACACGGATGAGGAAGGTAAATCCATATGCGTAGTCCAAGCGTTAAATTCATTGGCTTGATTCTGATGATCGGTATTCTGTTGTTGGCATTGTGCGGCTGCGGCTCCACCGGAAGCATGGATGAAGGGACCGATGACGGTGGCGATGGCGGCGGTGGCGGAGTACCGGAAAGCCTTTCACTGTCCACTTCGCAGATAACGGTCAAATCGGACAACTCGGACGGTGCTCTGATTACCGCAACCGTTGTGAATTCCAACAATGCCCCTTTTGCCGGTATTGATGTTTCATTTGACGTGGACAGCGGCCTCCTCATGCCGGCGGAAGAACTGCCGGAAGGGCAACAGTTTGATCCGACAGCGGTGACGACCGGAACCGCCGGAATGGCTCAGGTCCGTTTCTCTTCCGGGACGGCTGATCAATCCAACCGAACCGTCAATATCACGGCTATGGCGCCCGGTCTTCCGGCCAAGTTCATTCCGATTCAGGTCACCGGCACGACGGTATCCATCGATAACAATAAGACCAATTTATCCGTGGAAGGGAATGAAGAAGCGACCCTCACCATCACGGTGCAAGATGCGAGCCTGAAGCCGATTTTCGATGCACCGGTGGATGTCAGTGTTTCCCCGCCCGGGGTGTTATCCTGGACGGCGGCGGACGGAAATTTCAGAACCGACGTGGCCGGACAGGTGATCCTGAAGGTAACGGGAAATCAACAGGCGGATGAGGCGGTTCTTACTGTCCACACACTGGGAACCACTGCGACGCAAACCTATACCGTCAGTTCCACCGCAACGCTTTTCACCATTATTTCCCCGGAGACCGATCCGTCCGCGCAACCGACCAATACCCCGATTGAGGTCAGGGTGCAGGCGCCGAATCAAAATCAGGTGCGGTTTTCCACCACCTTCGGTACCTGGGAAAACGGCGGTAAAGTCATCGATGTGAATGTAACGGGCAATACGGCGACTGCAAAATTGAAATCGGCTGAAGCGGGTTTGGCGACGGTGCAGGTATTTGATTTCAATAATCCGAATACGTCGGATACCATTCAGGTGGCCATTTCGGCCCCTTCCAGCGAAGCGAGCCAGTTGTCCCTTCAACCCAGTGCCGGCGTTATTCAACCGAGTACCGGGGATGTCAGCAATACCACCACGCTTAGGGCCACCGTCAAGAATGCGACCGATCAGGTGGTGGGAGGTGCTCCCGTTGCATTTTCTCTTGAACAGACGACCGGCGGCGGTGAAACCATTTCTCCGGTGGTCGTGTTTACGAACAGTCAAGGCGTGGCAACCACCACCTTCTTTTCCGGTGCGCTTCCCTCCGGCGGGCAGGGGGTGCTCGTCAGGGCTCAGGTCATCGGCAAACCAAGTGTAGCGGATTCCCGATCCATCATTATCGGCGGTACCGCGGGATCGGTGGTGATTGGAAGAAGTACCCAGGTGCAATCCAGCGACAACAATACCTACTATACGCTGCCGATGTCCGTGGTCGTTTCGGATTCCAACGGCAACCCGGTGACCGGTGCTCAAGTGACATTGGGAGCCTGGCCGGCGG
>JBEPWQ010000315.1:0-4634 GCA_041642315.1 Desulfobacteraceae bacterium | reverse complement strand
CGGCCCATGGCTATCTTCACCGCTGCAGAGCTGGCCGAACAGAAGGCCGCATGGAAGGCCGCCCTCCTGGCGGTCAGCAAATCCCAGTCGTACACGATCGGCAAGCGCACCCTGACCCGGGCCGATCTCTCCGAGATCAAGGGCATGCTCGAATGGCTCGATGAGCAGGAAGCGGTCCTGACGGCCGACGCCGCCGGGCCCCGCATCGTGCAGGGGAGGGTACGCCGATGAAACCGCCCTCCAAGATCGACCAGCTCTGGTACCATTTGAAAGGCCTTACCCCGCCGCCGACTTCTCCCGACGCGGCTGCTCCCCCCGTGGCCCCGCCCCTCCTCCGGCCCCAAGCGGTCCTGGGCGGGGTCACGCAGGGGGTGGAGCGGGCCGGCGCGGCCAAGACCGGGACGCTCTCCAACTGGATCGTCAACCGGATGACCGGCTACAACGAGGGCCGCACCCGGCGGGATTTGGTGGACCGGGCCGAGGACCTGGTGGCCAACGACGCCCACGCGGCCTCGGCGGTGCAGGCCAAGGCGGTCAATATCAGCGGATCCGATTTCCTGTCGAGAAAACGAACCGGCGTCATGTCACCAGAAAAAACCGGCCCCCCAGATCATAGGTCTTCTTTTCCGGCCCCTCATCCGCGAAGTAGAGTTGGGAAGTGAACCCCTTGATGGTCACCGAGGCCGGCACCAGATCCAACCGCATCAGGTTGGTCGCCGGCACACCGGGATGGGTGAAGGTGGTGTAGCTGGCGGGGCACTCGAGCCCGTCCACCGAAAAGGGTTTGGGGGTTGTGAAAGGATGCCAGGCGCCGTTAAAGCCCAGCGGCTTGAAGGTCGGTTTGCGGCCTCCGAAGAAGTAGACCGCGGAATTTCCGGCGTTTTGGTCTTGCACTTCGAAATACCAGACCCAGGCTTCCGTTCGGTTGGCGATGATCGGCATGTCCCAGCTTCTTCGAATTCGGAACCGGGTGGTGGTGGCGGCGGGGGTGGGTTTGTCGAATTGGTTGAGTTTCGCCAGGGTCTGCCTGCCGGGGTCCACCCGCCCGTCGGCGCCGGACCAGCCGAAGTGCTTCAACTGAAACGCCTGAATGGCGCTATTGGTTTTGGGGCCGGTTTTTCCGTCCACTTTCAGCTTGGGATCGGGGCCGCCGTCCTTTTGGGGGACCTTGTTGAGGAGTGTCTGTATTTTTACGACGTCGTCGGGGCGGTTGATGCCTTTGAGTCCAACGGATGCGGAGATTTGGGTGGCCATGGGATGTCCTCCTGTGTCCGGGGTGGGGGGTTGCGGGGAATTGACTGAATTATACCTGATTTACTATAAGCACTCATGAAGATGTTGCACGCTTTTCGTGCTGACGGCTTTCAGCCCAATCCTTATTCTCTCGAATCCGGATGATGCCGAGGCCGGTTTTCCGTCGGGCGATGGATTCTATGGGTATGCAATCAGCTGCCCCTGCGTTTTCCGGAAAAGACAAAAAGAAGGTGTAATTTTCCAATCCTGTTTTCCCCAGAATATAATTCTTGACAAGTCTGGAAAAAAGAATAATTATCTATAAAAAGGTCAAAAATGGAAACATTAGACGAAATAAGCTTAAAAATACTAAATATCCTTCAGGAGAAGGCCCGAATCCCCAACGTGGAGGTGGCCCGGCAGGTGGGCATGGCTCCGTCGGCGGTTCTGGAGCGGATCCGCAAGCTGGAAAAGCAGGGGGTGATCGACGGGTATGAGGTGCGGCTGAACCCGGCGCGGTTCGGCCGGCGTCTGATCGCGTTCGTCTTTGTGCGGGTGGCCGATCCCGCGGCGGCCGGTGTGGGGGAGCGCCTGGCCGAAATCCCCGAGGTGCAGGAGGTCCACTTCACCGCCGGCGAGGATTGCTACCTGATCAAGCTTCGGGCTTCGGACCATCAGGAACTCGGACGGCTGCTGCGGGAGAAAATCGCCGCACTTCCCGGTGTCCGTGCCACCCGAACCCTCACGGTGCTCGAGACCCTGAAGGAGACCGCCCGAATCCCGATTCCCGAAACCCAAGAGGAGAACACATAACCATGCCCATGTCCCAAGCTTTCAAAGACCGGCTCTTTCCGACCCTGGACGAAATCGCCGACCACTTCGGCACCCCCTTTCACATCTATGACGAAACCGGCATTCAAGACACCGGCGCCGCCCTGAAAAACGCCTTTTCCGAACTCGACGACTTCCGCGAATACTATGCCGTGAAAGCGCTGCCCAATCCCCGCATTCTCGAGATCATGCAGCACATGGGCTTCGGGTTCGACTGCAGCTCCATCACCGAACTGATGCTGAGCCGGCAGATCGGGGCCCGGGGCGAAGAGATCATGTTCACCTCCAACAACACCAGCCGGGAAGAATTCCAGGCCGCCGAGGCCGACGGCGGATGCATCCTCAATCTCGACGACATCTCCCTCATCCCCAAGGTCCCCCATTTTCCCGAGCTTATCTGCTTTCGCTACAATCCCGGCCCACGCCGCACCGGCAACGCCATCATCGGGGTGCCGGAAGAGGCCAAATACGGGGTGGCCCACGACCAGATTCTGGATGCCTACCGCCGGGCCAAGGAAAGCGGCGCGGTCCGGTTCGGGCTTCACACCATGCTGGCCTCCAACGAACTCAACTACACCTACATGGTCCAGACCGCCGATATGCTTCTGGAACTGGCCGGGGAGATCGGCGAACAGCTCGACATCGCCTTCGAGTTCATCAACATCGGCGGCGGCTTCGGGATTCCCTACCGGCCCGACCAGGAACCGATGGACATCGACGCCCTGGGCCGGGAGATCACTGAACATATTCGAAACTTCCGGAACCGGACCGGCTACGCGCCCCGGCTCTACATGGAAAGCGGCCGCTTCATGACCGGCCCCCACGGGGTGCTGGTGACCCGGGCCATCAACCACAAGGACATCTACCGCAGATACATCGGGGTGGACGCCTGCATGTCGGCCCTGATGCGGCCGGGGATGTACGGGGCGTATCACCACATCGAGATCCCCGGAAAGGAGAATTCATCCCGAACCGAGGTCGTGGACGTGGTCGGCTCTCTCTGCGAAAACAACGACAAGTTCGCCGTTCAGAGGGCGCTGCCCCCCATCGACGAAGGGGACCTGGTGGTGATTCACGACACCGGGGCCCACGGCCATTCCATGGGCTTTACCTACAACGGCAAGCTTCGGCCCCAGGAGCTGCTGCTGCGGCCCGACGGCGCGGTGGCGCGCATCCGCCGGGCCGAAACCCCGGCCGATTATTTTGCCACCCTCGATTTCGCCCCCGATTCGATCCGGCCCTCCATTTCCTGATTTTTGTTCTTGCACCGGTTTTTTCAATTCCCCCTTTTGCCAAGGGGGATTTTTTTTGATATGCAGGGCGGCTTGTGACCGCGCATCATTTATATAAAGGAGGAAAAGAACATGGACGCAGGCAAGGTGGGCCGACGGGTCACCAGATTGATGGAAGAGAAGGGGATGACCCCGGATGAACTGGCCCGGCGGGCCCAGCTGGAAAAATCGACGGTCCGGTCGGTGACCGAGGAGGAGGTCTATCCCTCGCTGGGGCCCCTGCTCAAGATCGCCCGGGCCCTGGGGGTGCGGCTGGGCACCTTTCTGGACGACCAGGTCAGCCGGGACCCGCTGATCATCCGCAAGGCCGACCGAAAGGGGGAGCTGAGCATGCTCCGGGCCGGGGAACGGCCGGTGGCCTCCCGGTTCTATTCCCTGGGCCGGGGCAAGACCGACCGCCACATGGAGCCCTTTTTTGTGGAGCTTCTGCCGGAACCCGACTCCGAATCGGAAACGGACAGGACGCTCTCCTCCCACGAGGGCGAGGAATTCATCGTGGTCGTCTCGGGCCGGGTGGCGGTGATCCACGGCCGGGACACCCACCACCTCGAACCGGGCGACTCCATCTACTACAACTCCATCGTTCCCCATCATGTCGGATGCGCGGGGAAGGAGACGGCGGAGATCTACGCGGTGCTCTATTTTCCGGAATGACCGACAGAGGAGATACGGACCCATCATGCAGGAACCAATATTGAAGAACGACACCCTCGGACGGCTGCTGGACCGGGTCGTGGCGAAATATCCGGACAATGAGGCGGTCATCTATGTGGATCGGGATTTCCGGCTCACCTACCGGGAATTCGGGGCGGTGGTGGATGCGCTGGCCCGGGGGCTCATGGCCCTGGGGGTCGAGAAGGGGGAGAAGGTGGCGGTCTGGGCCACCAACATTCCCTACTGGGTGGCCCTTCAGTTCGCCACGGCCAAAATCGGGGCGGTGCTGCTGACGGTCAACACCAATTACAAAACGAGCGAGCTGGCCTACCTGCTCAGGCAGTCGGAGGCCGAAAACCTGTTTCTCATCGACGGGTTCCAGGATACCGACTACATTCAAACCCTCTATGAACTGGTGCCGGAGCTGCGCACCCAGGAGCGGGGGTATCTGAACAGTCCGGACTTTCCCCGGCTCAAGCGGGTCTTCTTTCTGGGCCAGGAAAAGCACCGGGGCATGTACACCATTCCAGAAGTCACCGCCATGGGCGTCATGACCGACGAGGCCGCCTACCGCGCCCGCCAGGCCGAACTCGACCCCCACGAGGTGGTCAACATGCAGTATAC
>JBEPWQ010000314.1:0-4664 GCA_041642315.1 Desulfobacteraceae bacterium | reverse complement strand
GATGATGCTGAATGCGCACATGGATACGGTGAAGCCGGGAAAAGGCGTCATTCCGCAGTTGAAAGACGGGGTGTTCACCAGCGAAGGCGACACCATTTTGGGATCCGATGATAAAAGCGGGGTGGCTATTCTTCTGGAGGTGGTTCACACCATCATGGAAAATGAATTGGACCATGGTCCGATCGAGGTGGTGTTTACGATTTGCGAGGAGGTCGGTCTGCTCGGCGCCAAGAACCTGGATGTGACCCGGTTGTCTTCAACATTCGGCTACGCACTGGATTCACGGGACACAGAGGGAATCGTTACGCGGGCGCCCGGCGCCAATCGCATGGAAATTATCGTTCATGGAAAGGAAGCCCATGCCGGAGCGGAGCCGGAAAAAGGGATCAACGCCATTTCCGTGGCCGGAAAGGCGATCGCCGCATTGAAAATCGGCCGAATAGATCGGGAAACCACCTGCAATATCGGGGTCATCGAAGGCGGAACGGCCACCAATATCGTTCCCAACCGCGTCACCATCAAGGGAGAGGTTCGAAGCCATGATCCCGATAAGCTGAACCGGGTGACGGATGGGATCACCGCCGCGTTTCAACATGCGGTGGACTCTTTCAAGGAATCCGGCCAGGATGAACTTCCCCGCCTGGAGATCGACCTGAAACGTGATTTTTCGCGGACCCATATCCCCGAAGACCACCCGGTGGTCGTGTTGGCTCAGGAGGCGTCCCGCAAACTGGGGCGGACCCTGTCTTGTAAAACGACCGGAGGCGGTGCGGATGCCAATATTTTTTTTGAAAAAGGGATTATGACCGGAGTTCTGGGCACCGGCATGCGGGATGTGCATACGTTTCGGGAAAACATTTCTCTGGCGGACATGGTGAAAACGGCGGAACTGGTGATGGAAATCATTCGGTTGCATGGGGAACATTCCCTTGACAAAAATTCGAGCGACCGATAAAAACGAACTTTTACCGTTTCTTTAAACCAATAAAAATATTTTAAAAAAAAAGGATTTGGCCACTTGGGTTCCAAAACCACGTCGATGACCTCAGAAGAAAACGAACAGCCAAATAAAAAGAAAGGTGCTATCAGGGAAAATGTTGAAGCGATCGCCGTGGCGATCATCCTTGCCCTTTTTATTCGCGCCTTTGTCGTCCAGGCTTTTAAGATCCCCTCCGGCTCCATGAAAGACACCCTTCTCATCGGAGACCATATTCTGGTCAATAAGTTTATCTATGGGGTCAAGATTCCGTTTACCCAGCAGACCCTGATTCCGATTACCGATCCGGAACGCGGCGATATCATCGTGTTCAAGTTTCCGGAAGATCCGGATAAAGACTTTATCAAACGGGTGGTCGGCATAGAAGGGGATGTGATCGAAATTCGTGATAAAAAGCTGTTTGTGAATGGAAAACCGATGGAATATTCACAAGCCATTTTTAATGATTCCCGGGTAATCTCCGACACCATTCAGCCGCGTGACAATTTCGGACCGGTAACCGTTCCGCCCGGCCATCTGTTTGTGATGGGAGACAACCGGGATCACAGTTACGACAGTCGTTTCTGGGGGTTCGTGGATCTGGAAGCGGTCAAAGGAAAAGCATTTATGATTTACTGGTCCTGGAACAAGACCGACTTTGATGTGCGCTGGAACCGGATCGGGGATCTATTGAAGTAGCATGCGTATTCTAATCAGAGGCGGACATGTGGTGGACCCGGGGATGCAGCTGGATGGGATCTGCCACATTCTTGTTGCAAATGGAGTGATCACCGGTCTTCGACCCGAACCCTTTTCGGAATCCGGAATGGATCGGGTGATCGACGCTGCCGGTCTGATCGTCGCGCCCGGCTTGATCGACATGCATGTCCACTTTCGAGAGCCCGGCCAGGAACATAAAGAGACCATCCTCACCGGCTGCCGGGCCGCCGCCCATGGCGGATTTACCGCTGTCTGCACAATGCCCAACACCGACCCGGTCAACGACAACAAAAATGTCACAGAATATATTCGTCAAAAAGCGGATACTGCCGGTATGGTTCGAGTTTATCCGGTGGGTGCGATATCCGTGGGTCTCCAGGGGCAAAGGCTTTCCGATTTCGAAGAATTGAAATCGGCCGGGGTGATTGCGCTGACCGACGACGGAATGCCGGTCAGAAACAGCGGTCTCATGCGCCGGGCCATGGAGCGGGCAAAGGAGTTGGACCTGCTCGTTATCAGCCATGCCGAAGATCTCGATTTGGCGGCCGGAGGCGCCATGAACGAAGGAGAAACCGCATCTCGCCTGGGATACAAAGGGATCCCCAATGCGGCGGAAAGCATTGCGGTCATGCGGGATATCGCCCTCGCCGAACTCACCGGAGCACGCCTCCATATCGCCCATGTAAGCACCGCCGAATCGGTATGGGCGATCCGGGAAGCCAAAAGGCGCGGTGCACCGGTCACCGCTGAAACCGCACCCCATTATTTCACCCTCACGGAATCGGCGGTGGAAAAGCACGGCACCCTTGCCAAAATGAATCCGCCGCTGAGATCCGAAAGGGATCGGGCGGCGATTCGGGAAGGGCTGGCCGACGGGACCATCGATGTCATCGCTACCGACCATGCCCCCCATTCCGCAAAAGAAAAGAAGGCTCCTTTTGAGCAGGCGCCCAGTGGGATTATTGGACTGGAAACCGCCTTGCCGGTTTCCTTTTCGCTTGTCGAAGAGGGACTGTTGACAAAAGGGCGGCTCATTGAAAAAATGGCGACCCATCCGGCGCGCATTCTCGGCCTCCGACATGGACTTCAGGTGGGAAGTGCCGCGGATCTCACCCTCATTGACACCCTTCGACCCGTCACCATCCGTACCGATTCTTTTTATTCCCTGAGCCGAAACTGCCCGTTTGAAGACTGGGCGTCAACAGGATCGACGGTGATGACCCTGGTCGGGGGAAAGGTCGTGTTTGAAAAGGGCCGGCAATCCGTATTTGGCAGCTGTATTTGAACTCCATGTGAAGGCTTGAGATGGACATGACCGAAAAAAACCCGCATTTACTCGTCGTCGATGATGAACTCAGCATGCGGGAGTTTCTCGAATTCATGTTGGGCCGGGAAGGGTATACGGTTTCCTGCGCGGAAAACGGCAACAAAGCCATTGCGCTCATTTGCGACAATGAATTCGATCTCTTGTTGTGCGATATTCGTCTGGGGGATATCACCGGACTGGATGTCCTGCGGTCTGCAAAGCGAAAAAATCCCAATACCGTCGTGATCATGATTTCCGCCTACGCCACCGCTGAAACCGCAGTTGAGGCGATGAACGAAGGGGCCTATGATTATCTGCCCAAGCCCTTCGACAACAGCGAGTTGAAGCAGGCCGTTTCCAAGGCGCTGGAAATGAAAACCCTGGAGGTGGAGAAAAAGCAGCTCGACAGCGATTTGAAAAAAAATGTCCATTTCGGCCTGATCATCGGCAACAGCCCCAAAATGCTTCGGATTTATGAAATGATCCGGCAGGTGGCCAAAACCAAAACCAATATCTTGATCACCGGCGAAAGCGGCACCGGCAAAGAATTGATCGCCCGGGCCATTCATGAGCAGAGCGAACGGCGGGACAAACCCTTTGTGGCGGTCAACTGTGGGGGTATTCCCGAAACCCTGATGGAGAGCGAGCTGTTCGGCCACAAGAAAGGGTCCTTCACAGGAGCGACTTCGGATAAAAAAGGCCTTTTCGAACTGGCCCACGGCGGAACCCTCTTTCTGGATGAAATCGGAGAGATCAGCCCCCAGATTCAGGTGAAACTGCTCAGAGCGGTGCAAGAAAAGATTTTCAAGGCGGTCGGCGGAGGAGATGATATCGTCGTGGATGTGCGGTTCATATCCGCAACCAACCGAAATCTGGAAGAAGAGGTGATTGCCGGACGATTCCGTGAAGATCTCTTTTACCGGCTGAATGTCATCGAAATCAAGGTGCCGCCGCTTCGGGAACGAAAAGAAGACATTCGAGCTTTGACCCAGCACTTTCTCGAAAAATTTTCCAGAGAAATGGGCAAGGATATTACCAAGGTTTCTTCCTATGCGATTGATTTGCTGAAAAAATATGATTTCCCCGGAAACATTCGGGAACTTGAAAACCTCCTGGAACGCAGCGCAGCCTTGACCAGCACCAATATTATTTTGCCGGACAGCCTGGCGCTGTCGGTCCACAAACGCAGGTGGTCGGAGAGCCAAAACCCGGATACCCCCTTCGATTTGGAAAAAGTGGGGCAGGGGGTTTCTCTGGATGAGATCATCGCGGATGTCGAACGGATGTATATCATCAAGGCGCTCGATGTAAGCGATTACAAAAAAAATAAGGCCGCGGAACTGCTTGGGATCAATCTGCGGTCTTTGCGGTATCGACTCGGGAAATTGGGAATCGAGTGCTGAGGATTCCTTCGATTTTCTTTTAAATAAATGTAAATTCTTTTCTCATCAGCAACCCATTTGCCAATTTTTCGACGGGTTCGACAGATTAAATACCGGAATTTAAATTACCCGAAGTAGGTTCGATTATGAACATGGAACTTTCGAAGATCATTCATCTGGATACAGTACCTCAAGAGACCCTGACTGTTTCAGTGATTTGCCCGATGTACAATGAAGGTAAAAAGATTAAAACCAATATAGAGAAACTGCTGAAAGCGCT
>JBEPWQ010000313.1:0-4673 GCA_041642315.1 Desulfobacteraceae bacterium | reverse complement strand
CTTCCGGATTATAGAGCAATTCGAAAACAATTGCTGAACGATGTTCGAGATGCAGTTATTATTCAGATCACTCCGTCTGTAATTTCAAATTCGCTGAAATTATTAGAAAGCAATGTGCTGCGGGCAATGGATGCGCTGCATGTGGCATGTGCACTTGAATGGAAAGCGGATCTTTTTGTAACATCAGATAGAAGACAATCGATTGCGGCGCAAAATGCTGGTCTCCAGACTGAATATTTGGGTCAACCTGAAAAATCAGCGGACCCAAAGAGGCATGCCGCTGATTAATTGGTTGTGGAGGGCATGAAGACGTCTACGGCCCATCAATCGTGACAACTCTATATCGGGATATAAGGAGAGGTCTTGACTGGGGTCCGCTCCCCCGCCCTCTCCTGAGTGGAAGGGGCCGGGGATGATCGATTTCGGCGGCGATCGGATCAGTAGGTCAGGACCATACCGCCGTCGAAGAGCATGTCCCCGCCCACCAGGTAGTTGGAAAATCTGGAAAACCCGAAAACAAAGAGATTGCCCACCTCGACGGGGCTCATCATCTCCTTGATCCGCGAGGCGCCCATCATCACGTCCCGCACCACCGCCTCCTGAGAGATCCCCCGCTGTTCGGCCTGGGCCGGAATCTGATTGAGGGCCAGCGGGGTTTTGACGAACCCGGTGGAGATGGTGAAGGAGCGGATCTTCCCCTCCCCTTCCGCGGAAATCGACTGAGCCAGAGCGCGCAGCCCGAATTTGGTGATGTTGTAGACCGGCTTTTTCATGGTGGTGATGTGGGCGTGGACCGAGGCCATGTGGGCGATAGTGCCGCATCCGTCGGGGTTGTTCTTCATGTGAGGGATGGCCAGCTTGGACAGATAGAAGGGCGCCCGGAGCATGATCCGCTGCATCAGGTCGTATTTTTCCATAGGGAATTTTTCCACCGGGTCGATGTGCTGAATCCCGGCGATATTGGCCATGTACCGGATCTTTCCATGCCTCGCCGCCTCGGCCACCGCATTTTCGATCTCTTCATCCCGGGTCAGATCGGTCTTGACCAAGACCATGTTCCCGCCCATCTCTTTGGCCATTTGGACGGTATTTTGGCCCTCTTCTTCATTGATGTCCAGCCCGACCACCGTCAGCTTGTTGGCCGCCGCCGCCACCGCCGTAGCACGTCCGATGCCGGTGCCGCATCCGGATACGATGCAGACGTTGCCGGGGTTGAACTGTTCGTCTTCCAGAAACAGGATCTTTTCCCGGGTGATCTTGGGTTCCGAAATGTCCATGGTGTGCGCCTCCTTTGCAGTGAATTGGATCGAGATATCGGTTCCTTTCTCCTTTCCTCCAAAATGGGCAAAAGATCAAGGGAAATTCAACATTCCGCCTGATATCCGGCCCCGGCCGGGGCTTCGCAAGAGGCTTGCCAAATTTGCGCGATCCCGTTATGGTGCCTCATTTGATCACCGGCCAGGTGGTTTGGGTCGGACCTTGGGGCATTGTTCGCGATGAAACCGCCCGCATCGGATATCGATGTGGATATTATCGGCACTCTTTCATAGGAGATCACGAATCAAATGAGACCGTATCTGATCCTGGTATCGGCGGTGGTGATGCAGATGTGTCTGGGGGCGACCTATTCCTGGTCGGTCTATGTGCAGCCTATTCGGGAGCTGACCGGCCTGCTGCAGGGGCCGGTGCAGGCCCCGTTCACCTTCTTCTATTTCGTATTCCCAGGCACCATGATGCTGTCGGGCACCCTCCTCCCCTTTCTGGGGCCCCGCCGGTGCGCCATGCTCGGCGGCATTCTGTTCGGGAGCGGTTGGATGCTGGCGAGCCTCGGCGATCTGTATTTCGGGTTCACAGTCCTGGGGATCGGGCTTCTGGCCGGGATCGGGGTGGGCATGGCCTACATCGTACCGATTTCGGTCTGCATCCAGTGGTTTCCCAAACACAAGGGGCTGGTCACCGGCATCGCCGTGGCCGGGTTCGGCGGCGGGGCCGCCATGGTGAGCCAGGTGGGCGGGTTTCTCATGACCGACTGCGGCTTCACCCCA
The DNA here is from genome assembly GCA_041642315.1 of Desulfobacteraceae bacterium. Classification (GTDB taxonomy): domain Bacteria; phylum Desulfobacterota; class Desulfobacteria; order Desulfobacterales; family Desulfococcaceae; genus JAABSQ01. Next base: position 2,628 of record JBEPWQ010000313.1, on the reverse strand, counting down.
TTCGACACCTTTCGGTTCTTCGGCATCCTTTTCATGCTCCTGGTCACCCTGGCCGGATCGACCATGGTCAACCCGGAAGATCCGGACCGGAAAAAGCCCCTTCCCCTTCAGACCGCCGACATTCTGCCCAAACCCAACTTCCGCATCCTCTACTTCGCCATGTTCACCGGTCTCGCCGCCGGATTCGCGGTGAACGCCAACCTGAAAGAGCTTTTCCCCGGACAGAACGTCGAGGCCGGCATCCTGGCCGTCTCCCTTTTCGCCGTCGCCAACGCCGCCGGCCGCATCACCTGGGGCATTCTTTTCGACCGCATCCGCTCCGCCACCGCGGTTCAGGCCAACCTTCTCTGCCAGGCGGCCGTCCTGATCGCCGGCCCCTGGATTTTGACGTCGCCGACCGGCCTGCAGCTCTTCGCCGTGCTGACCGGGTTCAATTACGGCGGGGTGCTGGTGGTGTATGTCTCCTCGGCGGCCCGGAGCTGGGGAAAGGAACATGTGGGCCAGGTGTACGGGTGGCTGTTTTCCGCCAATATTCCGGCCTCGGTGTCGCCGATTCTGGCGGGGATGGTCTACGACTATGCGGGGGATTTCACGGGGGCGCTGTGGGTGATCGGGTGTCTGCTGATTGTTGCTGCGGGGGTGGTGCTTGTGAAGGCGGGGGTGTTGAATCGGGAGGGGGTCGGGTGAGGCGGAGATCTGTTCGGTTGGCGTTTACAGGGTGTCGAGCGGACTTTGGACCGAGGAAATGTTTTTGTCCATCACGTGGGTATAGATTTCGGTTGTCTTGACATCCGAGTGGCCCATCAGTTCCTGTACGATCCGGATGTTTGTGCCGTGTTCAAGAAGGTGGGTCGCAAAAGAATGGCGGAAGGTATGGCTGGTCACCCGTTTATGGAGACCGGCCCGGTTCGCGGCCGTTTTCACCGCCTTCTGAAGCCCCGATTCCATGACATGGTGCCGGCGGGAGATCCCGGTCCTCGGATCTGTGCTGATATTGTGGGCCGGAAAGACATACTGCCAGCGGAATTCTTTGCCGGCCGACGGGTACTTCCGGGCAAGCGCCGGCGGCAGGTAGACTTCCCCGTAGCCGGCTGACATGTCGTCGTCATGGATGCGTTTGACTTTTTTCAGTTGAATCTTCAATTCATCATGGAGTGCTTCCGGAAACAAGGTCGTTCGATCTTTTCCGCCTTTGGCGCCTCGTATGTACAGCAGCCTTTTTTCGAAATCGAGATCTTTCACCCGCAGCCGGATACATTCCATTAACCTCAGTCCACCTCCATACAAAATTCGCGCCATCAGCAGATGGATCCCGCTCATCTGCGCCAGTACCCTTTTGACCTCGGGTTGGGTCATGACCACCGGGGGGCGCCGATAGCGCTTGGCTTTAACCGGATCTATGGTTTCCTTTATCTCCAGGTCCAAGACCTTGTGGTAAAGGAACATAATGGCGTTGAAAGCTTGCCGCTGAGTGGATGCGGAAACCTGTTGGCGGGTAGCCAGCGAACTCAAGAAGCTTTCGATTTCGGTTTTCCCCATCTCTTTGGGATGCCGTTTGCAGTTATGAAATCGAATATACCGAACGATCCAGTCGCAGTAGGTTTTCTCGGTGGAATAGGCATAGTGGTGGTATTTTAACACTTGTCTCACCTGATCCATGAGCTTCAATTTGGAATCCGGTTTAAATTTTTGCTTGTTTTCCATGATATTCTTGGATATCAAGGGAATTAGAATAAGAAAAGGTAGATTTTCCACTTTTTATTAATAATATCACCATAGGTGGAAATTCCGAATATCCTATAAGGCAATATGATGGAAACTTTCCACCTATTGCTCTGTTGTGCAACAATAACCATCCAGAAAAAGAGGAGAAAAACAATGGCTAAGAAACGCATCTTTATCAGCTTCGCTATCGAAGACACCACGCTCAGAGATTTCCTCGTCGGGCAGGCAAAAAATGAAAAATCGCCTTTCGAGTTCACGGACATGTCGGTCAAGAAACCGTGGGATTCCGCTTGGAAGACGAATTGCCGAACGAAAATAAAAGGTTGTGACGGAATGATCATTATTGTCACAAAAAATACGAAAAATGCTGATGGGCAGCTTTGGGAGATCAATTGCGCTAAGGATGAATCGATCCCCAGAAGGGGAATCTATGGAAGCATTGACAATCGACCCGCTACGCTCCCGAAAGAATTAGATGGGGTGCGTGTCGTTTCCTGGACATGGAATAATATCAAAAATTGGATAGATTCACTTAAGGAGGATACGGGGATGAGAAAAGCACTTGTAGTTGGTATCGATGGATATGACACTGCCCCCCTTCAAGGTTGCTGCCGGGCCCCTGACTCCCGATCACATTGTCTACGCCAAGTCCTTCGCGCTCTCAGCCGACGATCCGGTTCAGCCCGTTGATGTATGCCTTGACGCTGGCGGTGATGATGTCCGGATCGGCGCCCCGGCCCAGGGCCACCAGCCCGTTTTCCCGCAGCCGGACGGTCACCTCGCCTTGGGCGTCGGTGCCGCCGGTCAGGGCGCTGATGGAAAACCGCAGCAGCTCGGACCGGGTACCGGTGAGCTCTGCGATGGTGTTGTAGGCCGCATCGATGGGGCCGTTTCCGTACCGGG
>JBEPWQ010000312.1:0-4679 GCA_041642315.1 Desulfobacteraceae bacterium | reverse complement strand
CGGCACTGGGCCACCATCTCGATGGCTTCATCCAGTTCCGCATTCAGCCGCTGATAATCCTCAATTTTCTGCTCTACCGCCGCTTTTTGCTGCTTCAGGTGCTCCAGAACCTTTTTGGAGGCCTCTTCCCCGGTGCGCCCGTCTTTCCGGGCGGTGTAGATCGACTTGATCTCTCGTAACGACAGACCGGCATCCTTGAGCTTCCGTATGAAAAAAACGGTGTCGCCGGTTTCCGGAGCGAATAGATAGAAGCCGCCGGCGCTCCTTGCTGCAGCCTCGATGAACCCTTCCTCCATGTAGTACCGGACCGTGCGCACCGAGGTTCCCGCTCTTTCGGCAATCTCGCCGATTTTGAACAGGTTGTGGTGTTGCGTTTCATTTGTATCCATAGTTTCGTATACAACTATACACTTACGTTATTGTCAAGATGCTTTTTCAGCGTGACAATCTCCTTGGAACGATCTGGCGGATCGACCAAATGAGGTAACGGGTATTTGGAGGGTCAGAAAAAAGCATCCTCTGCTCAGCCTTGACAGTGATGTATAGGTGTGATGTATATTTTGAATGGAGGTGAATGATGATCCGAACGCAAATATATCTGACAGAGCGTCAACGCATGGAACTGGCCGCTATCGCAAAAGCATCGGGAAAAAAACAGAGTGAACTGGTTCGGGAGGCCATCGACCGGTTGATTGAGCAGGAGAGCCGCCACCGGCGGGAAACCGTTCTTCGAGAGACGGCCGGCATATGGAAAGAACGCACCGATCTTCCTGATTTCAGGAAAATTCGATCCGATTGGGATCGCGAATAAGCGTATGGCAAGGGCTTTTCTTCCGGATACCGATGTTCTGGTGGACTTTTTTCGAGGGATTCCTCAGGCGGTCGCCTTCGTGAAAGCACACTCCCCTCGCATGATTCTGTCCTCCGTGGTCATCGCAGAGTTGTACGCGGGGGTCAAAGGGAATACCGAACAGACCGCTTTGGATAATTTCGTATCCCTGTTTCGGGTGGTTCCGGTGACCTCTGAAATCGCCAAAACGGGTGGACTTTTCAAGCGGGATTACGGCAGATCCCACGGGGTCGGACTCGCAGATGCCATCATCGCTGCGACCTGCGAAGCTGAAGATGCATTGCTGAAAACGCTCCATATCAGGCATTACCCCATGATAAAGGGGTTAACCCCCGCCTACACCAAATAAAACGCCGAAAGGTATTTTCATTTCATGGCAAAAAAGAATAAAACCAAAATCCCCAGACGTTTGCGAAAGAAATTCCAAAAGCGAAAAATGTCCAATCGGATCATTGAGGAGAGTCGGAAACGGCTCCTGGAAAAGGCCAAGAACAATCCGCTGGCTGCCCCCATTGAGATTGCCGACGACCCGCCGGTGAAAAAGAAAATGTCCGACGTCATCATCACTTATGCCGCCCCGCTTTTGACGGAAGCCGGCAGTCGGGAAGAACAAAGAACCGCCCTGCACATGGCCATCTGGTTCTGGAATTATACATTGTTGTCGGCAAGCGCCCAGTCGGAGGAAAAAGCCATCATAGATAAACGGATCGATAAACGGATCCCGGCCGGCGAAGGAAGCCGGGAGGCGCTGCGGTTCATTGAGGAAACTTTACCCTATATGGTGGAACGAAAAAAAGAGCTGTTTCCCGATAACAACCAAATGATCACCGATTGTGAAATCGTCGACACCCCGGAGGGGGTCGGTCTGAGTGTGGCCTACGCGATTCGAAAGGACCGCAAGTGAAGCCATCGCCCCCGGCCTGGTGCCGGGTCTCAAACTCACCATAACCTTTTCGGCCCAAGTATTTTCAAAAAACCATTCAGAGATGAGGAAAAATAAAAATGGCGACGGTAAAAGAAAAAATGGCTAAAATCATTCAATCCCAACTAGAAGATGCGAACTTTGAGGAAATTATCCGTGAACTCGCCTTCGAGCGGATAGTCGAACGCGGTCTTGCGGATTCCCGTAACGATCGCCTCATTTCGAATGAAGAGATTGGGCATCGGATTCGCACATGGCAGAAATAAGATGGTCTGAAGAGCTCTGCCCATAAAAAATTTTACGACGGCCGTATCAGTTCCTTTGATGATCGAATATGAAGCCGTGCTAAAGAAAACAAATGGGCAGCGAACATAACCCATTATGATCTCGATGATTTTTTAAATTATCTCTGTGGAATCTCTGAACTTGATCCAGAGGCGTTTGATCGGCTCGATAAGTAACCGGGCGGTCGTTCTCCGGTATTTCATTATTTTTTAAGGGAAAAAAATGGCAGCTTCTTCACGAAAAAAGAACAAACACGAAACGGAAGAAATATCAGTAAGTGAATTTAAGAATATAAACATTCACTTCCCAGGGGATGTTTACCAATTGGCCGTTTGGATCACCATGTCTGATCGTGCAAAAAGCACCCCCACTTGCGAATCCCATACGACACTGCAAGGCCTGGCGAGCAAATTTGTACTTCTATACGGTCCAGACTATTCTAATCCACTCCGAAGATGTCCTATCCATTTTCAGCAGTCACGGCATCAAAGGAAATCCTTTGTTGAAGTTGGACAACGAGAATAAAACAAAACAGGCCAAGCCAAGGTCTCACTCCACCACCATAAACCCCTCCGAATAATGGTCGTTTAGCGTCCCATCCGGATTCTCCACCACAATCAAACACTCCACCTTCTCCAGCCGATTCACCAACTCCAACCCCTTCTCATGCCCCATCACCATCACCGCCGTCGCCAGCCCGTCCGCAACGGTGCAGCTGTCCGCCAGGGTCGAGACGCTGACCACGCCGTTGGCCACGGCCCACCCGGTGCGCGGGTCGAGGACGTGGGAGTACCGCTTCCCGTCAACCTCGAAGAAGTTGCGGTAGTCCCCGCTGGTGGCGAAGGCCCGGTTTTCCAGCTCCGAGACCTTGTAGACCTCGTTGTAGGCCGCGGTCTTCTGGGGCTTGTTGATCCCGATCCGCCACCGCTGGCCGTCGGCCCGGCGGCCGGCGGCATAGATTTCCCCACCGATCTCCACCAGGTAGTCGGTGTACCCGGCCGCTTCAATCTCCCGGGCCACCACATCCACCCCATACCCTTTGGCGATGGAGCCCAGATCCAGCGAAACCGCCGGGTTCTTTTTCACCAGATATCCCTGCTCCGAAACCTCGATCATGTCGAACCCGACCGTCGGCAGAAGCGCCTCGATCTGCTCCTTCGGCGGCACCCCCCGCTCCTTGAAGACCCGGCCGAAGCCCCAGAGGTTCACCAGGGGATCGATGGTGCCGTCCCAGGCCCCGCCGGTCACTTCATAGAGCCGCCGGGCCGCCGTCATCACCTGCAGAAAGTCCTTCGAGATGGGAAACTGCTTCGTCGGGTCGGCCCACCGGTTGAAGCGGCTGATTTCGCTGTCTTCGATATAGGTCGACATCGATTGGTTGATCTCGAACAGCCGCCGGTTGATCGCCGCGTCCAGCTCCGGCAGCCCGGTTTCGCCTGCCGTGATCACCTTCACCTGAAAGATGGTGCCCATGGTCCGGCCCTGGATCAGGACCTCGGTCCGGACCGGCGCGGCCGCCGGCACGATCCCCTGGTTTTGATTCCACCAGAGCGCACCGACCAGCACGATTCCGATCACCACCGCCAGCCACCGCATCCATCCGTTTCGCATATCCGTTCTCATCTCTTCCTGTATTCTTTCAGCAGATCCGGGGCAGCTGCTCCCCGGCCAGCATGTCCACAATCCGGTGCCCGCCGATCCGGGTTTTCATGAATACCTTTCCAGCATGGTCCGCCGTCACCTCGCCGATGATGCAGGCCTCCCGTCCATACGCGTCTTCCCGCATCATCCCCAGCACCGCGTCCGCCTGCTCCGGCGCGACAAACACCAGCATCTTCCCCTCGTTGGCCACATAGAGCGGATCGAACCCGAGAAGCTCACAGATCCCCGCCACCGCATCCCGCACCGGCAGCCGGTCTTCATGGATTCGGATTCCCACCTGAGAGGCCTCGGCGATCTCGTTCAGGGTCGTGCCCACCCCGCCCCGGGTCGGGTCCCGCAGCACATGGATCTCCGCCGGACAATGGGCCAGAATTCGCGCCGTCATCCGGTTCAACGGCGCGGTGTCGCTTCGAATCGGCGTCTCGAACTTCAACCCTTCCCTCTGGGTCAGCACCGTCATCCCGTGGTCGGCCATAGTGCCGCTCAGGATCACCGCATCCCCGGGCCGGGCGTTGGCTCCGGACACGTTCACCCCGTCCGGAATCACCCCCACCCCCGAGGTGTTGATGAAGATCTTGTCCGCGGCCCCCTTGGGCACCACCTTGGTGTCGCCGGTGACGATCCGGACCCCGGCATTCCGGGCCGCTTCGGCCATGGCCTTCAGAATCGCCTCCAGATCGGCCATGGGAAACCCCTCTTCCAGGATCAAGCCGACGCTGATGTACTGCGGCACCGCACCGCACATGGCCAGGTCGTTGACGGTGCCGTTGACCGCCAGATCGCCGATATTGCCGCCCGGAAAAAAGAGCGGGTCGACCACATAGGAATCGGTGGAAAAGGCCATCCGGCCCGCGTCGACCGCGAAGACCGCGCCGTCGTCGAGCCGGTTGAGAATGGGATCGTCAAAGGCCGGGGCCAGAATTTCGGATACCAGCCGGTGGGACATCTTGCCCCCGGAAC
>JBEPWQ010000311.1:0-4690 GCA_041642315.1 Desulfobacteraceae bacterium | reverse complement strand
CACCGGGAACGGATCAAGGAAAAACTCAACCTCAAGCATTACACCGAACTGGTCAAGGTGGCTGTACATACACTGAAGAACACTTTGAAATAAAATCGAATACAAACCGACAGCCGATTCCGTCCACTGTCTGCCCCTGTCCTCGGCGCTAGGTTGCGGGATTAGCCCTCCTCAGATTTGTGACCAGACGAAAATCGGTTCCCGCCCGATTGTTTTTCATCCATTCTTTTAATAAATTCCGCTCAGTATATTAACAAAAGACTATTTTTTTCATTTACATCAAAAAACTGGAATCGACTGGATACTTCCTGAGAGGAGAATGCGATTCCAGTCATACCGATCCAAATGATCTGAACGAAAAGAAAGGAAGGCTGTCCATGTCTCATCCCGCTGTCAATTACGATGTTCTAAGCCCGGTCAAATTCCTGGTTCGCAGTGCCATGGTGTTTCCTGATAAGGAAGCCGTGATCTACGGCGACAAGCGCCGAACCTACCTTCAGTTTTATGAACGGGTCAACCGCCTGGCCAGCGCCCTGAAGAAAAGAGGCATCGGCAAGGGCGACAAAGTGGCCTTCATCTGCCCCAACACTCCGCCCATGCTGGAGGCGCATTATGCGGTGCCCATGATCGGAGCGGTCCTGGTGAGCATCAACATCCGCCTTTCAGCCAACGAGGTGGCCTACATTGTCAACCACAGCGAAGCCAAAGCATTGTTCGTCGACAATGAGTTCGCCGGTCTGGTTGCCGCCAACCTGCCCGGGCTGAAAAAAGCGGGGTTCGTGGTCAACATCTGCGATATCAGTACCGACAGGCCTCTGGACGGCCCGGACTACGAGGCGTTCCTGTCCGAAGGGGACCCCGATCCGGTCGACATCGAGGTCAGCGACGAACGCCAGGTGGCCACCATCAACTACACCAGCGGCACCACTGGGCTGCCCAAGGGGGTCATGTATCACCATCGTGGGGCTTACCTGAACGCTATCGGCGAACAGATGGAGTTCGGAACAAACGCCCGAACCGTTTATCTCTGGACCCTGCCGATGTTTCACTGCAACGGCTGGTGCTTCACCTGGGGGATCACGGCCATGGGCGCCACCCACGTCTGCCTGCGCAAAGTCGTCCCGGAAGAGATCTTCAAAATCATTGCAAACGAAGGGGTCACCCACCTCTGTGCGGCGCCCACCATCCTGATCAGCATGTCCGCTTACGCCACCGAGCACAAGATCCAGCTGGAGAAGCCGCTCGAAATCATGACCGCAGGCGCACCGCCGGCACCTACCATCATTCAGAACATGGAGCACATTGGGGCCAACATCACCCAGACATACGGACTGACCGAGGTCTTCGGTCCGCACAGCGTCTGTCAGTGGCAGTCGAAATGGGACAGCCTCCCGGCCGACGAACGGGCCCAGCTCAAGGCCCGTCAAGGGGTCCCCTTCATCATCGCCCACTACATGGACGTGGTCAATCCCGAAACCATGGAGCCGGTTGCCCGGGACGGCAAAACCATGGGCGAAGTCGTGATGCGCGGCAACAATGTCATGCTGGGCTACTACAATGATCCGGAAGCCACCGAGACCGCCTTCAAAGGGGGCTGGTTTCACAGCGGGGATCTGGCGGTCATGCATCCGGACAACTACATTCAGATCATGGATCGTAAAAAAGATATCATTATCAGCGGCGGTGAGAACATCTCCACCGTGGAGGTAGAGAATGTCCTGTATAAACATCCGGATATCATGGAAGTTGCAGTGGTTCCGGTTCCGGACCCAAAATGGGGCGAGGTGCCGAAGGCCTTTGTGGTTCCCAGACCGAATGCCCAGCCGACTGCCGAGGACATCATCGCATTCTGCAAGGAACACCTGGCCCGATTCAAAGCTCCGAAATATGTCGAATTCGGAGAACTGCCCAAAACCGCAACGGGCAAAATACAGAAATTCAAGCTGCGGGAAAAAGAGTGGGCCGGCATGAACCGCATGGTCAACTGACCGCTTCACCGATTGAAAAGATATTTTTTAATGCGACAAGAACAATTTAAAAATTGTCACCACTTTACTGCAAGGAGGTAGGATATGGGATTTTCCGTGTATCAACGCAATGATGGCGAGGAACAGCCGTTCTGGCCGTTGGGTCCTTTCAAGGTAAGACTTCCCCTGATCCATTACCGCTGGGAATGGGTCGAGTTCGTCCAGGCCCTGATTCTGTTCGTCGTAAGCCTGGCCATGATTCCGCTTCTGGAAAAACATCTGGGTCTTCCCTATGAAGTCGCCCTGGCCTATGTGTTTATCTGCGGCATCGGTTTTATGCTGCCGGCATTTGTCGGGGTCCCCATGGTTCCGGGATGGATCACGCCGGCCATCCCCGTGGTGGTGCTGTTCATCTCCCAGTTTCAACCGGGACCAGAGGCCATCCAGGCCCTGGTGGCACTTCAGCTCACGGTGGCGGCGATCTTTCTTCTGCTCGGCTTGACCCGGTTGAGCAGCAAGGTCGTCAAAAACGTACCGCCCTCTATTAAAGCCGGAATTCTGCTGGGCGCCGGAGTGGCCGCCTTTATGGGCGAGCTGAAAATGGGCGGTCGAATTGTCAATACCCCGATCTCCATCGGTCTCGGCTCTCTGGTCTGCTTCTACATGCTGTTTTCCGTATCCTTCATAAAGCTCCGGGAAAGAAACGGCCTGGCAAAGCTCCTGGGCAAATACGGAATGGTGCCCGCCATGATTCTGGCGATCGTGGTCGGGATGCTGGTCAAAGAGTATCCGGTGCCGGATATTCGGTTCGGCATCACCATCCCCGCTTTCCAGGAGATGTGGAACTACCTGCCCTTCACCGTCGGATTTCCCGGCCTGGATCTTTTCATCAAAGCGATTCCGACGGCCATCATCGCCTACATCATCGCCTTCGGCGACGTAATCGTCGGCACGGTTCTGGTCAGCAGCGCCTCCGCCGAAGCCCGGCCGGATGAAGAGATCGACATCGACGTCGACCGGATTCACCTGATCACCGGATTGCGGAATGTTCTTCACTCCTTTTTCGCTCCCTACCCCGGGCTGGCCGGACCCATCTGGACGGCGGTGACGGCGACGGTCGCCGACCGCTACCGTCATGGGCGTAAGGCCATGGACTCCATCTTCAGCGGAAGCGGAACCTTCTGGGTGGCAGGATTCATCGCCCTGTTCATCCTGCCGCTGGTCAGTTTTTTCAAACCGTTTCTGCCCATCGGCCTGTCTCTGACCCTGGTGGTGACCGGCTATCTGTGCATCATCACCGCGTTCAAGCAGATCGAAAAACCGGCGGAACTGGGGGTGGCCGGCACCATGGCGATCGTTCTTGCCATGCACGGCGCCGCCTGGGGGCTCGGTATGGGCATCGTTCTGCATATCCTGATGGAAAGAAACCTCTTTGCCTTTGCCACTGAAACGGCGCCCGAGCCGGTGACGGCCGAGTCAGCCTCCAAGGTGAGCTAGCCGCGACCGGAACCGGTCCGGCCCGCCTTCGGTTGCAAAGGAGTCCGCTGACGGTCGTTGCCTGACTCTTCGAATCGATTCTCCCCTTCGGGCTGCGCCTGTGCTTCAGGTGCAGTCCGAGAAGGGAGATGCGTCTTATTCGCCATGGCCGGAATCGTTTTCAAATTTGATCGAATCCTCTCGTGATTTCCCTCGAAGGCGCCTTGTCCAGCAGACTCACGATGACAATGGCCAGAGAGCAGAGAACAAACCCCGGCAGAATTTCATACAGGTCGAACCATCCGCCCTCGATCTGTTTCCAGACAATCACTGTGACGGCCCCCAGGATCATACCTACCAGAGCGCCGTTTCGGGTCATTCGCTTCCAGAACAGCGAAAAAAGGACCACCGGGCCGAATGCCGCGCCGAAACCGCCCCAGGCATAAGCCACCAGGCCCAGCACCTTGCTCTCGGGATCATTCGCCAAAAGGATGGCAATCACCGCGATCACGAGCACCGAAATCCGCCCCACCCATACCAGTTCTGTCTGGGTGGCTTGCCTACGGAAAATCTGTTTGTAGAAATCTTCCGCGATGGCGCTGGAACAGACCAGAAGCTGAGAATCGATGGTGCTCATGATCGCCGCCAGTATGGCGGCCAGCAAAAAACCGGCCACCCACGGATTGAACAACGCCTGGGTCAGTCCGATAAAAACCGTCTCCGAATTTTCAAGCGGTGCATCGGCAAAATAGGCGATCCCCAGAAATCCGGTAAAAATCGCCCCGAACATGGACAGCACCATCCAGGTCATCCCCACCAACTGCGCTTTGGGAACTTCCGAGGGGGATTTCACCGACATGAAACGGGCAAGTATGTGCGGCTGACCGAAATATCCGAGGCCCCAGACCATCAGGGAAACGATTCCCATCAAGGTCATGCCTGAAAAAATGTCCACATGCTCTATATTCATGGTAGCGATCTTGTTTACCGCCACATCCCAGCCGCCTACCCTTCCCACCACGATCATCGGAACAATGATCAGGGCCAGAAACATCATGATCCCCTGAAAAAAATCGGTCCAGCAGACGGCCATGTAGCCGCCCAGGAAAGTATAGGAGACGATCACGACGGCGCCCACCCACAACGCCACCTGATAATCGAGTCCGAAAGTGGTCTCGAAAAGAATGGCGCCGCCCACCATGCCGGCGGATGTATAGATGGTGAAAAAGATCAAAATGACGACGGCC
>JBEPWQ010000310.1:0-4731 GCA_041642315.1 Desulfobacteraceae bacterium | reverse complement strand
CCGAACAGGAATCCGGGCCTTTTTTCAACACGGAAAAACAGATACCGGGGCCGGCGCTGATCCCTCTTTTTCATCCCTGATGTCGACCTGCCCATTCAGCGAACCGATCATCGAGGGGGAGGTGGATTTGCGGGATGCTTTGATGATTCTGTATACCTCGGGGACCACCGGAGATCCCAAAGGGGCGGTACTGTGTCATCAAAATTTTCTGTTCGGAGCCATCCATTCACTGATCGGCTACGGCATCGATGAGTCCTATGTCTCTCTCGTGGTCGCACCGCTTTTCCATATCGGGGCTCTGGCCGCCTCGGTGGTTCCGGTGGTCTATGCCGGCGGCGCGCTGTTGATCGATTCCTTCGACAACCCCTCGGACATCATCGAGCTGATTGTTCGGGAGCGGGTCAACTACATGTTCGGGGTGCCGGTGATGTTCGGGCTGATGACCCGATCGCCCCGATGGGCCGAGGCCGATTTTTCCCATGTCCATTTTTTTATCGCCGGCGGCGCGCCCATGCCGGTTCCCCTGATCCGGAAATACCAGCAGGAAAAGTCGATTCGGTTTGCGCAGGGGTACGGGATGACCGAAACCCTGCGCATCGCTTCTCTGGGTCTGGATGATGCGGTGCGAAAGCAGGGCTCGGTAGGCAAAGAGGTGTTCAACACCTTCATTCGGATCGTGGACAAAAAGGGGAATGAGGTGCCGGCGGGCGAGATCGGTGAAATTTTGGTCAAGGGACCGACTGTTTTTCTGCATTATTGGAACAAACCGGAAGCGACTACGGCCGCTTTTCAGGATGGATGGTTTCGTACCGGGGATTTGGGCCGTCGGGACGAAGATCGGTTCCTGTACATTGTCGGCCGAAAAACCGATCTGATCATCTCCTCGGGCAGAAACATCTACGCTACCGAGGTGGAGCGTGCCATTCAGGCCCTGTCCCAGGTGTCCGAGGTTGCGGTGGTCGGGGAACCCGACCCCAGGCGGGGCGAAATCGTGGTTGCCTATGTCTGCCTGAAGCCTGAAGAAACTCCCGGGAAGACGATTGACGAATGGTCTCTGATCGAGGCTTTACAGGGAAAAATCGCTCCCTTCAAGATTCCGAAAAATATCTGTTTCGTGACCGATTTTCCGCGAACCGGGGCGGGAAAAATATTGAAGCGGTGCCTGCGCCCGAACGGCCGTGTGTTGAATCCGGATGGCCGGGATGAAGAAGGCGAAACAGGATAAGATCGGGCGGTGGTCATTCTCATCCTGGAAATCCTTTGAAGATACAGGTTGTCCTGATTCAAAAGGAGATGCTGCATTTTCGAGAAAGGCATTCCTTTTCTCAACCCTTTATATCAGATGTGAGCTGACACAAAATGAACAATAATCCTTTTGGAGTTGATGATGCCGAAATCCGCATTGCGGATCTGATCTCCGTGACGTTCGAAAAACGTCCGGTCCAACTTTCTTCGGATGCGGCCTGGCGTGACAAAATGCAAAAAAGCCGGGAGTGTCTGGAGCAGACGCTCTCGGCGGGCAGGCCGGTCTACGGGGTATCTACAGGGGTGGGGTACCATTCCTCCCGGACCATAGCGCCCGAGGATTCCACCGATTTTGCCTATCAGATTTTTCGGCAGCACGGATGCGGGCTCGGCGAGCCCTTTTCCGAGGCGGAGGGCCGGGCCATCGTGTTTTCCAGGCTGGTCTGTCTGGCCAAGGCCTACTCCGCCGTAGGAATGAAGCTGCTGGAAGCCCTTTGTGATCTTCTCAACAAAGGGGTGATACCGGTCATTCCTTCCTTGGGATCTGTCGGCGCTTCGGGCGATCTGACCCCGCTCTCTTATATGGCTGCGATGCTGGCCGGAGAGCGGGAGGCCTATTTTCAGGGAGAGATATTGCCGGCTCGGGAGGCCTTGCAGCGGGCCGGTTTGGCGGTTTTCCGTTTCGCTCCCAAGGAAACCCTTTCCATCATGAACGGCACCTCGGTCATGGCGGCCCTCGGCGCCATTTCCGTGCATCGGCTGGATCGAGCGTTGTCCTTTTGCGAGCGGTCCACCGCCCTTACCGCCGAGATTCTCTTCGGACGGTCCCAGGCATTTCACCCTACCGTCCACCGCCTGAAAGGCCACCCCGGCCAGATCGCCTCGGCTGCCGCCATTCGGGCCGCGCTCTCCGGAAGCGGATTCATGGACCCGGCGGACGACACCGGCCGCATGATCCAGGATCCCTATTCCATCCGCTGCGCCCCCCAGATCATCGGTGCGGCCCGGGACGCCCTGACCTGGGCCAAGCAGCAGATCGAGCGGGAGTTGAACAGCGCCAACGACAACCCGATCGTCGATCCGGATACCGGACAAATGATTTTTTCAGGAAATTTCTACGGCGGGCATGTGGCCCTGGTCATGGACCTGGTCAAAAACGCGGCGGCCTCGGTGGCCGACCTCATCGACCGCCAATTCGCCCTGATGGTCGATTCCCGCCTCAACAGCGGCCTTTCCGAAAGCCTGGTCGGGTATACCGGATGCGGTCTCAAAGCCCTTCAGATCACCTGCAGCGCGCTGACCGCCCGGGCGGTCCAGCGTACCGCCCCGGATACGGTGACATCCCGGCCTACCGAGGTTCACAATCAGGACAAAGTCAGCATGGGGCTGAATGCGGCCCTTTCCGCCCGGGAGGTGGTCACTCTGCTCCAGCAGGTGGTGGCGACGCAGTTGATCGCCGTCTCCAATGCGGCCGCGCTTCGGGAGGAAGACCGGATCTCATCCCAAGGGAAAGCCTTTCTGGGCGAGATCCGGAAGCGATCTTCTGTTTTGGAATATGATCGGCGGTTGGATCATGATTTGGGAGAATTGACCAGCTGGATTAACCGAGGCTCCTCCCAATCGTTATGACCGCCGCCGGTTCTTGACGCGGACTTCCCGACGCGTTAGTTTATTCAGGAAAAATGCAATGGTGACGCTTTTTTCCATCCGTTCAACCGATACCTCCTTCCGCCTGTATGTCATTGAATCGGTTTTCACACGACACTACAGACAAAAACCATGAGGAATAAGCCTTAATGGTGTCAAAACCCATTTCAATGACAGCATTCCAAAAGAATAAGGAGGGTGGCCCATGAATAAAAAACTGATGACTCGGTTGATCATCGTATCGGTGATTGTGCTGCTGGTGGTATCTTTTTTCGTATTCGATCTGGGGCAGTTTTTTACCTTGAGCCGGCTTAAAGAGCGGCAGCAGGAATTCAATCAATTCTATCAGGAAAACACGTTCACGACACTGGCGGTCTACATGGGGATCTATATCGTGGTCACCGCCCTGTCTCTCCCGGGTGCGGCGGTCATGACCCTGGCCGGCGGGGCCCTGTTCGGATTCTGGGTGGGGACGATCGTGGTCTCCTTTGCCAGCACGATCGGTGCGACCCTGGCTTTTCTGGTGTCCCGTTTTCTGCTGCGGGATTGGGTCCAGAACAAGTTCGGCAACCGGCTGCGCAAGATCAACGAAGGCATTGAGCGGGACGGCGCCTTTTACCTGTTCACCCTGCGCCTGGTTCCGATATTTCCCTTCTTCGTGATCAATCTGGCCATGGGGCTCACCCCCATCCGTACCCTCGTTTATTATGTGGTCAGTCAGATCGGGATGCTGCCGGGCACCATGGTCTATGTCAACGCCGGTACTCAGCTGGCCGAGATTCAATCCCTGGGCGGCATCCTGTCTCCGGATCTTCTGTTATCCTTCGCGCTGCTGGGGATCTTTCCCTGGATCGCCAAAAAGGCGGTCGCCGTCATCAAAACCCGCAAGGTGCTGTCCGAGTATGAGAAGCCGGATCGGTTCGACTACAATTTGGTGGTGATCGGCGCCGGGTCCGCCGGGCTGGTGACCGCCTACATCGCTTCGGCGGTCAAAGCCAGGGTGGCCCTGATCGAAAAAGAGAAGATGGGGGGCGACTGTCTCAACACCGGCTGTGTGCCGAGCAAATCCCTGATCCGATCCGCCAAGATCCTCCACTATGCCAAACGGGCCGAAGAATTCGGATTCAAGTCGGCCCAGGTCGAATTCGACTTTGCAGACGTCATGGAGCGGGTTCAGCGGATCATTAAAAAGGTGGAACCACACGACTCGGCGGAGCGCTACAGCAAGCTGGGGGTGGATGTCTACCAGGGCGAGGCCCGGGTGAAATCCCCCTTTGAAATCGAGGTAAACGGCAGAACTCTCACCACCCGCAGTATCGTCATCGCCACCGGGGCCAGGCCTTTTGTGCCGCCCATCCCCGGCCTGGACCGGGTCGAGTATCTGACCTCCGACAATCTCTGGAATATTCGAAAGCTGCCCGAACGGTTGATCGTGCTCGGGGGCGGTCCTATCGGCAGCGAAATGACCCAGGCCTTTGCCCGGTTCGGCTCTCGGGTGACGCAGGTGGAGATGGGGGACCGGATTCTGAGCCGGGAGGATGAAGAAATTTCCGAGATGATTCGGGAGCGGTTCACGGAAGAAGGGGTGCGGGTGCTCACCAAACATCGGGCCAAAGAGGTGCTCATCGAAGAAGACGGTCAAATGGTGTTGGTCTGCGAACACAACGGCGAAGAAATTCGAGTGCCCTTTGACGAGATTCTGGTGGCGGTGGGCCGGGCCCCCAATGTGAAGGGCTTCGGCCTGGAGGAGCTGGGCGTGGCGATCTCCAAGCGGGGAACCCTGGAGACCAACGGATTTCTCCAGACCAATTTTCCCAACATCTACTGTGCCGGGGATGT
>JBEPWQ010000309.1:0-4754 GCA_041642315.1 Desulfobacteraceae bacterium | reverse complement strand
TAATGATCCAGAGTGTGGATTCGGGATCGATACGGGCGACCACCCTTCCGAAATTGTGAATATCCACATTGGCCAGATAGTGGAGTTGAATGCCTTTATCGGCATAAGCGGCCAGGGATTCGGAAACAAACTGGGTCCCAAGGTAAGACCCTCCGATTCCCACCACCACGACATGTTGAAAGGGTTTGCCGGTAGAACCGGTCACCTTTCCGGAATGCACCTCTTCTGAAAATTCCTTTATTTCCCGGCGGACCCGCTTGATTTCCGGCATCACGTCCTCTCCGTCAACGATCACCGGCTCGTCTGAAAAAACCCGGCAGGCGGTATGCAAAGCGGCTCTCTTCTCGGTGGTATTGATTTTTTCACCTTGATTCATAGAAAGGAACCGCTCCTTCACCTGCCGGAATTCAGCAAGTTTCGCCAACATGGCCATGATCTTTTGATCCACCCGCTGCCTTGAAAAATCATAAAAAATGCCGCCGCCTTTCCGGGAGAATTTGCTGAGCCTTTCCTCCCGCTGTACCAGATGTTTCAAATGATTTTCAGGCCGCCGGATGATTTCCGCCTGCTTTCCGAGCCGCCGCCAAATTTCAAGATCGGATATGTGGTCGTTTTTCATAATCTTACCTCAATTGTGGAGAAGTGATAGGAAATGCATCACAATTCGAAAATGGTTAATGCATCACAAAATTCGAGAAATGGTTGGTGTATTGTTACCATGAGGTTTGATAATGGTCAAGCATGCCAGGCAAAGCCGTATCAGATAATGATCTGGTAATATTAATAAATCAGACATAATGCCGCGGAAGAAAACATGCCGGAAAAACAAGTGGGATTTTATTGACATGATCTTCAACCGCTGATATTAAAGCGATCTTACATTCTTTTCCCCATCACCCGCAACCGCATTCAGATCAAGAGGAGGGAAATCGGTGGGCCCCGAAAATGACGCCACCTTTACCGAATACACCCTGGGGCGGAAACCGCTTGAGGAAGTAGAAGGCACTCTGCAAAATGAGCTGGTTCAAAAAATCAAGATCGCGTGGGCTGGTGAATAGAAATGCACTTCCGCTGAATCTGATGCTCTGGCTTGCCGTTGCGGTTCATTTTTTCTTTTTAGGTGGGGAGGGCTACTATTGGCGTTCGTCAATTTGAAAAACAGGGAAGTCCAGGCCAAAATCGTTTTTTACGGGCCGGGCAGAGGGGGGAAAACCACCAACCTGGAGTATATTTACAGCAAATTCCGAGAGCGCATCAAATCCGATATGGTCAGCATCAAAACGCACGGAGACCGAACCCTCTTTTTTGATTTTCTTCCTTTTGAAATCGGAAAAATTATGGGGTACGATGTTCGAATTCAGCTATATACCGTCCCCGGTCAGGTCAAGTACAATGCTACCCGGCGGTTGGTGCTCAAAGGGGTGGACGGGATGGTCTTTGTTGCGGATTCTCAAAAAAGCCAGCGGCAAAAAAACCTGCGCTCCCTGAAAAATTTACAGGAAAATCTGGCGATATACAAAAAGTCGATTTTCAGGATACCTCTGGTTTTGCAATACAACAAGCGAGATCTTGAAAAGGAGGGGGTTTCTATCCTGCCGATGGTACAGATGGAGAAAGATTTAAACGGTCAGCTGAAAGTGCCGTCTTTCGGGGCGAGTGCGCTTTCGGGTGAAAACGTGATCCCCACCTTGAAAAGAATCATTTCGTTAACGATGGCTTCATTACAGAAGGTATTGAAATAGGAGGACGCACAATTGTCAAATGATTATGATGACGATGTAACTTTCACGGAATATACCTTTAGTGAAGCGGAATTGAATCAAATTGAAGGAATTCTGCAGAAAGATCTCATCAAGAACGGCGTCCACAGCGTCTTGTTGATCGATATGGCCGGAAACATCATTGCCAACAGTGACAACGGCAACTGCGACCACGACGTGTATTCTCTGGCCGCACTCGCTTCCGCCAATTTTGCGGCGGTGGATACCATGGCCAAAATTGTCGGAGAAGATGAATTTTCCCTTTTATTTCATAAAGGAGAGCAGGAAAGTATCCATTTCAGCAAGGTCCAGAGCGAATTTCTTCTAATTTCGATTTTCGGAAAGAGCACTTCTCTGGGATTGCTTCGGTTAAAGGTTGCAGAAGCAATTGAAAAAATAAAGGAATTTTGCGAAAAGCACTGATACGATGAAACCGCTTTTTCTTTTTTCCATGGCAAATTTTGTACCATGAGGAGGGCAGCCATTGAGTGCTGAAAATCAAGGTGATATCACCCAGCAGGTAGACAGCCGGTTGAACGAACTTTTTGGTGAGGATGACATCCCGAGCAAACCGAAGCATACGCACCCGGTAGAAGACGCAGAGGAATCCATGGAGGGAAATGCCACAAATGCCGATCTGGACCATCGTCTCGATAATTTTTTCGAAAAAGGAAAACGACCGATCAGCGATTCGGAAAACACCGGAATTGATCCGAAAGACCTGGAAAATTCACCCATTACAGACCTGAAATCGGTCATCTTATCTCTTGAATGGGAAATCACCGATCAGGTGATGCAAAAACTGGGAGAAGAGATTGGAAAACTAGAGAAAAATTTCAAAAAAGACAAAATCACCGTCGCATTTCTGCAACTGTTGGGCTCCCTGGGTAAATACATCCGTAAAAAACGCGCCGAGGCGCATCCCGATTCCATTCGCCTCCTTCATTCGGTGTATGAACAACTGGAGCTGGTGATGTTGTCCAAAAAACTGAGCGATGCGGAAAAGAAGAAAATGCTGATCGCCCAGGTCACGAAGTATAAATCTTTGAAAGAGGAAATTCTCGTATCCAAAGAGGCGCCCGGAGAATCCCGAAAATCATCGGAAAAGAAAACAAAGAGGTATAGGGAAACCGGGGAAGCAGTAGATGCCGCTCACGTATATGAGACGAAAAGCGAGGATCGTTCGGGAAACCGGTTGATTTCAGATACCGGCGCACTGCCGGCCGGGGACCTGTCCGCCATCGGGCGGGAGATATTAAGTGCCATGGAAGAAATCAGGAAAACCATTCAGAGCGAATTGAGTGAACTCAGAGCCGAATTAAAGCGATGGAGAGAAAACGGTAGTTGAAAATGATCGTTTTTTGTGAGGATTGCGGGGAAAGAAACATCGTCGATCTTGAGGGGGCCAAAGAACAGGTAAAAATCAGGTGTCGGGCCTGCAACGACATCCTGAAATGTTCCATTCCCAAGGAATCGGCGGCCCTCCCTCAAAAACCGGTTTCCACCCGCCTCGAAATCCGCTTGGGGGAACATAGGGTCGAGATCAGCCGGACGCGACCGACGGTGACCCTGGGCCGTCAGGAGCACAACGACCTGGAGGTGATCGATACCCGCGTTTCCCGCAGCCATGCCCGCATCGAATACCGCAAAGGGCAATTCGTGCTGGTGGATCACAGCACCAACGGCACTTTTGTGATGATCAAAGGGAAAAAAGGAATCAATCTGAAGCGGAAAGAAGTGGCCTTGGAAGGAAGCGGAATGATTGCTCTCGGCAGGAAAATCACCCCCGATTCCCCCAAAGCCATCCATTTTACTCTAAAATCCTGAAAGATCTTCGAATGATCCGGAGAGTCGGATCACGCCCCGGTTCGCGGTGTCCGAAGAGAAGGGTTGTTGTCCCGGATCAGCATGGTCGAAGGGTCCAGAACCAGCGGCAAAGCCCCCCCCTGACCCTCCGGCCCCCCTTTCACCGCCTTCACATGAATTTCGTTACCGTCGGGGTGAAGTTCCAAAACCACTTCGAAGAGGTCCGACACCTTTTTCAATGGCGCCGGAATTCCGCCGGCCTCAAGCCCCTCGTCGCGATGGGTCTTCACCGTAAACCATACCGCGACCCCGTGTTCCTGAGCAAGCCTTTTCAGGTCATCAAAGGTTTCCCGCACGGATTCCGTAAAGGGAAATCCGTCGATCAGGATCAGCTGGGGAAAAAAGATCCCCTGCTCTGTGAGATCGGTCAGCCGTTCTTCCAGTTTCGGTACCGTAAAGCCATCCACCTTGAATGTCATGATGAACCGGTTGGGAAGGATCGTCTCCCATAAGGCTTCCAGGCGCTTGATGCCGTATTGCAGAGCGATGTTTCTGAAGACCTCTTCGTACCAGAGGCAGACCTTTTCCACCGGTTCCGTCAGACTGATGTGAAGGACATTTTTGTTGCGCAGCAATTTATCCAGCGCCAGTTGTACAAGAAAAGCCGTTTTACCGACTCCCGCCCGGGCCATCAAGGCGCCGAACCCCCCTTTTTGCAAAATATCGTCGGTCTCATATCCCATCAACCGAAGGGGATTGCGGCGAATGATATCCTTTTTCTGCATATTGAAATTCCTTTCCTTCTGGTAAAGGTAAATGACCTTGGCCGGAGAAGAGATCCGTTCACCGTTACGCCACATGCTTTTTTTCTTCAGCCGCTTTTTTTACCAGCTCTTCCGCGATGGACTGGGGGACCTGTTTGTATGCGGCGAATTCCATGGTGAACTGCGCCTTGCCTTGGGTGGCGGACCGCAAAACGGTGGAGTATCCGAACATTTCCGATAGCGGTACCTGGGCTTCGATCACGCACATGGGCCCCTCGTCCTGGGTGCCCAGGATGATGCCCCGCCGCTGGTTCAATGAACCCATCACCGCTCCCTGAAATTCGGTGGGTGTTTCCACCACCACCTTCATGATCGGTTCATGAATGACCGGCTTTGCTTTTGCATACCCTTCCAGGAAGGCGCC
>JBEPWQ010000308.1:0-4771 GCA_041642315.1 Desulfobacteraceae bacterium | reverse complement strand
GCACCGGTACGCGAGGTAATCACGCTGATCCGGTTCGGCAGAAACGGAAGCGGCTTTTTGCAAGCCTCGTCGAAAATGCCTTCAGCGGCCAGTCGGCTTTTCAGTTGTTCAAAGGCCACCTGAAGTTCGCCGACACCTTTGGGCTCCAGATATTCGAAAATGAGCTGGTATGATCCGCGCGGTTCATAGACACTGATTCGGCCCAGGCCCGTCACCGACATTCCGTCTTCGATCTTCCATTTCAGGTGCCGGTTTTGCCCGCGAAACATCACCGAACTGATCTGAGCACCGTCGTCTTTCAGCGTAAAATAAAAATGGCCGGATGCCGGTCTGCGAGAATTGGAAACCTCGCCGGTGACCCAGATCATCGGAAATTTTGCTTCCAGGCATTCACGGATCTGGACCGTCAAGTCGGATACCGTGTAAAGATGTCGATGTAAGGCGTTATCCATTCACAAAATTCCGGGCATAAGATTCCGGAGAAATTCTTTCCGGCTGCAAGAAAAGAGTATCAGTATATCACGTGCCGGGCGTTGGTTACAATCCCCAAATCATGGGCTGTTCAGGGCCGTTCGTGTTTTTAATCGATTTTCAGGATTTATTTCGATATTCTAGGGAATGCGTGCCGTGATGCGCTCGATCGATAAGGTCCGATAAGATATATTATGGTAACTTTTTTATTTTTCCTCGGTTTTCCCCTGACTTTTCCAGATACTCCCGCACAGCCGGCAGCAGATATCGGTTTTCATGATCCATCTTCGCCAGACATGCGGAAAGCAGGCTGTTTTTTTTGTGCACGGAAAGATGCTTGTCCATGACAAACAGATGTCGGCCGTTCACCCGGCACAATCCGCTTTTCACCGGAAGACCCGCGTTCCGGAGGTTTTTTTCGGAAACGGTGACCCCGAGTTTTTCCGCCAAATCCTTGAGTTCCTGATACAGATGTTCTGCTTTCATTCTCCCGGGCGAATCAAAAAAAATCGTACATAGGGCTTGGCGATTTATCTTGAAAAAACCGCCGCTCGTGTTATATTAGAGGTCATAAAATAAAAAATCAAACCAATTTTTAATTATAGGAGGTAGTTATGCAGACCATTCGTCCAAAGGCCCAGCCGCAGGTGCAACAGCGCGAAATGGTGAATTCCTTCATCCAGAGTGTGTACAACTGGATGGGGATCGGCCTGGCCCTGACCGGTGTGATCGCCTTTTTTGTCGCCAACAACCCGCCGCTGCTTCAGCTGATCGCCGGCAATCCGATTCTGTTTTTCGGACTGATTATCGGTGAACTGGCGCTGGTCTTCTCGCTGAGCGCACGGGTTCAAAAGATGCAGGCATCCACGGCGACAACCATGTTCATCGTCTATTCGATCTTAAACGGATTGACGCTGTCGGTGATCTTCGTCGCTTATACCGCTGCGTCCATCGCCTCGACCTTTTTCATTTGCGCAGGAACCTTTGTGGCGTGCAGCGTGTACGGAATGACGACCAAGCGGGATTTGACTTCCTGGGGAGGGTTTCTGATGATGGGGCTGATCGGGATCATCATCGCTTCCGTGGTCAATATCTTCATTCGAAGCACCGCGATGACGATGATCGTCAGCTATATCGGCGTGCTGGTATTTGTGGGATTGACCGCCTATGATACCCAGAAACTGAAGCATATGGCGCTGACCCAGCCGTCGGATATCGAAGCCGGCGTGGTTCGAAAAGGCGCAATTATGGGCGCGCTCTCCCTCTATCTCGATTTCATCAACCTGTTTCTGATGCTGCTCAGAATTTTCGGCGGAGGCCGGGATTAACCCCCGCCGTTTGTATTCAACAGGCCCATCTTTCAAATCCCCCGGAAACCCCCGGGGGATTTTTATTTTCCGATCTTCTTTTGAATTACACGCACAATTCGATTACAGCAGGCCCGGGTTTCGTCCTCCGTGGGCCCCTCGACCATGACCCGGCACAGAGGCTGGGTGCCTGAATAGCGGACCAGTACCCTGCCCTTGTCGCCCAATTCGGCTTCGACGGCATGAATCTCTTCTGAAATCGCGGGTATATTGAAAATATCGGGCTTTTCCGCCACTTCCACATTTAAAAGTATCTGCGGGAAAACCGACATGATTCCGGACAGCTCCGACAGCGGCTTTTCCGCCGACCGCATCGCCTCGATCAGGCGAAGCCCCGTTAAAATACCGTCTCCTGTGGTATGATGGTTGAGAAAAATCATGTGGCCGGAATCCTCCCCCCCCAGAACGGCGCCGGAGGCGATCATCTCCCGCAGCACATATCGATCTCCCACATCGGTGATTCGATGACGAATCCCCAGTCCTTTCAGTGCCTGGCGCAAACCGATATTGCTCATGACGGTACTGACCGCCAGGTTGTTTTTCAGGGTCCCCGTCTCTTTCATGTGCCTGGCGCATATGGCGAGAATCTGATCCCCGGTGACGACCCGGCCCTTTTCGTCCACGGCGATGAGCCGATCACCGTCTCCGTCAAATGCGAGGCCGGCAAGGGCGCCCGTCTTCCTTACCCGGTCGATCAGCTGAATCGGATGTTGCGATCCGCAATCTTTGTTGATGTTGATTCCATCCGGAGAGACACACAGCGATTCCACCGAAGCCCCCAGTTCGGAAAAGACCCATGGTGCCACCTTGTAAGTCGCACCGTTGGAGCAATCCAGAACGATTTTCATTCCATCCAGGGAAAAACCTCGCGGCAAGGTGTCGATCAAGAACTGCACATACCGGGCCTGGGCATCCTCGATTTCCTGCACATGACCCGTTTCTCGTATCGATTCATGTAAGCTGGGCAGGCGATCATTCAGTATCAGCTCTTCAATTTCCCATTCCCTCTCATCCGACAACTTATGTCCGTCGCCATTGAATATCTTTATCCCATTATCTTCAAACGGGTTGTGAGAGGCGGAAATCACCACTCCGGCATTGGCGCCGGTTGCGGCGGCCAACAGGGCGATACCCGGCGTCGGCAGCACACCGGTCAGAAATGCTTCGCCGCCCATGGAACAGATCCCCGAGGCCATGGCGTATTCCAGCATGGGACCGGATATCCGGGTGTCTTTGCCGATGATAATTTTTGAAGGGCGCCCCGGTTTCATAAACAAAGATGTGACCGCCCTGCCCACATTCAAAGCCGTTTCCGATGTCATGGGATACACATTGGCCACCCCTCTGATCCCGTCCGTGCCGAACAATTTGCCCATGAGCCGATCCTTTTTCTTCTGCAGTTCCTAAATGTCCGCCGTTCCCATCGAAGGCAGCATTTCAAGCGCCTCGCTCCCGATCTTTGTAACGATTCCGGAAAGCCATTGAACCCCGATATCCGCATCTTTTCCTTCCAGGCTTTTCATCACCGGAACATAAGACCTCCCTTTCTCACCGATCCCTGTTCCAATGGCCTCCAGAAATGGATCACGCCACCGGGCCTCCCCATCCCTGCCGCATGCATCCTTAAAAAAGGAAGCCAATTCCGAGGCCTGCCCATATAGCTCTTTCTTCTGCCGTAAAAGCGATTCCGACGCATGGTCACCGGCTGATTCGGCATATCTTTCAGCCGATTCCGGCATCTTCAGGCAAAACGCCTTGAGCCGCTGGATCCGCTCATGGATGCCCATATCGAGTTTCTCCTTCAGTCCGTTCAGAAGTGGCTGCGGAAAATCCTTCGAAATGAATTGGGCCCGAACCTGTCCATACCACTGCCGAAGCGCCATCAGGTTGGCGATATATACCACATTGTTGACCACAATCCTTTTGACGTTCCGGTAGAGGCCCGGGGTATACGGCATGCGCGCCCTGCGGGCCCCGCCGTCCGCCAAAAGGCGATCGGGTTTGAACTCGTCTTTTCGATAAATGGAACCGGCCGCAATAATGGTCCCGTATGCCATTCGACAGGGCCCCACCAGCCCCCCCTGCCCTCCCAAAAATATCGGATGCTGATTCAGCATCACCCCTTTCGGGACATCCCCCAATAATGACGGGGTGGCCTTGTCCTGGTTCGGGGTATAATTAAAGTGAATATAAGAACTGCCCACTTCACTGTGATCTTTAGTGCTGGTCCCCCCCGCCATCAGGCAATCGCAGAAATTGATCAGACTCCCGAGGGTCACAAAGGGAAACAGAATCGTCTGCTTCAACCCGACCGTATGGGCGCCGTTTGCCTTCTCTTCGAGGATTGTCCCCTCCCGGACATGGGCGCCCGAGCCCATGCCGGCGCCTTTCAAAAAAACGGCATTTTTGAAGAAACCGCCTTTCAATTCGACTGAAGGACCGATCTGGCAATTCTCAATGGTCGCCGGGGCTTCATAGCCGAGCCGGGTTCCCGGCAGAATCAGGGTAGACTCGCCGAATATTCTGCAGCCGGGATAGAGGGTGACACCCTTGGAAATGCGATCCGGGTCGACTTCATCTCCGATCAAAACACTCTCTGGTCGGCAAATATCAACCCCTTTGGCCATTAGGGTTTGAATCGGGGAGTTACTCTGGTTTTCCATATCCTGTTTTTCTCCTCATCAACAGTTTCCCAATAAGCACAACCGATAAATGGGCGGCAAGCCCGATGATGGCAAAGGGCTTGCCAATGGAAGAGGACGCATATTTACTGAACAGGCGATACGCGCTTTTGTGAAATTCGATTGCCGATCGAAGCCGGTTTTGGTCGGCGCTTTTCCCGGCAAAATGGTACACCGAAGCCCGAGGGTAGTAAACCACACGCCAACCGTGATCCCGCATCCTTCGGCACCAGTCCGCGTCCTCCCAATACA
>JBEPWQ010000307.1:0-4776 GCA_041642315.1 Desulfobacteraceae bacterium | reverse complement strand
TTCTGAACGGAAAATCCAAGCATATCACCTTTGCCGGCAAGAACGCCGGGCAAATTGCAGGTTAATAAATTTAGACGGAATCATCGGGAAGAACCCATCCGCTTTGGACCGTGGAGGGGGAGAAGAAGGAAGGATAAACAGGAGAAGACTCGGATTAACCCGCAATCACTAAGGGGATGATTACGGGTTAATACCGATAGGCGGCGTTCGAAATCAGATCGTGACGTCGAGTTCGTTTCTTACCCAGGTCGCCCCGCCTTCATAGGCATTCTCAGTGGCGGCACTGTATTCCGACCAGGAATCCACGTTACCGGTCAAAGTGGCCTTGCCGTCTTCCACGGTCACCGCAATGTCACCTCCGTCCACAAACGGGCTCCAGAAAAATTCACTCTCGATATCCTCCTTGATTTCGGCATCACTCTTGAAAGTATACCCCGGCTGATAGTCATACCAGTCGTAATCGTAGACATGCCAATCCTCTACGTAGGGATCATATAGGTATGGATCGGAGACGTCTTCCACCGCGATATTGTTGTCCACCGCCACCACGCCGCTTACCCGGGCCGCGACATCATCGGCCTGGGCCTTTTCAAAGTATGAATCCACGGTCCCGTAAAGATTGGCCACGCCGTTGATGACGTCCACCGTGATGTCATACCGGTCGATATAGGGGTCTCGAACCAGTGCGTTTTGCACCCTGGACTCCACCCTTCGGTCGGTGAACGGTTCATCGGTTCGAACCTTGAGCCGGTTGTTGACGCTGACCACTCCGACCACATCGCGCACCGCTTCGGCTGCGGACCGTCGGGACTTGAGGCTGGTCACTTTGCCGCGCAGCGTCACCACACCGCCTTCGACTTCGGGCCGAATATTGAAGGAAAAGACTTCCGGATCAGCAATCAGCGCGTTGGTCACCGCTTCTTTGATTTCCGAATCGCTCCGGGTTCGGTACTTGTCCGCCCGCATTTCCGGATCTCGGGCCCAGCCTTCCACTTCGAGTTCGCCGGCATCCACGGAAGAAACCCCCGCAACCCAGGCATCCCGAATGGCCTCGCTTTTTTCGGCGGCGCTGCCGACGGTGCCGGTCAGAACCACTTCACCGTTGTTGACAGTGAGGTTGATGAGCGCGTCATCGACCAAAACATCGTACTCCAAGGCCGCACGCACATCCTCTTTGATTTCCTGGTCGGTGCGGTCTATTTCATAAGTAACATTGATGTCGTTATTGACTTCACGGACCCCCTTGACCCCTCGGGCCACCTTTCCGGCCAGTGTTCTTTCCTGCCATGATTCGACATTACCGGTCAGATGAACGACGTTGTCTTCGACACTGACGCTGACCTCATAGGACTCGGTGGCCGGATGATCAAGAAGAGCATCCGTAATGTCATCTCGAATCTCCATGTCTGAGCGCATTACCGGGGGTACAACATTGATGGTGTTCACCACCGCCCGGACCCCCTTGACCGTCTCGGCGATTTTCTCGGCCCGCTCCTTGGCCAGAATATTGTTGACGGTTCCGGTCAGGGTGACCACCCCGTTTTCGGTGCTGATATCGATTCCGGTGATGGAGACCGCAGGATCGATAATAATTTCATCCTCCACCGCGTCCGTAATCGCCATGTCGGTTATCTCCTCAGCCCCGACGGCGGAACCGGTCAACATCGCCAGCATTGCGAAAAAGACCATAGGGACCGCGATAAGCGTCGCTTGCGTTTTCTGGATCATGTTTTTATCCTCCTTTCTTTTTGGTGAACCACTTCCCCAAGAGCGATCAGTTCGCTCTCTTTGTAAAATATTGAATTTATGGTATGAAATGGTTCATGTTCTGGAAATGGGGAAAATCCCCTACATGTGGATTGTAATTTCGGTACGATCGCATGATTCTGGAAGGATTTTCATTTTCACAGGATATTCTTCCAGTTTCTGAGAAGCGGAGGATGAGAGAATTAAATGCTTTCTTTTCCAAACCATTTTCTCACAAACCTTTTTTCTCTTGATTTTTTTTCTTATGAATATTAATAATTCCATATCCTTCACCCCTTTTCCCCGCGGTACTGTTTTTTTTCGAACAGGCGTCTGCAGACGAGTCGTCTTTTCTTCTGATTCAATTATAAATACGACCGAGTCATTTTTATGGACAACGAGAAGCAGGATTTTTTAAATAAACTTGGAGAAATTTCCGATAAACTTTCTCATCAAAAAGATATGCGGGAAATGGATCTTGTGAACGAGAATTTTGAACAAGTGCTCCGCCAGATACAAGGCCGGCAGGTGGAGCTGGAAAAGCAGAATGAAATGCTTCGCCAAGCCCGGCTGGAGGCGGAGTCTATACGGAACCGCTATTTTGAGATGTATGAAAAGGCCCCTGTGGCATACCTGTCCTTTCATCCACAAGGGAAAATCATCGAAGCGAATCTGGCGGCGGCGGAACTGCTGAATGAAAGAGCGGACCATTTGATTCGAAAAGAATTTTTCGATTTTATTGCTCAGGATTCCCTTGAGGATTTTCAATTACATTGCAGACAGGCAATGGAAATGGATTCCCGCCTTCGATCCGAGGTTCGCATAAAAAGGACCGGGGGAGATATTTTCCACGCTCAGCTGGATACGACGGCTGTAAAAATCGACGGGCAAGGGCCTGAAGAACAGATTCATCTGCGAACCGCCATATCGGATATTTCTATCCACAAGCAACTGGAATCCGAACTGGAGCGCCGGGTGAAAAAACACACCGCCGAATTGACCAAAGCCAATCGTGAACTGCAGCAGCAGGTTTCCTACCGTCGCGAAGTACAGGAAAGACTCGAATCCGAACACGCCTTCCGCAAAACGATTGAGGAGACCATTCCGTCCGGGCTGATCGTGGTCGATATCGAGGGGCAGATCATCTATGTCAATCAGTCGTTTTGCAAAATGGTCGGCTGGACCGCCGTTGAACTGATCGGTTCCCGCCCGCCCTATAAATACTGGCCTTCGGATGAATCCGAAGAAAGAACCCGGTCTTTTTTGAAAAAACTGAGTGAATTGGAAAGCCCTTACGAGGTCGAACGGCAGTTTATGCGGCGTAACGGCGAATTGTTCTGGGGTCTTCTCTTCAGCACCCAATTTTCCAACAGCAAAGGCCGCATTATCGGCCGGCTCTCTTCCGTCATCGATATCACATCCCGGAAAAAAGCCCAGGAGGCTGTAAAAAAATCAGAAGAAAGGTTGCGGGATCTCTCCGTCAAGCTCATCCAGGTCCAGGAAACGGAACGAAAACGGATCTCCCAGGAACTCCACGACAGCATCGGCGCAGGGCTCTCGGCCATTAAATTCAGTCTCGAAAAAAAGATATCCGAAATGGGCGAACGCCCCAAGGAAGGCCCGGCCCTGGAAGACATCGTCACCCGCCTGCAGAACATCATCGTGGAAACCCAGCGGATATCCCGGAATCTTCACCCTTCCATTTTGGATGATCTGGGAATCAGCGCGGCGATTCGTTCTTTTTGCCGGGAATATCAGGAGGTTTACACCGACATTCAAGTTGACCAAGACGTCGAGGTGGATGAAGAAAACCTGCCTGAAAACATCAAGATTTTGCTGTATCGCCTGATGCAGGAATCCCTCAACAACATCGCAAAGCACAGCAGAGCAACGCAAGTCGAATTGGTTTTGAAGATGACGGAAGATACCATCGAAATGATGGTGGAAGACAACGGAGAGGGGTTTGATCTGAATGCCTTGTATAAAAACCGCAGCCACCGCAAAGGAGGGCTCGGCCTTCGAGGCATGAAGGAGCGGACCGAACTCTCCGGCGGATCATTTGAAGTGCGGTCCGCACCCGGCGCCGGAACGAAGATTCGGGCCAAATGGCATCTTCCAGAATCCAGTCCCTGAAGCCCCATTCGGCCCGATCGGCACGGCTTTGAAAAATCTCACCTTTTACAGCCGAACCCAAGATCGGAGCATCTGATTTTCGAAACTTCTCCCATTTTTTCTTAAAATTCACAAGGATTTCCCCATCCTTCAGCGATCCTCAACCGGGAAATTCCGAAAAGTTATGCCGTTTCGAAAGGAATATAAGGGGTTCCCTTTATTTCAATTCATCCTTAAAATCCTTACTTTAAAACAGAATGAGGGGAAAAATCAGGTTCCGGAAGCGGTCAACCGGCTTCTCGGGATGCATCTTGCTTAAACTCTCGGGATGCAAGTTGCTCAAAGAGGATAAAAAAGGAGCGATTACATGAGCAATTGATCACGTTCTGGTTTTGAAATGAGGTTGTCATGTATACCATCATGATTATAGAAGGAAATGATCTATTCAGGAATACACTGAAAGATATACTTACAGGCAGTTTCCCCCAGGTTCGGATTCTGGAAGCCGATTCCGGAGAAGACGCACTGAAGCAACTGCACGGGGGAGATCCGACTTTGGTCTTAATGGATGTCACACTTCCGGGTAAAAACGGCCTCGAGATCGCCAAAACCCTGAAGAGTCATCATCCGGATGTGCATATCATCATCATCTCCGCCATGGATTCACCCGAATACCGGGAAGCGGCCGAAAACCAGGGGGTGGAATACTTCTTTTCCAAAAAAACAGCCAAACCGGAGGACATTACCAATACCGTAAAAAAGACCCTGAATCAGGCCGGCATAAGCCGCCCCTGAGTTTGGCTGAATCCACATCCTTTCCGTTTTCGACGGCGGCGCGCGCCTTTTCAAACAGCTCCTTGTGTTTGATCTCCGTTTTATAAGACCACTCAAAACTCCGGTAGGCGTCGTTTTCTTCCT
>JBEPWQ010000306.1:0-4776 GCA_041642315.1 Desulfobacteraceae bacterium | reverse complement strand
ATTCTCAACTCACCGCTCACCTTTATTGAGGTGACCATCGGCGGCCATTCCATTCCCGTTACGACGCTGCTGGGGTTGGCCGGCTATTCCATCGCCACCGTCCTGGGGCTCTGGCTGATCGTTTCCATTCTGCGGTCCGGAAAAATCTGAACCGACTTACTCCTGCCAGTCGATGGGCGGTTCCACCGGTTCTTCATCGGTTTTGGGTCCGCGAACCCCGGGTTTATCCACAATCTGAACCGTGCTGGCCTGGGGGCCTTTTTCCCCCTGCTCCTCGGTAAACCGAACCCCGGTGCCGACCTCCAGACGATCGAAATCATTGTTGAGAACGCTGTTGCGGTGAAAAAAGATCTCACGTCCGGTCAGGGATTTGATGAATCCGAATCCCTTGTCGGTGAGCAACCGCACCACCATGCCCGAGGTCTGCTGCATCGGATGCTCCTTGACCTCATCCTGCTGCTGATCGCTCACCTTTTTCAACTGCCGCAACGCGGTGTCGAATACATCTCGAATGACGGTGGACAACTCATCGTGTATATAGCCTTCTCCCGATTCGCCGCTGTCTACCACCACCTCCCGACCCGGCGGCAGGCGCATGTTGACCCGAACCCGGAAGGGGTTGCCCGATTGGGGATGCTTCTGCTTTTTTTCCACCGCCACCCGGCAGCTGATCAAATTCTCGGCCACCTTTTCCAGCTTAGCCGCCTTTTGCTGTATCAACTCTTTTATATCCTCTCTGGAGGAAATGCCTCGAAATGTGATTTCCAAGGGTACTCTCATGTGCCACCTCTCTTTCAACTTGAGTTCTCAGTATAACTGAACTCCGATAAAAAGATAAATACTGTGAATCCTGTATTTATTCCGGCAGACCCTAAAAACAGACATATTTCCGACATTGAGACAATCGGGATTTAATGATTACCTTACTTTCATTGCAAGGTCGAAGCGGTTTCTTCGACAGATACGTAACCAAAGGAGAAAAGAAATGAATCTGAAGCATATATTGGGAACCATCGAACGAAGGGTCATGAATCGCCGTTTCTTTCTTCGGCAGCTGGGGACCGTCGCCCTGTTCACAGGCATTCCCGCCTGGGGAAGCGCCGGAGAACTTGGGAGTTATCTGACGAAGCGCTCCAAAAGCCGGAATGGTTCTGCCGCGGAGCGGATGGACAAGATCGAAAAAACCGATGCGGAATGGCGGAAGATGCTCACCCCCGAACAGTACAAGATTACCAGGAAAAAGGGGACCGAGGCACCTTTTACCGGAGAATACCATGATTTCAAGGGGAAAGGTGTTTACCGGTGCGTCTGCTGTAATCTGAGCCTCTTCAGCTCCGACACCAAATTCGATTCCGGCACCGGGTGGCCCAGCTTCTATGCCCCCATCGCCGACAACCATGTAAAGGAGGAAACCGACCGGTCCTTTTTCATGACCCGGACCGAGGTGCTCTGCAACCGGTGCGATGCCCATCTCGGGCATGTTTTCAATGACGGCCCGCCGCCCACCGGACTGCGGTACTGCATCAACTCCGTGGCTTTGATCTTCGATCCCGAGGAGGCAAATAAGGCGGGAGCCTGATCGGAGAAAGGGTTTTGGTTGAAGGAGAGCTTATGAAAAAAACAATCATGGTGTTCCTCACGGTTCTTCTGTTCGTCATCCAGAACGGTTGCAGCCATGCGGAGAACACCCACAACGAGAAAGAGGGGTCCGCTATGGAATCCTCACGAAATTCCGATGAAAATTTGAAAAAAGCCACCTTCGCCGGGGGATGTTTCTGGTGCATGGAACCGCCCTTTGACCAGCTGGACGGGGTGGTATCCACCACCTCCGGGTATACCGGCGGCACCGAAAAGGACCCGACGTACAAAGAGGTCTCCGCCGGGGCCACCGGCCATGCCGAGGCGGTGCAGATTCTCTATGATCCTGAAAAGACATCCTATGAAACGCTTCTGGAGGTGTTCTGGCGGAATATCAATCCCACCACCCCCAACCGGCAGTTCGTGGATGTGGGGGCCCAGTACCGAAGCGCGATCTTCTACCACGACGAGGCGCAGCGGGAGCTGGCGGAGAAATCCAAAGCCGATCTGGCCGCCTCGGGCCGGTTCGACCAACCCCTGGTCACCGAAATCGTGCCGATCACACAATTTTACCCGGCGGAGGAATACCACCAGGATTATTACAAGAAGAATCCGATGCGGTACAAATTTTACCGATACGGCTCCGGCCGGGATCAGTACCTGGAAAAAATCTGGGACGAGGCGGAATCCGAAACCGGCTCCTGATCCTGCGGAAGCGTCCGGCACCCTGATTTTTGTCATGGAAGGGCGGGGGAAAGTGTGATATCCACTGAACCCGCCCATGAAAACCGCAGCCGAATTCGACGACACCCGCCATTTTACCCGGAAAAGCCGCCTGTTGATCATCGGGTCGACACTGCTGGCCCTTTTTTTGGGCGCCCTCGACACCCTGGTGATGGGGGCGGCCATGCCGACTATCATCGCGGATCTCGGGGGATTGCATCTGTACAGCTGGGTCTTCTCCGCCTATCTTCTGAGCCGGGCGGTGGCCCTGCCGGTCTTCGGAAAACTGAGCGATCTGTTTGCCAACCGGGTCCTGTTTACCGTCTCCATCCTCATCTTTCTGGCCGGATCGGTCTTTGCCGGGCTCTCCCAGAGCATGGCCCAACTCACCCTTTCCCGAGCGGTCCAGGGGATCGGGTCCGGGGGGACTTTCGCCCTGACCTACATTGTTCTGGCGGATATTTCTACCCCGCAGACCCGGGGAAAGATGATGTCTCTGGCCAGCTTCATCTGGGGGCTGGCCAGCGTTCTGGGGCCGACCTTCGGCGGGCTGGTGGTCACCTATTTTTCCTGGCGGTGGATCTTCCTTGTCAACCTGCCCCTGGGCGGCCTCTCGTTGGTGGGCATCCTCCTCTACCTGCAGGAAACCCGCCGAAAAGGGGCGGCCGGAGAAATCGATTACCTCGGCATTCTCACCCTGACCACCACGATCCTGGCCCTGCTAACCGCCTTCATGCTGGCCGGCAAGAATTATGCCTGGTCCTCCCCCCGGGTGATCGGGCTTTTCGGGATGACGCTGGTCGCGGGCATCGCGTTTTATTATGCGGAAAAACGGGCCAAGGACCCGATCCTTTCCCTGGAATTTTTCAAAGTGAGGGGCTTCCGAACCGGAAACGGGGCCGCTTTTTTCAGCAGCTTCGCCATTTTCGCCGTTTCCGCCTTTTCACCCCTGTTTATTCAGGGGGCGCTCTCCGGAACCCCGGCCGAGGTGGGCATCGTCATGGTTTTTCTCAGTCTGGGCTGGTCGGTGGGGGCGCTCTTCTGCGGGCAGATGGTCCACCGGATTTCGGAAAAGCCCGCCGCCCTGGCCGGAGCCCTCTTCCTGATCGCCGGCAGCATCCTGATGATGCGATTTACCGCCGACACATCCCTGGTCGCCTGTTCCGCGGCGTTCACTCTGGCCGGTCTGGGCATGGGGTTCGTCTCGATATCCACCCTGCTGGTGGTCCAGAACAGTCTCGACAGCGAACACCTCGGGGTGGCGACCTCCTCTCACCAGTTCACCCGCACCCTGGGCGGAACCGTGGGCATCGGGGTCTGCGGCAGCATCGTCACCGCCGGGTTCGGCGGCAACCTGGACGAGCTCATCCCCGGCGGTCTCCCCGACACCGTATCGGAACTGATTCGCCGCAATTTTGAAAATGTGTTTCGACCCGAGGTCCAGGCCCTTCTCCCGACGGAAATCCTGAACACACTTCAGGGATCTATCGGCCAAAACATATTGCTGGTCTTTCAGTCCGCCCTGATCGCCTCCATGATCTGTTTTCTGTTCAGCATTCTCCTGCCCGGACGCCGGGGTGCTTAATTCGTTTTCGGCCGCCGGCGTACCGCTCCGACTCCATGAAAATTTCACGCAGGACCTGCTCCAGGTCCCGCTTGCGATAAAGTTCGGGGACGAAACCACCTCTCTTACAAAAAACATGCCAAATCCTGTTTTCATGTCTTGACATTCTCCGAATTCAGATTATTTTTACACACAAAAGCGAATATTAAAATTTTTAATTACAGAGGTTTACAAATTATATGAATCGGCCGTTCGCAACGCTATTTTTTTTGAAGCGGTGTCGGACCGCCGTTCACGGGAGGAAAAATCATGAGTAAAATTATAGGAATCGATCTCGGCACCACCAATTCATGTGTCTCGGTAATGGAAGGCGGGGAAGCCAAGGTCATCACCAACCCCGAAGGCGGGCGCACCACCCCGTCCATGGTGGCCATGGCCAACAATGGCGAGCGGCTGGTGGGTCAGGTCGCCAAACGGCAGGCCGTGACCAATCCGGAAAACACCGTCTTCGGCGTCAAACGGCTGATCGGCCGCAAATTCGATTCGCCGGAAGTCCAAAAGGACATCAAAGTACTGCCTTATCGAATCGAACGGGCATCCAACGGCGACCTCCGCATCAAGCTCAAGGAGAAGCCGTACAGCCCGGCGGAGATTTCGTCCTTCATCCTGGCCCATCTTAAAAAGACGGCCGAGGAATACCTGGGCGAAAAGGTCACCGACGCGGTGATCACGGTGCCGGCCTACTTCGACGACAGCCAGCGCCAGGCCACCAAAGACGCCGGAAAGATCGCCGGCCTCAACGTGCAGCGGATCATCAACGAACCGACCGCGGCTTCGCTGGCCTACGGCATGGACAAGAAAAAAGAGGGGGTCATCGCGGTTTTCGATCTCGGCGGCGGCACCTTCGACAT
>JBEPWQ010000305.1:0-4860 GCA_041642315.1 Desulfobacteraceae bacterium | reverse complement strand
AGGGACCCGGTCATCGGCAAGGCGACGAATGTGCACGATCGGATAAACTCAGATGAGCTCGAAACGAAAGTGGATCAGGCGATCGTCCTTTCCCGGCCTTCTTACGATTTTATCTGCAAGAACTGCCCGACGGCAGGGGGACAGATGCAGCCGGTCGAGTTTCGGGCCAATGTCGACGGAAACGGCATGGGAGGACCCGACGGTGAATTTTATCAGATGTATCAGGAAGGGATCATCGACGAAAGCACCTATGCCGTCAACACGGAAGGATACTATTTCCCCTTTCCCCCGCGGCATACGCTGCCTTCCCGGTTTATCGTGCCAAACGGCACTATCCCGTCGTGCTATGAATGCCATCGGCTCGGCTCACCCATGCCCACGGACGCGGCCAAGTCCCAGGGGATCGTCGATCTGCCGGCCACCACATCCAGCGAGGATGGTCTGGTACTGGCCCGCCTGACTGAGGACAGCGGCAATGACATGACCGGCATGTGGCGCCCGGATGGTGAAAAAATTGCCTGGGTGTCGGATCGGACCGGCAGTTTCCAGGTATGGGTGATGGACGACGACGGTTCGCAGAAGCAGCAGGTTACCCGTGGGCCCCGGATCCACGGCTGGCTCATGTGGCATCCAGATGGCAGCCGCCTGGTCTACTGGGGATATGAGGATGCCACCAAAAAGTCGTATATACTTACAGCCAACGCAGACGGCACCGATGAGGTAACAGTGGTCGAATCGGAAGGGGCACTGGACAAGCCGGTTTACAGCCCTGACGGCCAGTATATCGCCTATGCGGCCGAAACGGACGGCAACTGGGATATCTGGGTGGCGTCCGTGGATGGCAGCGTGTCTTTCCAGCTAACCACCGATCCCCAGATGGAAACCAATCCATTGTGGCGGCCCGATGGCGCGGCCATTGCCTACAAGGCTTGCGCAAGCGGCCAGTACAGTCTTTGCGGTGAGGAGTTTTTGACCTTTGAAAACGGATTCGGGTCTCCGACGATTTCCCGGTGGAAGGGGCCGAAGTCGATACAAATGTACGACTGGAGCCCAGACGGCACCAGGATTGCCTATACCGCCGAGGTGGTCACCAATGCTTCCGGCGAGGATCGGGTCTCTTATGTGGCCGTGGTGGACCAGGTGGCCCTGGCAGACGGTGCCACAACCAACAATGCCGACGTGCTTTCAAACGGCATCACCCTCGGCGACAGGGGTCCCGTTTTTTCACCGGACAGCGGCAAAATCGCCTTCTGGTCCTGGGACCAGGCGTATCGCGCCACCCTGTGGACCGCCGATGCCGACGGAAACAACCTGCGCCAGTTGACCACCCAGGGGTTCGACATGTATCCCCGCTGGCATCCCAACGGAGAGACCCTTCTGTTTGAGTCCAACCGGTCGGGAAACATGGATATCTGGACAGTCGAGGAGATGCAATAGCTCTAAAACGCAAACGCTGCACCTTACTAATGATAAGGTGCAGCGACTATTTGAAATTGAATTGAAAACTTTTCCGGATGTAGCTGCTGTTTATGCATAATTCTTCAGTCCTCTATTGTTCTGCGAAAAAAGGGCGTAAGCACGATTTCAGAGGCTTACGCCCTTTTGGTTTTTGAACAAGACCCTACTAGTTTATCTAAATTTTTCAGAATGGATTTCGGCGAAACAGGAAACATTTGGAGAATTTAAATTTTTCCGGACAGTTTGCACCAAGCATGTATCTTTACAAGTCGGCTATTCCCATCCCGCTTCATCAAAAAAGAACAATTCGGTCACCCTTCCTTCACAATCCTCCTGTATCAAGCGAGTTTAAGATACTGCCCTTAATCCCCCTGAACACAGGAGATACACCTTGGGGAAATTTGCCAGAAACCATGCTTTCGAACTGTTGAAAACCGATACTCCGCAGGCGCCATTCGCC
The DNA here is from genome assembly GCA_041642315.1 of Desulfobacteraceae bacterium. Taxonomy (GTDB): domain Bacteria; phylum Desulfobacterota; class Desulfobacteria; order Desulfobacterales; family Desulfococcaceae; genus JAABSQ01. The sequence goes on along the minus strand of JBEPWQ010000305.1, from coordinate 2,942 downwards.
CGATTCGACATGGAGCGGATCACCTCGGCGATCGGGTTTGCCCCCGGATCATCCGACAGCCTGGCGGCATCGCTCCCCTATGCCGCCGGCGACGTGACCGCGGGATGCGAAAACGAGCTCCAGACGGCCGTGCGCGGCCCGAAGCACGCAGTCGATCTGCCGCGAACCATTCTTGAATCAAACTATTTCGAAAACATCCGGAAACGAGCGGCGGCCGGCGAAACTCATCCAAGAGCCCTCAAGGCGCTGGAAGACCTCATCGACCGGAACAGCGAAAACGTCTGGGAAAACGCCTGGGTCCGATTTCACAGGGCGGGCCTCAACGCCCATGCCAACAACGTGTTTGAAACCGACCTGCTGAGCGACAAGAAAGTTGCCGACGAGGCGCGGCGGAGCGATCTGGACCGGTTTGTCTTACTGGAAAATGGCGAACCGTTCGTCCGGATACCGATGAGCTACCTGCTCAAACTGGCCCTTGCCGATGTCGCGGGGGAACCGGATACCCCTCCGCTCGTGCGGACCATCAGCCGCCGGTACATGGGACATTTTTTAAACGACAACACCTCGCCCGAAACGTTTTCCTTTTACCCGGTTCCGCTGGAACCCTCGGTGGGCATGGGAAAAGGGATTGCCGACGAAACCCTGACCCGATTCCTCCTCTGCCAGGCCCTGGGGGCGTACGCGAACCAGAAATTCGGCCTCGCCGCCACCGGTCAGGAAGCAATGATCTACTTCGCCCCCAACCCCCCGATCCGCCAGAAAAATCTGAACGAGCTGATACCGGATGCCTTTTACCGGGAACTGTTCATGAGCCCCTGCCTTTCGGGATGGGATCGGGGGGAGGACAAATACCAGTACATGAACCTGTGCCACCAGGTCCTGTCCCGGAGCCAGTTAAACGCGGTCAAGAAGCTCCGGGAAGCCGACATTATTAACAACAATCTGGTGGTTCTCCCGAATACGTCGAATATCAGCCTGGCCAATAACGGCACCCACATCAGCCTCGGGTCCCGGAAACTCACCGCGCTCCTGAAGGCGGGCGATCCCCGGTTCACCCCGACGGACGAAAAGTACCTTGGCGATCTTTCCATCAAGATCATCGAACATTTCCTTCCCCTGTTCGTGGGCACCTACAGCGCAGCCCCCTACCGCCTCGCCTTTTCCGATTTCCACCCGGAAAAAGCCCTGGGATTTCTTCCCCATGAACTCGATTTCACCCATTTGCGCATGATCTGGCGGCGGTGGAAGAAAAAGGCCGATCTCAAAATCCTGGGAAAGCCGTTCACCCCTTTCGGGCCGGAATGGCTCGACCGGACCTTCAGCACGATCTTCCGGCTGAAGGGGGACTTCATCCACGACTTCCGGCTGATCGATTATTTCAGTTCCCTGATGAGCACGGACCGGAGCCCGGCCCTCGACGGAACCCTCGGCAATGACGTCCGCCTCCTCAAGGATCTGGCCAGCATGGGCGTGTTCGACAACTGCATGTCCCTTTACCTCCTCTACCGGAACCGTTCCTTTGATGCCATGGGGTTTACCGGGTTTGAAGGCCGTTACTACAGCCAGTTCGAATCGATCAACGCCGACATGGGTCATGCCGCCAACCTCCAGACCCTCCTGTCGGCCCTGGCCTTCAAGTACATGCTCACCGGCCAGGCGGATCACAGGTCGATACCGGATGACCCGACCGTGGAGAGCGAACGCCGGCAGATTTTCTTCGGGAGCGCCATCGGGCTGCCGACGTTCTTTATCCACAAGAACACCCCGAACCGGTTCATGCTGAAAATTTTACGGAAAACCGCCAACACCCGGTTCAGCAGCCGGTACCCCGGGTATATCCGTGTCCATCACATCGAATACAAACGGGCGCTCCTGGCCGTTCTCCGGGAGGATGCCGCGGACCTGATCGAATCGATGGGACTTTCCGACACAATCGACGATCTCTCCCTCCGTATAAACTGCTGGAGCACCCATTCCGCCGCCGGACGGCTGACCCGAAGGATACTCGACCAGGCCGGCGCCAAAACCCCGCTGTCACTGCCCGCCGGGGAATTCAACGCCGCCGCCGAATGCTATTACCAGGGCCGGCTTCGCATCCGCCACATGGAGGAAGGATTTGACAGTCTGCTGGAACACGCGAAATCGGTCGACCGCGGAAAACTGTGCAATGACAGTGACAACCGCCAGGCGCTTGACGCTATCCTGAACGGCAGAAGCGCCTGGGAATATCTCGACGCCCGGAGGGAACGTATCCTCAAGGACCTTGCCACAGTTGACGAACTGCGAGTGTTCATCGGCCTGCTGGTGGTGATTATCAACGGCAACAGCCGGAAAGCGGAGACGGCATCGACATGATTCATCAGTATATCGAACGGGAAACGGGCCGGGTCCGGACGGAAAAGCTGTTCGGCGACCGGATCATCCAATTCCTCTATTCCACGGCCCGGGAAAATGCCGCCACGTTTTACAAGGCCGCCACCTCCGCCCGGACCAGCGCCCTGCTCGGCTATCTCAATTACGGGCTCCCCTATGGAAGCGCGATAACCGGCGGGGACCGCATCGTGCGGGAACTGGGAATTGACCTGACCGAATGCCTTGATCCGCCAAGGGCCCTTGATTCCCCCCGGAAGATCTTCGAACGAAAAATCCGATACCGGGAGCGGCGGCCAATGGATGATTCCGATGCGGTCGTGGTTTCCCCGGCGGACGCCAGGATGCTGATCGGATCATTTCGGGAGGAATCGCACCTGTTTTTAAAGGAGAAATTCTTTTCCTTTGACGAACTATTTCGTCCGGACCCGGGCATGAGCAGTAAAAAGAGGTGGCGGGAGGTGTTCGCCGGCGGCGATTTCGCCGTTTTCCGCCTGACACCCGAAAAATACCATTACAACCATGTCCCGGTCACCGGCCGGGTGATCGACATTTACGAGATTTCCGGGGCC
>JBEPWQ010000304.1:0-4868 GCA_041642315.1 Desulfobacteraceae bacterium | reverse complement strand
GGGACAATCGGGAAGCCGCGACATAGAAAACCGGCTGGGCATATGCGTCCGGCCGGCTTTTTTTATTGGTGGCATACGCGACGCGCTGAGGCTCGATAAGGAAGCAGACGGAATGTATCAGAAACTACTGCAAACGATGTCATCGGGTGGTCGCAAAAGAGCCGCACCTTGAAAAGAATGCCCCCAGACAGGTCTGAGGGCCTATAGAGGGACTAATTTTTTCTGAATAATGGGTTTTCACGGTAAGAATGCCAAAAAAAGCGCGGGAATTTCTTCCCGCGCGGGCTCGTTTTAGGAACCGGTTCAGTTCTTGGCACTGTCCAGGATTTTTTCGATTTCCTCAGCGTTCAGAACCTCATGTTCCAGCAGGGCCTCGGCCAAAAGATCTAATTTTCCCCGGTTGGCGGCCAAAAGATCTTCGGTTCGGGTGTCCTGTTCGTTGATGATCCGTCGAATCTCCTCGTCGATCATTCGAGCGGTGTCTTCGCTGAAGTTTTTGGACTCGGTCATCTCCTTGCCCAAAAAGGGATGGGGTTCGCCCCGTTCAAATGCCGCAGCCCCCAGTTTCTCGCTCATTCCCCAGTTGCAGACCATCCGGCGGGCCATCTGAGTCGCCTGTTTCAGGTCGTTGCCGGCTCCGGTGGAAACGTCGTCGAAGACGACTTTTTCAGAACCCCGTCCCCCCAGCATGATGGCGATGCGATCCAGCAGATATTTTTTCTTGAGGTTGTGGCGGTCCTCATCCGGGATCTGTTCGGTCAGGCCCAAAGCCCGGCCGTGGGGAACGATGGTCACCTTCTGCAGGGGGTCGGCCGTGGGGACCAGTTTGGCCATCAGCGCATGTCCGGCTTCGTGGTAGGCGATAATCCGTTTTTCTTCTTCGCTGATGAAGTCTTCCCGTTCAAGCCCCATGCGGATCTTGTCGATGCCCTCGAAAAAATCGTCCATTTCCACCTGGTCCTTGTTATCCCGGCCGGCGATCAAGGCCGCCTCATTGACCAGATTTTCCAGATCCGCCCCGGAAAATCCCACCGACATGCCGGCCAAAGCATCCAGGTCCACATCGTCGCTCAGAGGGACCTCTTTGGAGTGGATTTCCAGAATCTGCTTTCGAGCTTTTTTGTGGGGCTGCTCAAGAATGATGCGCCGATCAAAGCGGCCCGGCCGAATCAGGGCCGGATCGAGCACGTCCGGCCGGTTGGTGGCCGCCAGAATAATGACCGACTCCTGGGGGGAAAAGCCGTCCATTTCCGAGAGGATCTGGTTGAGGGTCTGTTCCCGTTCATCATGACCGCCGCCGACCCCGGTGCCTCGGACCCGGCCGATGGAGTCGAGTTCGTCGATGAAGATGATGGCCGGGGCATCCTGCTTGGCCTGCTTGAACATGTCCCGAACCCGGGAGGCGCCGACCCCTACAAACATTTCAATGAATTCGGAGCCGCTGATGCTGTAGAAAGGAACATCTGCCTCCCCGGCGGTGGCCCGGGCCAGCAGGGTTTTTCCAGTCCCCGGCGGGCCGGCCAGAAGAATCCCCTTGGGCAGTTTGCCCCCCAGTTTCTGAAACCTGGACGGGTCTTTGAGGAATTCAACAATCTCCTGAAGCTCTTTTTTCGGGTTGGCGAGTCCGGCCACATTCTCATAAGTGACCCGGCTTTCGGATCGGGTATACAACTTGGCTTTGGATTTGCCGAATTTGAAGAGTCCGGCACCACCCCCGCCCATTCGCTCCTGAAATTTCTTGGAGCTGTAAACAAAAAACCCGATGATCAAAACCCACGGCAGCAGCGTGATGAGCAAGGTGGCGAACCAGGAGGCTTCGGTCGACTCGGTCCGAATGGTGACCCCCTTTTTCTCCAGTTGATCCATGAGGCCGGGGTCCGGAAAAGAGGGGAGAACCGTTTTGAAATATTTGAGCGCGGGGGCATCCTCTCCTTCGCCGATTTTGACCTCCTTTTTGAACTCGCCGGTGATCTCTTCCCCCTTGACATGGATGCTGGACAGGTTGTCGCCTTTCAGATTCTCCTTGAACTGGGTATAGGGGATCTGGCGAACATCGGAATAGCTGCGGCCGACTAGAAAATAGATCAGCAGCAGCCACAAAAGAAGAAACCAGAGGTTTCGTTTAAGAAATTTTTGTTTTTCCTCTCCCGGTTTCTGAATTCGGTTGTTCATGATATTTTTCCTTTGTCTGCAAAATTGGTGGGGCATCCTGAAATTCGCGACCGATTTTACCTCAGCTCCGGCATTATGCCGAAGCTTCAACATAGACAGATCGACAGGCCTTTGTATATACGGCAATTTCTGTATTTATCATGTCTATGGAGGATGGTATAGCTACGCCGATTCAGATGTCCCCGGCCCGTGCCGGCAAACGAACTTGCATCGGTGAAGGAATACGAGGAGGAAAGTCATGAAAAAGAGTCTGTTGATGGTGAACACCGGAGCGGGGAAAGGAAAAACCACAGCGGCCTTGGGCCTGGCGTTTCGGGCCCTGGGTCACGGGCAACGGGTGTGCATGATTCAGTTTCTTAAAGGCGGCTGGACATACGGAGAGAAAATGTCCGCGGAAAAGTTCGGTGACCTGCTGGAATTTCATGTCATGGGCCGGGGATTCACCTGGAAATCGGACGATCTCGAAAAAGATATCGCGCTGGCACGCCGGGCCTGGTCCTTGGCCATGGAGAAGATCAATTCCCGGCTTTATCGACTGGTGATACTGGATGAACTCACCTATCTGATCGCCTATCAGATGCTGACAGAAGCGGAGGTGGTTTCCTTTTTGGAAAACCGCCCCGAGGAGGTTCACATCCTGGTCACCGGAAGAAACGCCTCGGAAGGACTGATCGCGGCCGCCGATACGGTGACCGAAATGGCGGCGGTGAAACACCATTACGCCGCCGGAGTCAAAGCCCAGAAGGGGATCGAATTTTAGCGGTCCTGGAGCCGCCGACCGCATCACGCGAAGGATAATACAGGGTTTCACCTGGGAAAATAAATCGTTTCCCTCATTTTCTTTCACAACCAAATGATGAAATATTCTTGCTCATGCATTTGAAACGTCTGTAAATCATGCGGCGGGCACACCCGCGGCAAACAACGGAAACGCCAAGGAGGAAAACCCATGAGCGAAGGCGGCAAGGATTTTATTCGAATTATCTTATCGTTGATTATTCCCCCCATCGGCGTGTTCTTTCAGGTCGGGCTGGGGCTTCATTTCTGGTTGAATATTCTGCTTACCCTGCTGGGGTATGTGCCCGGTCTCATTCACGCCATCTGGGTGATCGTAAAGAAATAATCCATTTCCACAGGTCTCCTGCCACGGCCGATTGCAAAAGAAAACACACCGGTCCGCCCGCTTTTCCCACAAAGCGGTCGGGCCGGGAAAAAGCCCAGAGCCGTAAAAGAGAGATGAGGAATCGATTGCGGCAGGGAAATGAGGCAGCGGCGAGGGCCGGAGGCGGAGAGAAGTCGATCGATCGGTTCAATACGGATGTTCGGTATCCTCAGAATTCACCAGCGCCACCTGGGGAATGACTTCCGTGGTCTGTTGCCTCAGCCCGTTGATCGTCTCTGGAGGGCTCGATTCTTCCTCCGCCTTTTCTTCCATAACGGCGGGAGAAATTTCTATCTGGTTCGAGCGTTTGGGTTGGGTCGGTACTTCAGGAGAAGACATCGCGCCGTGCGTGCCGCGATCCTTCTCGGCGCCGGCGTCTTTTGAATGGGAGGTCTTCATTGAGGCCTCCTCATTCACGATGGACCGAATCGCCGCGTCCAAATCGAGCATCAGCAATACCCCGATACCGCACAAGATGATCGTCATCAGGGAGGACAGAATCCAAAGAGACTGACGGTTGTTCATGCTTCCTCCTTTTCAGGAATGCGGAAGGGTTGGCAGCCGATCACCGATCGCTTCCTGAATGGACATCGAGGTGATTCGGTCGCCGATACCGACCCGGATTCGCACCCGGGTGGCGGCGCCCTCGGTGGACTCCAGCCACAGGGTTACCGGAATTCCGTTTCGGGTTATTTTGGCATCGATTTTCCCAGTGCCCTCCTCTGTTTTGACTTCCAGGACCTCGATTTCAGGTTCTTTGTGCGCGGACAGTGCTTCGGCGGCCGCACGAATCGTCAAGTACAGAGGCGCCTGATAGGTTGTGACCAGATCTCCTTCGAGATAGCTCACCGTAACGGGTCGCAAATCGGCAGGCCGATCCTCGATCAATAAGGCACGGCATCCGGTAAAAATCAGACAGAGAATGGATATCCAAATTGGGAACCGGGAAATGGCACTCATTGGTAAAGTCTCATTATGATCGGAGTGGTTGGGCTATTCGTCAAACTGAACAAAGGGTTTTGCCTCTTGGTATTCCTCGTCGCCTCGTGCCTCCATGCCGTCATCGGCCCAACGATAGGTTTCGATCTCGGAGGTGTCGGATGACGGCAGCGAACTGCTGATCGATTTTGGAAACTGGCCTTCAGAGGATTGGAAACGGGTCAGAATCACATCCTTGGGAAGATCTTTGATCTCGATAATATCCTCGATATAGACGGCGACGATGTCGCCGAAAATGGGCTCGGAATTCTTCAGGTGCTGGATATGGTCTTTGAACCTGTCCAGAGCGGTCTCCGGTTTTTCGGCATCGACAATACAGGAGAAGTAACCGTGTCGCGCTTCCTGGTCAAACCCGAGTTCGTCAAATGAGAAATGGCCGATGTAGAGCATGTTGCCTCCTTACAGTGTTTGAAATCATGAAAAATCGTTCTCGATAGGTGAATGGCGGGTGAAGTTTGATCTCAGGCGACCGCTCGGGTGGTGTCGCTTTCCATAAAACGCAATACCTCCTCGAGGTCCGGAATTTCGCTCATGC
>JBEPWQ010000303.1:0-4918 GCA_041642315.1 Desulfobacteraceae bacterium | reverse complement strand
CTTCGGCATCAGCGGCGGGGCCTCCGTGGAAAAAGGCGCCGGAAACCTGATCCACGCCGCCGCATCTCCGGATCTCGAAAATGTCACGGGAAACTATTTCGTCGACCGCGAAGAGACCGAACCGGCCTCCATTTCATTCGATCGGGAGATTCAGGACCGGTTGTGGCGGTTGAGCGAGGCGTATACAAGAGATTTTTGGATTTCTAATCCCGCCGGATAAGTGATGGTGGTCGCCCATTCGCCTGCAGGCAAGGAAATGAAAAAAACCGGCCTGCAGAGAAAAATCGCCATTCGGATTCATCCCCGAGAAGCGGGTATATCGGTCATCGATTTCCTGTCCGGACGCTTCCGATATCAACGCCGGATCGAGTGGCTGCAGAATATAGAAGCGGGCCGCATTCGACTCAACGAAAAACCGGTAAACGCCGTTGATCCTCTCGCCCCTGAAGATATCCTTTCCTACCATCCGCCGGAGAACCTCGAACCCAAAGTCAACCCGGACTATGAAATCGTGTACCGGGATGACGCCATCCTGGTGATCAACAAACCCGGCAATCTCCCCTGCCACCCGGGCGGCCGCTACTTCGCCCATACGCTCTGGGCGTTGCTCATGGAAAGAGAAGACCTGAAAAGCATCCATTTCGTCCACCGCCTGGACCGTGAAACCTCGGGGCTGGTGCTGATCGCCAAAGATTCCGAGATCGCCCGAATCTGCCAGGCCCGGTTTGAAGCCGGAACCGTCCGGAAAGTCTATCAGGTGCTTGTGGAGGGGGATTTTCCGTCTGAGCCGATGATCGCCGATGGGTATCTCACGCCCGACACAAGCAGCCCGGTGCGAAAAAAGCGGCGATTTATTTCATCCATCGGAAAGGAAACGATTTCCGCCGCGGCGCAACACTGCCGAACCCGTTTTCGGCTTTTGAAACGTCACGGCAGGATCAGCCTTGTGGAAGCACGACCTGACACCGGACGGCTCCACCAGATTCGGGCCACCCTGTGCAGTATGGGATATCCGGTGGTCGGGGACAAACTCTACGGAGTCGACGACACGCTTTTTTTGCGCTTCATCGACGACCGGCTCACCCCCGAGGACCGGATACGCCTTCGGATGGATCGGCAGGCACTGCACGCATCTGAATTGGGTTTTCAGCATCCGAGAACCGGGGCTCAACTCTTATACCAAATTACTGTTCCCTTAGATATGGCTGTCCAGTAACTTCAGAATTGGAATTTAAGAAAAAATTGCTTTTTTTCGATAGTTACTTGCATCCGAATTCTATTCCCGTTAAAAGATAAGAAAAGCGCCCACCATTCTGCAAAGTGCTAAGTTTCAGTGAATAGCAGCTGCCAACTTTAAAAGTAATTTTTGGAGAATCCGTGCTGACTCGGCTAAAAGTTTCCGGTTTTAAAAACCTCATGGATGTCGACATCCGGTTCGGCCCCTTCACCTGTATTGCCGGTGCGAACGGCGTCGGAAAATCCAATCTATTTGATGCCATCCGGTTTTTGAGTGCTCTGGCCAACCATCCGCTGATCGATGCCGCCCTCTCTGTTCGTGCGGAAAAAGGAAATACCGGAGATGTAAGAAACATTTTCCACAGAATAGGGAGCCAATATACCGAAAAGATGTCATTCGAAGCGGAGATGATCATCCCCAAAGAAGGGATCGATGATCTCGGCCAAAAGGCGACAGCCAGTATCACGTTTCTACGTTATTCCCTAACAATCGGGTATCACACGGACGACGACCTCTCCTCTCTCGGAAAACTGAAACTGATTGAAGAAAAGCTGGAACATATCAATCGTCGGGAGGCCTCTAAATTTCTGAAATTTCCTCACAGTGCGGGAAAATGGCGACAATCGGTGCTGCATGGCCGCAGAAGCGCGCCCTTTATTTCAACCGGCACCAATAAGGAAGGAAATCCGATTATCAAGTTAGCACAGGACGGCAGCGGCGGGATGCCGAAATCCTTTTTAGTGAACACCTTGCCGCGAACTGTGCTGTCCACAGTGAATGCGACGGAAAGCCCTACCGCCCTGATCGCCCGGCGGGAAATGCAGTCCTGGCGGCTGCTGCAGCTTGAACCGACCGCCTTGAGAGAGCCCGATCGATTCATCACATCGCCCGGCTTAAGTGCGAATGGCGCACACATACCTGCTACCCTGTTCGCATTGTCCAGAGAATTCAGCAAAGACGGGCAATCCCCGGAAAATTGGATCTATGAACAGATCGGAAACCGTTTGTCGGAATTGATTGATGATGTTCATGCCGTGTTCATCGACAAGGATGAGAAACGGGAACTCCTTACCTTGAATGTTGAAGGGCACAACGGCACGGTTCACCCGGCCCGTTCTCTTTCAGACGGATCTTTGCGGTTTTTGGCCCTGGCGGTTATTGAACTCGATCCGACGATGAGCGGGTTGATTTGTCTCGAAGAACCGGAAAACGGCATTCATCCCGACAGGATAACCGCCATTTTAGATCTATTAAAAGATATTGCAGTCGACCCCTTTGAACCGGAAGGTTCGGACAATCCCCTGCGCCAGGTCATCGTCAACACGCATTCTCCGTGGGTGGTGAAGCAGGTCCCAGACGACAGCCTGTTGATCGCCGAACTGCAAGAGACCATCCAAGACGGCCGGCGGTGCAAAGGGGTGCGATTCGGCTGGCTGCCCGAAACCTGGCGTGCAGAAGCGGCAACCGATATTTCACCGATCGCCAAAGGTAAAATCTTGAGTTATTTAACACCGGAATCAGCTTCCCGGTTTGAGAATAGACGTCCTACAAAAACCAGGCGAGTCATGGATCGACCTGATTTTCAACGGCCGCTTCCCTTTGAACAGCCGTAATGAATGAACTCAGGTATACCCTCATCACCGACGGCAGTTCGGACACAGTGCTGATTCCAATCATCACCTGGGCCCTTCGAGTGAACGGGATCGAAGGTGCTATTCAACCGCAATGGGCGGATCTTCGTCTTTTTTCGGAAGGCGCCAAGCTGGATGAAAAAATCCGCACCAGTATCGAGTACTACCCGTGTGACATTCTCTTTATCCATCGAGATGCCGAAAAAGAATTGCGAGAAAATCGCGCAAAGCAAATCTGGGCCGCATACTGTACCTGTAGAATGACAAAAATAATTCCGATTCCGCCCATCTGTGTCATTCCGGTTCGAATGCAGGAAGCATGGCTGTTGTTTGATGAAACAGCCATTCGCCAAGCGGCCGGAAATAAAAACGGACGAATGTCCCTGCCTCTGCCACCTCTCAATACCATCGAATCCATCCCGGATCCCAAGAATCTCCTCCATGAGTGTCTGAGAAGAGCAAGCGGGCGAACAGGCCGGCGGTTGAAAAAGTTCCGACCCGCGTCGAGTGCCCACCAAATTCCAAACTTCATAGAAGATTTTACTCCGCTGAGATCACTTTCGGCATTTATAGCTTTTGAAAAGGACCTCAGAGGGACTCTGAAAAAGTATATTGTATATGAGAAGTTATAACACAAAGATCTAACACCGGAAATTTCCCTCCTCTTTATTTCTTTTTTCATAGCTGAAAATACCCACTCCAATCGGCTCCTTTCCGGATTTCCATTTGACATCCCGCATCCGTTTGGATATGTCGGCACCGAAAATGATCACCGCACCCGCCGGCTTTCAGCGGCTACGGAACACGCATACGGAACCTGCTCTCATGAAAAGATTGCGCGCGGCCTTTCAATTTATAACGATACTGCCCGCCGGAAAACCGGTGGACTTCGACCCCCAGGGAATGATTCCCTTCTTCCCCGTTGTGGGATTGATAGTGGGCGGCCTGCTGGCGGGCTTCGATCTATTGGTTTCACAGCTCTGGTCGCCCCCGGTTGCCGCGATTCTGGATGTGCTGTTTCTGATCTGGATCACCGGCGCTTTTCATATCGACGGGCTGGGGGATACGGCCGACGGGCTCTACGGCAATCGGCCCCGGGAAAAGGCCCTGGCCATTATGAAAGACAGCCGGGTGGGAGCGATGGGGCTGGTGGCGATCGTGTCGGGGCTGGCGGTGAAATGGGGCGGCATTTCGGAGATGGAAGCCCATCGCTTGCTGCTCCTCTGGGTGATTCCGGCCTTTGCCCGGGGAAGCATGATTTTCGGATTTCGGTATCTCCCCTACGGCCGCCCGGAGGGCGGCACGGGGTATGATTTTTTCAGGGGAAAACCGAAAAACGCCGCCTTTATCGGGCTGCTGATCCCGATTATTCTCTCGATCCTGGCCGGATGGCGGGGCGTTCTGGTCATTTTGGTTTTTTTCATGGTCACCTTCGGGATGTTGATGTTCTACAAAAAACGAATGGGCTGTATCACCGGCGACATGCTGGGGGCCATGAGTGAAATTACGGAATCGGCGCTCTTTCTGACGGCCGGACTGGGAGCGGGATTATGATCGACGGACACGGCGGAAACATCTATCATCTGGCCGCGCAGCTCGGATGCTCTCCGGATGAAATCATCGATATGAGCAGCAATGTCAATCCTCTGGGGCCGCCGCCCGGTCTTCTGGATTATCTCAGGAATCACCTGGACGGCATCAAAGCCCTGCCGGAAGTCGACTCCGGTGCGGCCGTAAGCACCTTTGCCGAACGGTATGGCGTGCCGGCTGCCCGGGTCTTAGCGGGCAACGGCACCACCCAGTTCATTCATGCGCTGCCCCAGGCGCTCGCATCCCGCCGGGTGCTGATCCTGGGGCCGACCTATGCCGACTACGCAGATGCCTGCCGCATGCACCGGATCCCCTTTGAATACTTCCTCACCGAGGAAGCCGACGGATTTCAAACGGATATGGCCCAACTGGCCCGGAATGCCGGCCGGTTCGATACCATTTTCATCTGCAATCCCAACAATCCCACCGGGCGACTCATCACCGGTGATGCCCTTGAATC
>JBEPWQ010000302.1:0-4934 GCA_041642315.1 Desulfobacteraceae bacterium | reverse complement strand
CGCAGCCGTATCAGCCCAAAAACAATGTCCGTGTGGTCACCGCCACCTCCCTGTTCGACGGGCATGACGCATCCATCAACATCTTTCGCCGGATCCTTCAGTCCACCGGCGCCGAGGTCATCCATCTTGGCCACAACCGCTCGGTCCACGAAATCGTGAACACCGCCATCGAAGAAGACGCCCAGGGCATCGCCGTCTCCAGCTATCAGGGCGGCCACATGGAATTTTTCAAGTACATGGTCGACCTGCTCAAAGAAAAGAACGCCGGCCACATTCGGGTCTTCGGCGGCGGCGGCGGGGTCATCGTTCCCGAAGAGATTCGGGAACTGGAGGCCTACGGCGTGTCCAAGATCTACTCCCCCGAGGACGGCTCCCGCCTGGGCCTGCAGGGGATCATCAACCACATGGTGGAAACCATGGATTTTCCGGTGGTCACCGATTTCGACTTCGATCTGGACCGGCTCGTCCCCGATAACAAACTGCTGGTCGCCCGAATGATCACCGCCATGGAGCAGGCCAAGATCTCCGAAAACGGCCACCTGGCCAAACTCCGCAGCGCCCTCGAAGCCAAAATCGGCGGCCGCCGGGCCCCGGTCATCGGGATCACCGGCACCGGCGGCGCCGGCAAGTCCTCGCTCACCGACGAGCTGATTCTGCGGATGCTTCACGACCAGAAAGACCTGCGGGTGGCGATCATCAGCAGCGACCCCTCCCGGCGCAAGACCGGCGGGGCTCTGCTGGGCGACCGGATTCGCATGAACGCCATCGACAACCCGAGAGTCTACATGCGCTCCCTGGCCACCCGGCGCTCCCACACCGAAATTCCCGAATACCTGCCCGAGGCGATCCGCGTGGTTCAGGCCGCCGGATACGACCTGGTCATCGCCGAGACCGCCGGCATCGGCCAGGGCGACTCGATCATCACCGACATGGTGGATCTGTCCATCTATGTGATGACCAGCGAGTTCGGGGCCGCCTCCCAGCTGGAGAAGATCGACATGCTCGACTTCGCCGACCTGGTGGTGGTCAACAAATATGAAAAGCGGGGCGGCGAAGACGCGGTGCGCGACGTCCGCAAGCAGGTCCAGCGCAACCGAAACGCCTGGGACAAGCCTACGGAAGAGATGCCGGTCTTCGGCACCATCGCCTCCAAGTTCAACGACGACGGGGTCACCGCCCTCTACCACGCACTGTTCGACGCCGTCGACGAAAAGACAGGGGTACGGTTCGAAACCGGCCTGCCCAAACCCGACACCCGCACCTCCTCGTCCAAAACCATTATCGTACCTCCGGAGCGGACCCGGTACCTGGCCGAGATCGCCGAAACCGTTCGCAAATACCATGAAGAGACCGAGGACCAGGCCGATGCCCTGCGCCGGGCCTGGCACATCAAAGAGACGGTCATCGCCATCAACAAGAGCGACCTGGTGGGCGACTATTCCCAACTCCTGGACGGTTTCAAGGCGGAAGTGGCCGCGGCCGAGCAAGCCCTCAGCCAGGAGACCAAGAGGCTGCTGGCCGTCTGGGAAGAGATGCGGGAGACCTACACCAAGGACGAGCTGGTCTACACGGTGCGGGACAAAGAGATTCGGGTGCCGCTCAATACCGAGTCGCTCTCTCACAGCAAAATCCCCAAGATCGCCCTGCCCAAGTTCAAGGACCCGGGCGAAATCTACCGGTGGATGCGGCGGGAGAACCTGCCCGGCTACTTCCCCTACACCGCCGGGGTGTTTCCGCTCAAGCGGGTGGGCGAGGACCCGACCCGAATGTTCGCCGGCGAAGGCGATCCGGCCCGGACCAACCGCCGGTTCAAACTGCTCTCGTCCGACTCCGACGCCAAGCGGCTCTCCACCGCCTTCGATTCGGTGACCCTGTACGGCTATGACCCGGACGAGCGGCCCGACATCTACGGGAAGGTGGGCAACTCCGGGGTCTCGGTCTGCACCCTCGACGACGTCAAGGTCCTCTACGGCGGGTTCGAACTATGCGCGCCGAGCACCTCGGTCTCCATGACCATCAACGGCCCGGCCCCGATCATGCTGGCCATGTTCTTCAACACCGCCGTCGACCAGCAGGTGGACAGGTTCAAGGAAGAAAAGGGCCGGGACCCCGACCCCGAAGAATATGAAGAGATCCGCAGCATGGTGCTCTCCAATGTCCGGGGCACCGTCCAGGCCGACATCCTCAAGGAGGACCAGGGCCAGAACACCTGCATCTTTTCCATCGAGTTCGCCCTCAAGATGATGGGCGACATTCAGCAGTTTTTCATGGAGAACCGGGTGCGCAACTTCTACTCGGTCTCCATCTCCGGGTACCACATCGCCGAGGCCGGGGCCAACCCGATCTCTCAACTGGCCTTCACCCTGGCCAACGGCTTCACCTATGTGGAGTACTACCTCTCCCGGGGCATGGATCTCGACAAGTTCGGCCCCAACCTGTCGTTTTTCTTCTCCAACGGCATGGACCCCGAATACACCGTCATCGGCCGGGTGGCCCGCCGAATCTGGGCCGTGGCCATGCGGGAGGAGTACGGGGCGTCGGAGCGGTCCCAGAAGCTCAAGTACCACATTCAGACCTCGGGCCGAAGCCTGCACAGCCAGGACATTCAGTTCAACGACATCCGCACCACCCTGCAGGCCCTGTGCGCCATCTACGACAACTGCAACAGCCTGCACACCAACGCCTTCGACGAGGCCATCACCACCCCCAGCCGGGAGTCGGTGCGCCGGGCCCTGGCGGTGCAGCTCATCGTCAACCGGGAATGGGGTCTAACCAAGAACGAAAACCCGCTTCAGGGCAGCTTCATCGTGGAGGAGCTGACCGATCTGGTGGAAGAGGCGGTGCTGGTGGAGTTCGACCGAATGACCGAACGCGGCGGCGTGCTGGGCGCCATGGAGACCGGTTACCAGCGCTCCAAGATCCAGGAGGAGTCGATCTATTACGAAACCCTGAAGCACACCGGCGATCTGCCGATCATCGGGGTCAACACCTTCCGGGACCCCGACGTCAGCGAAGACCTGACCGACTCCGAGCTGGAACTCTCCAGGGCCACCGAGGAAGAGAAGCGCTCCCAGCTCAACCGGGTCCGGTCCTTCCAGGAAAAACATGCCGACCAAGCCCCCGAGGCCCTCAAACGCCTTCAGGAGGTCGTGCTCTCAGGCGGCAACATCTTTGCCGAACTCATGGAGACCGTCCGCCACTGCTCCATGGGGCAGATCACCCAGGCGCTGTATGATGTGGGCGGGCAGTACCGGCGGAATATGTAATCAGGATAGCCAGGATTACGAAGGATGGCCAGGATGATCATCTGAACCCCGTTGTCTTTGAACTGTGATTCTCGTGATTCTCGTGATGGACATGATTATATCCTGCGGAGCATCATGGCCATCATTTGAATCAGACGAATCACAGTTCAGACAATGAATCTGAACCCGGATGCGTCTGATGAATCTGATGGACTGTGATGGTCGCCGTCTGCGGTTCAGACAACCAAAATTGAAGAAAAAAACAAATGTAAGGAGACCCCATGAAAGAAGCAGCCATCGTATTTGCGGTGCGAACACCGCTCGGCGCATTCAACGGTTCCCCGGCACCTTTGGCAGGAATCTCGACGTCAGCTTGGCGGTCCTGATTCAGACCGAATCCCAAATT
The DNA here is from genome assembly GCA_041642315.1 of Desulfobacteraceae bacterium. Classification (GTDB taxonomy): domain Bacteria; phylum Desulfobacterota; class Desulfobacteria; order Desulfobacterales; family Desulfococcaceae; genus JAABSQ01. The sequence continues at coordinate 1,283 of JBEPWQ010000302.1, read as the reverse complement.
GCACCGGAACCCAATTAATCAGCATTCGATCCTCTGACTTATGCCCATCGACATCATCATCGTTTTCGCCCTGGTGATCCTGGCCCTGATCCTCTTTGCATCGGAGATCCTTTCCTTCGAGGTGGTGGCGCTGACGATCATGACCATCCTGATGCTCACCGGGGTTCTGACCACCGAGGAGGGGTTGTCCGGATTCAGCAACCCGGCCACCATCACCATCGGGGCCATGTTCGTGGTCAGCGAGGGCATCCGGCGGACCGGAGCGCTGGAGATCGTAGGGAACTGTTTCAGCGTCCTGGGCAACCTCAATTACTGGATCGCTCTGGCCCTGATGATGCTGATCGTCGCGGTCGTCTCTGCTTTTATCAACAACACCGCGGCGGTGGTGATCTTCATCCCGGTGATCATGTCCACGGCCCGGGAGATGGGGGTGAGCCCGTCCAAACTGCTCATGCCGCTCTCCTTCGCTTCCATGTTCGGCGGGGTCTGCACCCTCATCGGCACCTCCACCAACATCCTGGTCAGTTCCATCGCCAAAGACAACGGCCTGGAGGGATTCGGCATGTTCGAGTTCACGCCTCTGGGCCTGATCTTCCTGGCCGCCGGGTTCGCCTTCCTTTTTACCGTGGGGCTTCGATTGATCCCCGCCCGCCGGAAAGACGAGAACCTGACGGACAGCTTCGAGATGAAGGAATACCTCGCGGACATCACCCTGAAGGAGGCATTCGACCGGGAAGGCAAAACCCCCGATGAAATCGCCCGGCACTGGGATGTGGATGTGGTTCGGGTGTTCCGGAAGGGAAAAGCGCCCGGTACACAGCGTTGCCAGACGGCCCTGGAAGTGGGGGATGTCCTGCGCGTCCGCGGCAACCCCCGGGAACTGGACAAACTGATCAAAGCCGAGGCCATCTCGCTGAATCCTCCCCGGGAATGGGGCGATCAGCATCTGACCGAAGGGGATTACGTCCTGGTGGAGGGGGTCATCGCGCCGGATTCGGAACTGGCCTCCAAAACCATCAGGGAGATCAACTTCCCGGAACGGTTCGGGGCCATCGTGCTAGGCATCCGGCACCGCGGGGAACTGCAGCACGAAAAACTCGAGAAGATCCAGCTGGCGGGCGGAGATTCGCTTCTGCTGACCGTCGGCTGCGACCAGTTGCCCAATCTCAGAAACGATCCGTCTTTCGTTTTTGTCTCCGACGTGAGCGTCACCGACTACAAAAAAAACAAGATGCCCCTGGCCATTGCCATTCTCGTCGGGGTTGTGGGCGGCGCCGCGCTGA
>JBEPWQ010000301.1:0-4937 GCA_041642315.1 Desulfobacteraceae bacterium | reverse complement strand
GTTCTCCGGAATACTTCGGCCCGCCGTCTGAAGCTGCATTCGAGCCCCGGCCAGAAGCTGCTGCAGATCATCGTGGAGAAGGCCGGCGATTCGGCGGCGCTCCCGCTCTTCGGCCTCGATCAGCTCCACCGCCAGGGACTGAAGCTGTTTGGACCGGTCTTCGGCTATGGCCGTTCGCTCAGCGACCTGCTGTTCGAGGGTCTCATTCAGATGCTTGAGGGCTTCCTGCATGCGGACCTGTTCGGTCACGTTCCGAAGGGTATGGGCGGCCCCGATCTGTCGGCCCCGGCTATCGTAGACCGGGTTGAACCGAAGATCATACACCCGTCTCTCCTGCTTCGACGGACCGAACTCGAGGGTAATGCTGAAGGTTTCGCCGCCCAGGGCCCGGCGCCAGAGTTTTTTCGCTTTCTGCTGCTCTTCCGGCCATGGGTCCAGGGCTTCCACCATATCGGTGCCGATCTCGATATCCCGGCCCCAGAGGCGTTTGAATTCCCGGCGGTAGGCGTCATTGAAAAAGATGTATCGAAAGTCCTGGTCCTCCGCGGCGATCATGTCTTCGGTTCCCCGGGTGATGCCTTCGAGCAGTCCGTGGGCGTACTGAAGCGCCTCTTCGGCGCGCCGTCTTTCCGTGAGATCGAGCATGGAGCCGATCATTCGATAGGCCGTGCCATCTTCATCCCGAGCGATCAGGCCCCGATCGAGGTAGGTCCGCCAGGGGCCGCCTGCCGGTCCGAACCGGTATTCGTCGCGCCAGGCATTTTCCCCTGTGTCGATGGCCCGGTGAATGCCCTTCAGCACCCGGTCGCGGTCTTCGGGATGAATGTGCCGATGCCTGCTTTGAATGGTCGGCTCCATTTCGGCCCTGGTTTTGCCCACAGCCGATTCCACCATTTTATTCCAGCTCACTTCACCGGTGGTCAGGTTCCAGTCCCAGATGATGTCGTTGGTGGCCCGGTTCACGAGCTGATACCGTTCCCGGCTTTCCCGCAGCGCCTGTTCCGCGCGTTTCTGGTCGGTCACGTCGAGTTCGACCACCACCCCTCCGGTGATTTCTCCGGAGGCGTCCCGGATGGGTGCGGCATTGTTTAGAATGAAGCGCCGCCGGCCCGTTCCGAACTGTTCGCATTCGACCAGCTCGCCGACCACCGTCTCGCCCTCAAGCAGGGCGCGGCTCATGGCCCATTCATGGGCCTGCAGCCGCTCGCCGGTATCCGGCCAAAAGCCGGCCCAATCTTGATATTTTTCCCAGTTTCCGGTTTCCGGGTGGAGACCCCATATTTCATTGATGATCCGATTCGCGCGAAGGAGTCCGCCATTCTTATCGGCGATGACCACTCCCACGGGGAGTGATTCGAGCACCGCGTTCAGGGTCGCCTCATTCCGGCGAATTTCCTCTTCCGCCTCCTTTCGCTCGGTGATATCGGTGGCCGAGGGAATCAGGTAAGAAACCCGACCGTCGGGTCCGAACATGGGCGAGAGCATAAAGTCGATGGTTCGAAAGGCATTTTCGCCGACCTGAATCACCGCATCATAGCGGCACCCCCTTCCGGCTGCGGCCTCCTCGATGGCTTTCCGCAGGCGTTTCTGCACTTCCGGGGACCAGGCCCACCAGTAGCACTCCTCAAAGGGTTTTCCCAGTACATCCGCCGGCGAAAGACCGGCCGCTTCCAGGGCGTACCGGTTGGCTTCGATCAGGAGTCCGTCCGGGGTCAATACGCCGACCAGTGCGATCAGGTTGTTCAAAACGTCCCGCAGGTGTTGTTCGTTTTTTTTTAAGGCGTCCTCGACCCGGTTGGGTTCGTTTTTCAGGGGATGTAAGGATTTCAGGAGATCAAGTTCCCGGGCTTGCTCCCGGCACCGCTGCTTTTCGGCGGCCAGGCTTGCCCTCAATTCGTCAATCTCCCGGCGCAGTGCTTCTCGTGATTGTTTTGCATCTTTTTTATCTGTGTAGGGCTTGGAAAGGGTCAATATATTCTATCCCAATTGATCTGCTTCATCCCGTAGATCGCTTTGAGCAATTCCCCGGACGTTGCTGCTTTGTTTCATAGGTTTTTTCCAAAAAGGGAATGTATTGATCGCATACCTCCCTCGGAATCAGTTCTTCATCCCGAAAACCGATCAACTGATCAAAGCGAAGGCCGCTCACCCGGCTCGCTTCGGCAACCAGCCGGCGGCCGGCATCATAAATATTGAAGGCCCCCGGGAACTGGTCGAGGGCGGTGTGAAAAAGCCGCTCGGTTTCCGTCAAACTCTGAAATTCCAACCGGGGAAGTTCCTGAGATTGTATTTGGGTGATTGTTTCTGATCCGCCATCCGGCCGGAACCGCCCGGTTCGCCTTTACAAGGTTCCGGATCAATATCGGCATGCCGACCGGTCTATGCGCTGGGGTTTTATCCATCCATTCCGGGGGGCATGGAACTCAAATTTTCCGGCTGGTCAAAGCCTGAATCGCCTTGATCAGAGATTCGCCGCCGTCCAGTTTGCTGGCAAAGGCGTCGGCGCCGGCATCCAGCATCTGCTGGCGGAAAACATCATCATCCTGCACCGACAGACCGAGAATTTTTATGCCGGCATCCCGGGCCTTGAGAATCCGAGCCACCTCCGGGCCGGAGATATCCGGTAGTCGGAGGTCGAGCAAAACCAGATGAAAGGTGTCGGTCCGGCAAGCTTTGATAGCCTCGGCTCCGGTTTCGGCTTCTCCGGCGACCACGATTTCCGGGATATCCTCCAAGACCATTCGAAGGGTTTTTCTCAATATCCGATGGTCTTCCACGATCAATATCCGCCATTTTTTAGAATCCGAATTCATGGTTGTTTCTTCCTCAGGCCGTTAAGGCCGACCCGGTCGGAAGGAGGGCATTCAGATTCTTTGTTTTTTTTTTTCATTTCAGGGAGATGGGCGGTCGTTTTCGTGGCGATGTCACACATTTCATCCACCGGCGCGGTGATTCGAACATTGGTTCCCTTTCCGGGGGCGGATTCCAGCTCGAGGCGTCCGCCGAACTGCGACAACCGCTCGCGCAGATTGGAGAGGCCGATTTTGGTTTTCCGATCGCCGTCTTCGGACATGCGATCGAGTTCTTCCGGATAGAATCCGCGGCCGTGATCGGTCACCAGTGCGCTGATCCGGCCGTCTTGTTTGGACAGGTATACGCGGACGGTATTGATTTGGGCATGGTAATGGACATTGAAGAGCAGCTCCCGCAGGGTGCCGTAAAGAAACACCCGCAGATTTTCCGGCAGCGGATCGATTTCCCCGTCTTGAATCAGTTCCACCTCCAGGTGGAAGCGTTCCCGCATGAGACCGGCCAGATGGGCCAGGGCGGCCCAAAGCCCGACTTCATAGAGCACCGCCGGGCTCAGGTCGAAGAGCAGGGACCGGGCGGACGCCAGCGCCTGGGAAGACCATGTGCAGACGGTATCGACCCGTTTTCGCAGTTCCGGATCATTTATTCGCGGTAAGAGGCTTTCAAGGGTGAGGTTGCATGCGGCCAGAAGCTGCTGCACATGGTCGTGCAGCCCCTCGGCGATTCGGCGCCGTTCACGCTCTTGCGCCGTGGCGGCCTCGTGGGCCAGCCGGCGGATCTGTTCCCGGGACCGGTGCAGCGCCTCGGTTCGTTTTTTCACCCGGTCTTCGAGTTCCGCGTTGAGGCGCAGCAGCGCATCTTCGGCTGTTTTGCGGGCGGTGATGTCTTCCACCACCGAGACGAAATCGGTGAAGTGGCCCTCATCATCGGTAATCGAGGATAGAGTGATCTGGACCCAGATCTCCCGCCCGTCGCTGTGAAAGAACCGTTTTTCGATAATCTCGCCGCCCGGCTCGTCGGGCCTCATTCGACGGGTTCGCCGGTTTTCGGCCGCGCGGTCCTCGGGATGGACAAACTCATCCAGGTAATGCCCGATCAGACTATTCTCGCGATACCCCAGGATTCGGCAAAACCCGGGGTTGGCCATGGAAATGCGGCCCTCCGCTGTGGTGATGAGGATGCCCATGGCGGTCTGGTCGAAAATAGCCTCAAATCGGGTCTGTGTCTGCCGAAGACTTTCTTCCAGGGGAATCCGCCATGCACGGGATTCTCTAAAAACCGTGACCACCGCCGCCAGCATATAGACCCCGCCCAGGTACTGGGCGGTCCGCCCGGCCCATCCCAGCGGACTGCCCACCTGTTTGATGATCAACACCCCCAGCAGACCGGTGGCGATCAGCCCCAGGGAGAGTCCGTACCAGTACGGAAAGGATGAAGCGGTGTTTCGTCGACCGGCGATCAGAAGGATGCCGGAGAGGCCGAAGAGGAGAATGGCGGCGCCGAGAAACCACTGGCGCAGGGGAGTGGGCCCTGAGCCCTGAATGAAAAAGGGCGGCATTACCTCCTGAGTCACCAGGATCGTCACCACCCCCACCGCCATTGTCACGAGCGCATAGGTTCCGTTGAGCACCAGATCGCGGTGATGGATCATCCGCACGGGGTTGCCGATCATTCCCGAACCGGCCGACAGGAGATGACAGAGTCCGGACAAAAACATCCCGATATTGTATACGGCTACCCCGGCATTGATCTCACCGCCGATTGAAATGGCGACGGATGCGATCAGACTCACCAGGCCGAAAATCAGGGTGCCGTTGCCCAGCAGCAGCACCGACACGGTACCGTCGGCCAGAAAACTTCGGCCCGCCAGATAGGCCACAAAGATGGAGACGGCGGTGGAAAAGATAAAATTGAGCATCGGCAGGAGATAGAAAGGCTCAAAGACCGCCTGGTTTTCGAAAAACCGGAGAACCGCCATCAGGATCAGGAACAGGGGAATCGGAGTCCAGGCCAGGGATTTCCACCTGCGGACTGAATGGGAACGCAAAACCTCGGTTTCACCGATTTGAAATGCGGGGGACTTCGGTCGATTCATCCTGTTTTGTATTCCTCCTGGAGCCGCGGTT
>JBEPWQ010000300.1:0-4957 GCA_041642315.1 Desulfobacteraceae bacterium | reverse complement strand
AATCTCGCTTGAGCGCGCTGGAAGCTGCACTCAATCAGCGCGAAGCCGCTCTTGAAGCGGAACAGCGCCAGACCGCCAAGCTCCGGGAACAAGTCGCTTCCTTGGAGCAGAAATCTCAACAATTCAACGCCCAACTGGCCCGGGCCCGAGAGGCCGCCGACAGGGAAGATCCGGAAACGGATGCCCTTCGGCGAGAATTGGAACAGCGCAAGCAAGAAGCGACTGAGCTGCAAAGCCAGTTGGAGCGGACCCGAAAAGAGTTGGAACGGACTCGTCAGGATTTCGAATGGCAGCAGAAAAACATAGAAGACGAACGAAAGGGGCTGACTCAGGCTCGGACCGAATTGGAGAACCTGAAAAAGCTCGGGGGAGCGGCGGCTGAGCCATCGGCGATTCAACGGCTCGAGCGGGAACTGGCGGAACGAGAGGCGGTGCTTCGCAAACAACGGGAAGAAGCCGAACGCCTCAAGGAACAGGTGGCGGACCTGGACCGGACCGCAAACGGCTACCGCACCCAGTTGGCCTGGTTCAAGGATATTCGATCTGAAGAGCAGGCAAAGCTGGAATCGCTGCAGCGGCAACTGGAACAGCGGAAGGCCGAAACGGAGCTGCTTCGCAGCCAATTGGACCGTACAAAAAAGGAGATGGAGCGAACCCGCCGGGATTTCGAATGGCAGCAAAAGCAGATGGAGGCTGAAAAGAGCGGTTTAGAGCAGGCGCGACAAATCCTGGAGGAGAGAAAACGTGCCGATCTTGTTCAGGAACGGGACGAACTGGAGCGGCTCCAAAAAGAGATCGCCCAGCGGGAAGCCCGCCTTAAGGCTCAGCGGCGGGAATCCGAACGGATGGAATCCGAGGTCGCCCGGCTGGCCTCCGCCGCCGAGGAATACGAAGAAAAGCTTACTCGATACAAGGAGACGGCCAAGGATCTCCCCAAACCCGAAATCGAGTTGATCAAGCCCAACATCATGGCGACCCGAAGCACCAAAGTCCAGCTCGACCGGCCCGGATTGGACCGACTTCAGATTGTCGGCAAAGTGATCGCGCCGGCGGGACTTTACAGCCTGAGCATTAATGAAAAGCCGGAATCGCCCGACAAAGCCGGACTTTTCAATACCACGGTTCCTCTGGAAAAGACGGCGGATACACATGTGCAAATCATCGCGGTGGATCGCCGGGGAAAGCGGTCGGATTTGCAGTTCACGGTGGCCGCCTTTCAAGCCCAAACACCTGAAAAGCCGGCTCTTGCAGTGGATTTCGGCGCCTATCACGCGCTGATCATCGGCAATGACGATTATCAGGGGCTTCCCCGGCTGGAGACCGCCGTCAAGGACGCCAGAACCATCGCCGGATTACTTCAGGACAAGTTCGGTTTCCAAACCCGGGTGCTCATTAATGCCGATCGGTTTGAGATCTATACGGCCCTGGATGAATTCCGGAAGACGTTGACCGAGCGGGATAATTTTCTGATCTATTATGCGGGACATGGCGAGCTGGACCAGAAAAACCAGCGAGGATATTGGCTTCCGGTGGATGCCTCCCCGGAGAGCCACGTCAATTCCATTCCCAACTACACGGTGACCGATATTCTCAACACGATGGCGGTCAAACAGGCCATCATCGTAGCCGATACCTGCTATTCCGGGATTTTGACCCGATCCGCCGTGACCCACCTGGAGACCGGTATGTCCCGGGAAAAACGGTTTGAAAAGTTGAAGCAGATGGCAAACCAGCAGTCCCGTACGGTCTTGAGTTCCGGTGGACTCCGGCCGGTTCTGGATGCCGGCGGCGGAGAGCATTCCATCTTCGCCCGGGCGGTCCTGGATGTGCTCGGTTCGAGCGATGATATTCTGGAAGCCAGTCGTTTATACCGGGAAGTGCGGTCACGGGTATCCGACATGGCCCGACAATTTGGTTTCGAACAGGTACCCCAGTATGCCGCAAACCTGCATGCGGGACATAAGGCCGGTGATTTTCTTTTTGTTCCGGTCCATTCGTCCAGAGGAGGTGGACTGTGAGAGATGCCATTCGTTTCGGCATGACTTTTGTGGCGGTCGTCTTCCTATCGGCGGCCGGTTTCGGACTCTGTTACGGACAGCCCGTCCCGGGTAAACCGGCGCCTCAGTTTACCGGGAATGATCTTTCGGGGAGAAATCGGAGCCTTTTCGATTTGAAAAATCAAGCCATGGTAGTGCTCTATTTTTTTGATCCCGGGTCCGCATCGAGTCGGGAAGGATTGATCAGTTTGGGGCGGATTACTGAACGGTACGGCCGGGAATTGACTGTCTGGGGAATCACTCGAGCGGATCACGACTCCGCGGCGCGGTTTGCATCCGGCAATGATCTTGACTTCCCGATCATTCTGGATCAATCCGATATCAGTGACCGGTATCAGGCCCGACGGATTCTGCCTACGGCCTGTATTCTCGGTCCGGATTTAAAAGTGGTGGATTACATCCAGGGGGGAGGTGAACAGATGCTGGTTCGCCTGGCTGAACGGAACCTGGGCCGGAAAAATACTCAAATGGCAAAGGACATTATTGATGATGTCACCGAGAAGAATCCGAACCATGTGCAGGCCAGGGCGATAAGGGCCATCGCCGCCGTCGAAGAAGGAAATCTGGCCGAGGCCGAGAAAATATCCAGGGAACTCATTCAGGAACCGGGAGAGGGGGAGACTCTGGGCAAGGAGGTTCAGATGACGGTTCTCGCCAAAAAGGGAGACACCGGTAAGGCCCTTCAAACAGCTGAGGAGTTGGTGAAAAAGGCCCCGGACCGTCCCCAGGCCCACAGAGTCAAAGGAGATATTCTGTATGCTCAGAACAAGAAAGCCGAAGCCAAAGCGGAATATGCCCAGGCGGTGAAGAAGAACAATGGACTGATCACCCAAAAAGCCGAAGCCCATAATCAACTCGGCAGGGCTTATGCCGATGCCGGGGATTACAAGGCCGCTCGCAGCATTTACGATCAGGCGGTGGATATTGACCCCTATTATATTGAGGCGACATCCAACAAAGGGATCACCTATGAGAAGGAAGGGGATTGGGAAAAAGCCCTTGGTTCTTATCGCGGTGCCTTGAACCTGGACAAGAACGATGTATTTGCGTCGGCACTGGCCAAACAGGCCCAGGAGATGCTTGCGCTTCAACGCGACAGCAAAAAACGGGAGCGGATCGATCGTCTGGTCCAGGAATTGGCCGCCCGTTTTCGGGAGCAGAAGGAAACTCTCGACAAAGATGCGGATACCTGGACTTCCCGACCGATGATTCTGACCTTCATCGATTTCCAGGAAAGAGGAGGATTGTCGGAGCGGGATGGATATTCTTCCGTAATGGCCATTCAACTGGCGGATCGGCTCAATGCCTCCGGCCGTGTTCAGGTGGTGGAGCGGGTGCTGATTGAGCGGCTTCTGGAAGAACTCAACCTGGGAAGCTCGGACCTGGCCGATCCCGAAACTGCGCTGCGGCTGGGAAAGGTCCTGGCTGCCAAGCTGCTGGGCACCGGCAGCCTTTTTTATGTTCCGAACGGCATCCTTTTCAACATGCGGCTGATCGATACCGAAACATCCGCCATTCCCAAGGTGGTGACCCGGCAGATTTCCGAGCAAACCTCCATGGAGCAGGAATTGAACCAGCTCAACCGGGAACTCCTTCGAACCATAATTGAAAGATATCCGTTGCGCGGGTATGTGGTTCAGAACGAAGGGGATCGGGTGCTCATCAACCTGGGCTCTCGGCAGGGTGTGGTGCTCGGAACCCAATTCGAGGTGCTGGGGGAAGAAAAAACGATCTCTTACAAAGGAAAAACATTGAAAGGCTCCCCCGAGACGACAGCTCAGATCGAGGTGGTTCAGGTGGAATCCGATTTTTCTCATGCCCAAATTCAGAAACAGGAACACAAACCGAAGCGGGATGACAAAATCAGGGAGAGGGTCGAAGATTCGGTGGCCTTGAGGTGAACGGCAGGATGGGCACCACCCGGTCAATCCCAAAACATCTCCTGTTAGGGATTTGTGTTCTGTTGGTTTCGGGATGCACCGCCCCGCGCCAGTCTCCGGTTTCGAAACCGGCCCGACCGCCGGGGCCCCGCAGCGTGGCGGTCTGGGACATGGAAAACATGAGCCCGGACAGACCGCTTGCCATGGGCTGGGGGGAACTGCTGTCGGGGGGGATTATCCAGGTGTTTCAGGAATCCGGTGACTATGCGGTGGTGGAACGGGAAAAGCTGCTTCGGGTGCTGGAAGAACTTCAACTGGGATCATCCGTCCTGGCGGACGATGAAACCCGGCTGCGTCTGGGGCGGCTCGTCGGTGCCCAGCGGATGGTATTCGGCGGATATCTGGTGATGGGGGAAATGATGCGTTTGGACCTTCGCCTGGTGGAGGTGGAAACCGGGGCGGTGGTGAATGCCACGCACCGCACCCTGTCCGCCGCCGATCCGGCATCGGGATTGAATGCCGCCAAAGAAGCCGCTCGGGAGCTTATCGTTGAAAAAGTTTATTGAACATCGATTTTTTTTTATCCGTTTGGACCGAATCCGATGCTTCTTCCGATTCGGGGCTTTCCGGCGCTTCCTCCGGGGGAGGAGATTCCTCAATTTCCGCCAGGCGTCCGCCGGCCATGAACCGGAATTTGGGTCCCTGGGGGCTCAGGTGAATTCGATCCCCGCCGGATAACAGCGCGTGAAGGTTTATGGGCTGACTGTTGACCGTAATCATCGACTTTCCGGTCAGATCCTTGATGCCGTAATGGTCGCCGCTGAAGAAGATCTGCGCATGACGATCCAGAATGGCCGGGTGTTCCAGGGTGAAATCACAATCCGGCTTTCTGCCGACGGTAATAGGAAGTTCCTTGTAGGCCCGAAGGGTCGGGCCGTATTGAATGGCCAAAGGCACCTTGACGCGCTCGATGGGGAGGTCGACCGGTTGCGGCGGCCCTTCCTCGCCGGGTGCGAAGCC
>JBEPWQ010000299.1:0-4981 GCA_041642315.1 Desulfobacteraceae bacterium | reverse complement strand
CAGGGGCGCCACATACTGCCGGAAGGTGCCCTTGAGTCTTTTGCGCTCCCGCTCTTCCGTCACGTAATGATAGACCGTCAGAACCGTGTAGGTCAGCGCCAGCGCCATCAGCGGATAGACCATATTGAGCCACATTCGGGAGTGAACGAACAGCCAGCGGGCGAAAAAGATATGCAGCACGAACAGCCCCGCGGCGAACAGCACGCCGTTGACCGCGCTCAAGCGTGGCAGCGCCAGCCCGGTCACGGCGCCCAGCAGGACGAGGGCCATCAGATCGTATATCCGCGACCACCGGGGTCTGGTCATAAAATCCCCGGTCAGGAGGTTGTCGATGACCGTGGCCTGAATCTCCACGCCCGGATGCAGCGGGCTGACCGGGGTGCTGCGCAGATCGTGGGTGCCCATGGCGGTGGCTCCCACCAGCACGATGCGGCCCTTGAAAATTCCCGGGGGGATTCGGCCGGCGAGAATGTCGCAGATGGAAAACTGGGGAAATGTTTTCGGGGGGCCGATGTAGTTGATCAGCAGCTGCCCGGTTTCATTGGTGGGGATAAAGCCGGTGCCCATTCGAATGCGCTCCACGCCGTACCGGGAGACCTCCACCATCATCGGGGGTCTGCCCAGGTAGTGCCAGACACAGGAGACGGCCAGGGGGGGATAGATGTGCTCGCCGCATTTTATGATGAGCGGCATCCAGCGCACCACGCCGTCCGGATCACTTTTCACGCTGTAGTAACCCGCCGATTCGGCGGCTTTCGTCAGGATTTCAAGGTTGCTCTCCGGAGCATGGGCCTCGATGAAGGGGACAAAATCAATTTCCGGGTCTTTAAAGAGGACGGCCGGATATTTGGATGCTTCGATGCGCGAAAGCTGGCGCTTGATTTCATCCGTTTCGATGCGGTAGTCGAGTTCGCCGGCGGCCATATGAAAAAAATATCCGAGCACGACGGCGGCCGGCGATCTTCGGATGGATTCAGCCAGAGCCAGATCGTTGTCTGCGTTTTTCCGGCTGGTACCGATAAACTCTTTTAGTTTGTCGTTGCGAATGTCCAGATTCCGCACTTCCCGGCCGAGTTGGTCGATGAAGCCCAGACGCGAATTTTCATCCGGCTCCAGAAAACCGATGTCGAAACCGATCACTGCGGCGCCGTCTTCGGAAAGGATATCCACCAGACGGGCGATTTTGGATCGCGGCCAGGGCCATCGGCCCTCCTGGTCGAGGCTCTTTTCGTCTATCAGGGCCAGAGCGATTGCCGGCGAGGGCGGTTGCCGCACCCTGGATTTGAGGCGGAAATCGTAGGTTTTCATTTCGATCATTTCCAGGAGGGGGATTTCGGCGGCAAACAGAACGACAACCGTCAGAATCGCTGCGATTGTGAGTGTAATGGGATTTGCGGTGTAAAAGGTTCTTAAAGAAAAACGCATCGCCCGCCTCGTTCGATCCGCCTGCGGCCTTCAGCGAAGCTGGACTCACCGACCGGTTTTGCGGCAGATCAACCCGCCCGGTTTTTTTTGACATTTTTCAGGGTCGGCTTCGGTCCGGCCCCAAACAGATCCATATGCTTGCCGAACACATTGGCGTGCAGGTTGCTGATCCACTGCTTGCCGTCCTGAGTGATCCGCAGATAGCGCAGGGCATCCTGTACGTAAGGATTGACCACCTCCCAATAGAACTTGGAATTGTTTTCCCGCAGGTCTCCGGGAGTCTGGTAGCCGAGCCGCGTGTTCATTCCGATCTCGTCGAATTCGTAAAAAAGGGCCGTGCATTTTTGCATTCGGTACGGATCGCCGAGCTGTCCGATAAAGTCCGCAGCGCGCAGGAGGCCCCTGTAGCTTCCGGTTTCCAGGTACCATTCATCGTCCGGCACCGGAAAGCGCGTCATCTCGATGTATTCGGCGAGCCGCTCTGCATTGACGATTTCCTCCATTAGATTGCCCTTTCCGAAACGCTCCCGCACGAAGAGCTTGCTTCGGTCAACATGGTAGGGGGCCAGCACCGCATCGGTACTTCCCGACTTGACCTTGATGATCTGATCGCCGATGCCGGTGGCCACCGCCCCCTCAGTGTCGTTGCGGCAGATCCCCTTCACGTATCCGATATCATGGCACAGCAGCGCCACCATGAAGTGCGCCCAGTCGACCGGTTTCACACCGCCCTCCGACAGGTGCTTTCCCTCCAGGATAGACTGCCCGGCCAGTGCAACCAGCACCGTATGTTCGACATCGTGGTACGGCGCATCGGAATTGGCGATGTTTTCCAGCGCCAGATGGGTGGTCCACACCACGATGTTTCCATAGTGCTTCTCCATGTCGCTGTACATCCGCTCGTAGCCCTTCTTGACCTGGTCCATACAGAATTCGATTTTGATTTTTTCCAGATTCAACATCGCTTTTCCCCCTTTTGTGGGCTGAAAGGAGCATTTATTTTATCGGCGCCCTCTTCAGCGCATCCACTTTCGGCCCAGTTTAAAGCAGGAGCTGAACCTCAGGAGACGAAGGTTGCAGATGCCTCAGGCCTGCGCTGAATCGACAAGATGGTGATATCATCTTCCAGTGAAGCAGAGCCGATGTGCGCATAAAGGGCCGTTTTGATTTTTTCGATCAAGTCAAATTCGGTCTCTGAGGACCGCCTCAACAGCGACACCAGCCGGTCGCGCGTAAAAAGCCGGCCGGCCGAAGACCGTGCGTCGGTGACGCCGTCCGTGTACGCGAACAGAATGTCGCCGGTCTCCATCTGCATGGTTTTGCTTTTAAAACCGGGCTGCGGGAAGAGACCGACAGCCGGACCGGTCCGGCTCAGGCATTCCATTTTACCCTGACGGCCTATCACATACGCGGGCTCGTGCCCGGCGTTAACGTAAATCAACTTCCCGGTCGCCGGCTCCAGAACACAGAAGAAGATAGTGGCGAACATGCACATTTCACTATGCTCGAGCGCGATGTAGTTGTTGGTCATATCGATCGTCTTCAAAACGGCTGCCGAGTCGAATTTGAATACGGCATTCCCGTCCGGGCCCCACCCGAAGGCATTGATCCATCGGTCACCCTGAGATGCATTCAGCCGAGCCTGCCCCGAGAAAATGCGAATCAGGCTTCGGAATAGGGCCATGTAAAGTGCCGAGCCGACCCCCTTGCCGCAGACGTCACCGGTGACGAGACCGATAAATCCGCCCGGCAGCTCGAAGACGTCGTAAAAGTCGCCGGATACCTGCCATGCCGGATGAAAGTAAGCTTCAATCGACCAGTTCGGATGGGAAGGCAAGGCCCCGGGCAAAAAATCCTTCTGGATTTTGTGGCCGCTTTTCAACTCTTTTTCCAACGCTTGGGAATAGTCCTCGATTTTCTTTTTGGCCGTTCCCAGGGATTTGAATGAGTCGTTCAGATTTTCGAACAGATATGCATTTTCCATCACCAGCGCGAGTTGATTGGCTGTCAGCTTCATCAGGTCGGCCATTTCCGGTTTGAAGTGCCCTGGCTTTGAATGCATGAGGGTGAGAATGCCGAGCACCATGTCACCGCTGATAATCGGCAGAGCCAGGGCCGAGCGGATAGTATAAGGCTGATGGGGCAGCATCAGCCAGCGCGGATCTTCCCGGGTATCCGATATCAGACCGATTTTACGGTTGCGAAGCACCCACCCCGCCAGGCCATTTTTCAGAACATGGCCTATCAGCCCGCTGGCTTTTTCCGCAACGACCTCGCCTCGTGCCAAAATGCTGCCGACCACCACTCCGTCGCCGTCCAGCAGAAACAGGCTGCTCATATCCGCGCCGGTCAGTTCATTGGAAATTTCGATGATGTTTCTCAAGGTGGTTTTTATGAATTCCGGTTCTTCAGGAGACCTGGCCATGGTGATGAAGTCCTGAAACAGATCACATAGGGCCTGAAAGGCCGCCTTTTCCTTTCTCAGCCGAAGGACTTCCTGCCTGAATTTGTCGAACTCGTACAATTCAAACCCTCCATTAGTCCCCCGCTCTACCGGCGGTCCTCCGTCGCAAATCCGGCAACCTTGCCGGCATGCATCACAGCCGGTGATCCCTTTCACATTCAGATGCAGACACTTCGGTCCAGGTCGAACAGGGCGGAGCCGATCGTAGGGATTTGCCGAGGAGAAACCTCAGGCCGCGCCTGTTCCGATCGCCAGCCGGGCGGAGGCGTCAGATATCCTGGAATTCTACCGCTCGAATGTTGACCCCGAGGCTTTGGAACCGATTATTGAAATCTTCCAGCAGTCGATTCACCTCCAATTTTTGACTGTCGTGATAACTGAGAAACAGCGTGGTCATCGGGCGGCGATTGTGGTTTCGCCCCTCCAGAGAAAGGCCCAAATGCTTGGCCAGAGGTTCGAGCATGCACAACCCTTCCGGAATTTTACGAATCCGGTCTTCGATTCTACGGGCACAGGCCTTCACAATAAACGCCCGCAACAGATCCGGAATATCCGGAACAAGCTCGGCCGGATCCGGGATGTCGCACTCGACGTGCCGGTTCATGACCTCAAAGGCATCTTCATTGGAAAAAGGTCTTTCTCCGGTGATCATTTCATAGGCGGTCAGCCCCAGCGAATAGACATCGGTTCTCTCATCGATGGGAAGACATTCGACCTGCTCGGGGGACATGTAAAACGGGGTCCCGTAAAGCAAATGCTCCGAACCGCAGGGGGCCGACAACCCGAAATCGAGAAGCTTCACCTGGTCTTCAGCCGTAATAAAGATATTTGCCGGTTTGATGTCCTGGTGGACGATCCCCCTTTCATGGGCATAATGAAGCCCTTTGCATACCCCGAGGAGGGTTTCCAGAGTCGTCGTGACGGAGAGCCGCCCCTCTTCTCGGAGCAAATCCTTGAGGGTGCATCCTTCCAGGAATTCCATAATGAGGAATATCGTTCGATACCGCTCCTCGATGTCGAAGATCTTGACGATGTTTTCGTGATTGAAGCCGGCGATGGTCCGAGCCTCTGCACGAAAACTGCGGGAGAAAT
>JBEPWQ010000298.1:0-4992 GCA_041642315.1 Desulfobacteraceae bacterium | reverse complement strand
GTTGGAGGCCCTCACCAGTCCCCAGCCGTCGTCGAAGAGCACCCGCACGCCGTCGATATCGATGACCCGGTACCGCTCGCGGAAGTAATCGGTCACTTTTTCCACCACCTGGAACTTTTTGCGGTCGGTACAGTCGACCCGGATTTCCGGGGTGGTGACGGTCTCGGGCACGTCGGCCAGTAATTCGGAAATCCGTTTGCCGGTCTTGGAGAGGATCTCCAGCAGCCGGCAGGAGGCATAGATGGCGTCGTCATAGCCGAGATACCGGTCTTCAAAGAACATGTGGCCGCTCATCTCCCCGGCCAGGGCCGCGTTTTCATCCCGCATCTTGCGCTTGATCAGGGAATGGCCGGTCTTCCACATGATGGCCCGTCCCCCGTTTCGGGTAATGTCGTCGTACATGACCTGGGAGCATTTGACCTCGGAGACGAAGGTGGCGCCCGGTTTTCGGGAGAGGATTTCCCGGGAGAAGAGGATCATCAGCTTGTCGCCGTAGATGATCCGGCCCTGCTCGTCCACCACCCCGATCCGGTCGCTGTCGCCGTCATAGCCGATGCCCACATCGAGGCCTTTTTCTTTTACCAGGGCGATCAGGTCCTGAAGGTTCTCCAGGACGGTCGGGTCGGCTTCATGATTGGGGAAGGTTCCGTCCATGTCGCAGTAGAGGTCATGGACGTCGCACCCCAGCGCCCTGAGCAGGGGCACGGCCACCACCCCGCCGGTGCCGTTGCCGGCATCCACCCCCACCTTGAGCGGATGGGGAATCTCGATGTTCTGCCGAATGTAGGCCTGGTAATCCTCCGTGACGTTCTGAGCCGAGCGGGTTCCGTTTCCTTCCGTGAAGGCCCGGC
Organism: Desulfobacteraceae bacterium; assembly: GCA_041642315.1. Lineage (GTDB taxonomy): Bacteria > Desulfobacterota > Desulfobacteria > Desulfobacterales > Desulfococcaceae > JAABSQ01. Next base: position 4,141 of record JBEPWQ010000298.1, on the reverse strand, counting down.
TCTCGATGATCCGGCGGATTTCCTGAAGGTCTTCTCCGTGCAACGAATCCGGCCCCATGCAGATTTTGAAGCCGTTGTATTCCTTGGGATTGTGGCTGGCGGTCACCATCACCCCGCCTTCCTGCTTTAAAAACTGGATGGAAAAATAGAGCAGCGGGGTGGGGCATACCCCGATGTCGATGACGTCGCATCCGGCGGCGGTGAGCCCGTCCATCAGGCGCGCCGCATACGCATCGGAGGTGAGCCGGCAGTCCCGGCCCATGGTGAGTTGGTTGCATCCGCGGCTGTTCAGATAGGTGCCGATCCCTTTTCCGAGCAGGTGAACCTCCTCCTCGGTGATGTCCTCGCCGGCGATGCCTCTGATATCGTATTCTCTGAACATTTCAGGATTCATTTGCTCTTTCCTTTCTAATGGTATCCGATCTCTATCCCTATCCAAGAAAAAGGGCGGTCAGGCCCAGCATCCAGCAATAGGGCGCAAACAGATGCATCCGCCCTCTGTTGACGATGAAAACCAAAAGCGCCAGGGCGAGGTAGCCCACGATGCAGGCGGTTGCGGCGCCGATCAGCACCGGAAGTGTTACGGCGGCGGCTCCGGACAGGTCCCGAAGGCTCAGCAGCAGCGCCCCGATAATGGCCGGGATGGATAGCAAAAATGAGTAGCGGGCCGCGGTGGGCCGGTTGAGGCCTAAAAAAAGCGCCACGGCGATGGTGGACCCGGATCGGGAAATGCCCGGCAGAATCGCCACTCCCTGTACAAACCCGATCAGCAATGCCATGGGGACGGAGAATTCGGGGATTCCCCGGCTTTCCCCCTTCAGCCGTCGCGTGGCCCACAGAAGAAGCCCCGTCACCAGCAGCATCCAGCCCACCAGAAAGACCGAGGCGAAGATCTGGTCGGCATGCTTTTTTAAGAACAATCCGATGCCCACCGTGGGAAGCGACCCGACGAGGATCAGCATGGCCAGTTTCAGGTCGCCGTCTTCATTGATTCCGCTGAAGGTGAGCTGCCGCTTCCATCCGAGGGAAAAAAACCGCACCATAGATGCCAGCAGCGCCCGAATCTCGCGATGGAAAAAAACGACGACCGCGACCAGGGTGCCGGTATGAAGGCAGACATCAAAAAATAGCTGGGCATCATGGAGCCCGAAGAGCTTTTGAAATAGAACCAGATGCCCGGAACTGCTGATGGGCAGAAACTCGGTCAATCCCTGAATGGCCCCGAGTACGGCCGCCTGAATCGAATCCATGTTTATCCCTTGACCACCGCCATCGGCCGCAGCTTGGCCGACTTTCTAAACATCCGGGCGCCGTGGACCACCTCCACCGCCTTGGAAACGTCTTTGCAGGCATCGTACATTTCTTCGGTCATGGCGCCCTTTCCGGACCGGCGGACCGGAATGCCCTTGTCTTCCAGCTCCCGGCAACTCATGAAAACACCATAGCATCCGGTTGGGGGAGAGTCAAAGCGATTTGGCGGGATATGGGGTTTGACTTTTCGGGGAGGTAATGGGTAATAGGTGCAAGGTGCAAGGTGCAAGGTGCAGGGTGCAAGGCGATAGGCCATAGGCTATGGGTAATAGGTAATGGGTAATAGGTAATAGGTGATGGGTAATAGGTAATAGGTAATGGGTAATAGGTAATAGGTAATAGGTGATAGGTGATAGGTAATAGGTGATGGGTGATAGGTGATAGGTGATGGGTGATGGGTGATAGGTGATAGGTGATAGGTGATAGGTGATGGGTGATAGGTGATAGGTGATGGAATAGAGGTTGGTGCCGGCACCTGATGAATCATCCGTGTGAATGGGTGAATAGCGCACAACGAAAGGAGAAGGGGATGGGACAACGGTGGGGTTTGGTTCGGGTGGTGTTTTTGCTCGGGGTGGTATTGACCATGGGTTCGTGCAGCAGCAGCGATGATCCGGCGGAGGTGGCGGATGTAAGCGGCACCTGGGACTTGTTCTACACGGAGACGGCGTCTGTCGAAGAGAACGGTCCTGTTCGAATGGAAATCGATCAATCGGGGGGGAGGGTCGATGTTACCCTGTTTCCACCGGGGGAGGCGCCGACAACCGGATCCGGGACTACCGGCGGGTCGGAGATTCTGCTGAATATCGACGTTCTGGGGGATTTGCTGGATGTGACGCTGGACGGCACGGTGATCGTGGATGAGATGTTCGGCTCCTGGACGGCCGCCGGGGGCGAAACCGGCTCCTGGCGGGCGTTTCGCGCGGCCGATGATGATGCGGTGGTCCTGATCAATCTGGGGGACAGCCTGACGAACGGGGTCCAGAGCAATGCGGTCAACCAGTTCACCCAGCCCTTCGGGTTCACCCAGGTGCTGGCGGATCAGATGCGTCGGGCGGTTCCCCTGGTCTGGAACAACCCGCTCCTGGCCCTGGACGGAATCCGGATCGATCCGGATTCCATTCCCTTCAATCTCGGGGTGGACGGGGCCAGCACCCAGGAGGTGATTGTGAAGCGGACCGGTTCGGGCAACCCGCTTCTGGACGAACTCCTGGCGCCCCTGCCGGAACGGGCGGGCATGGACCTGTCTCCACTGGAGGCCGCCGAGTATCTGGCCGATCTTTATCCAAATCAGACCAAGGTCTTTACGCTCTGGGTCGGGAACAATGACGTGCTCGGGGCGGTCACTCGGGATTTCGGCAGCCGTTTGACCGAGGCGGACATCCGTGCCTACTTATCGGATACTGCGGCCGGACATGATCTGGATTCGGTCAGCGCCAACCTTTCGGAGATCGTGGATCGTCTGGCGGCCTTTCCCGGCAGTCACGTCTGTATCGCCAACATTCCCTATGTCACCCAGATCGGATTTTTGTTGAACGAGGCCGACCTGGAGCGGCTGGCGGCCTTTCCCCTGGCGGATGTGACCTCCCTGGCGCCCGGCCAGTCGGTGGGTTTCGGACCGTTTCTGAACCCGGACAATCCGAATCGGTCGATCGCCCGGGGTCTCGGGCTGGGCAATTTTTCTCTGAATGGGCTGATCTTCGGCACGATCACCGCAGCGGACCGGTTTTCGCTCACCGCTGAGGAGGCCGCTCTGGTTAACAACCGGGTGGACGCCATCAACGACCATATCGCCTCTCTGGCGCAGACCTACCCCAATGTGATGCTGGTGGATATCAATGCTCTGTTTCAGGAGGTGATCGATCAGGAAATCGTCATTTCCGGGGATGTGCTTTACAAAACCCTGGGCGGCGGGGCATTCAGCCTGGACGGGGTGCATCCCTCGGATACCGGGTATGCACTGGTGGCCAATGAATTCATTCGGACCCTCACTTTTTCCGAACCGGATTTGCGGATTCCGGAAGCCGATGTCGAGGCGGTCTGGGCCATGGATCCCTATATCGACGCGGACGGGGATTTTTACGTGCCCGGACCCGATCCCGCCACCATATCTGCGCTGCTGGTGCCGTTGATTGACTGCGACGACACCGATCCGGATGTGGTGGCGCCGTATGTGTCGGGAAGGGCCTGTTTCTGAAACGGGTCGAATCCGACCACGGGCTGATTCTGCACGCTGAAGGGGCGGCGGTGTTCTGGCCGCCCCGGATTTACTCTTCCCGGACCATCTCCATGGCATGGTCCAGGGTGGCCTGGGTCAGTTTGAGGCCGCCGAGCATGCGGGCGATCTCCCGTACCCGTTCTTCCGAGTTCAGGGGCTCGATGGCGGTGCGGGTGCGGCCTTCGGAGACCTCCTTGGCGATGCGGAAGTGGTGGTCGCCGAACTTGGCGATCTGGGCCAGGTGGGTGATGCAGATCACCTGATGGTACCGGGCCAGTCCGGCGAGCTTCTGCCCCACCACTTCGGCGGTACCGCCCCCGATGCCGGCATCCACTTCGTCGAAGATGACGGTGCCCACCGCCTCGATTTCAGCCAGGATCGCCTTCAGGGCCAGCACCACCCGGGAGAGTTCGCCGCCGGAGGCGATATCCGCCAGGGGCTTCATCTCTTCGCCCACGTTGGGGGCGATCATGAAGGCGGCCCGTTCGAGGCCGGTGTCGGTGACCAGGTGGTCCTCAAAGATGAGGAAAGGATCGGCGGCCTCGGTGACCGGAATCGGGGCCAGGGCGATTCGGAATCGGGTATCGGCCATGTTGAGCCCGGCCAGCTCTT
>JBEPWQ010000297.1:0-5000 GCA_041642315.1 Desulfobacteraceae bacterium | reverse complement strand
TGAATGAGGGAAACGCCGCCCTTCAACGAAAAACCTCGTTTACCGTGCCCATGTTCAACGGCCTTCATTCCGCCGTGCTCTGGGAAACCCGGACCAACGGGGCGGTCACCTATCTGCTCGAAAATGAGGAATATTTTCTGAGGGACGGGTTATACGGTACAAGCGACGGGGATTATCCTGACAACCTGGAGCGGTTCGTCTTTTTCTGCAAAGCCGCCCTGGAGGCCTGCCGGACCGTCGACTTCCGGCCCGATGTGATCCATTGCAACGACTGGCAGACGGCGGCGCTCCCTGCCATTTTGAAACTGGTGTATCGGATGTACCGAAAGGATTCCTTTTTCGATCCGGCGCCGAAAACCGTCTACTCCATCCACAACATCTCCTACCAGGGGCGGTTTCCGGAAGACCACTGGCCCATTCTGTCGCTTCCCAAGAGCTATTATACCTATGACTTCGAATTTTACGGGTCGATCAACCTGACCAAGAGCGCGATCCATTTCGCCGATGCGATCACCACCGTCAGCCAAACCTATGCCAGAGAGATTCGGAAAACCGAATTCGGGTACGGCCTTCAGGGGTCGCTCGAAAACCGCAAGTCGGATCTTTACGGCATCCTCAACGGCGTCGATTATGAGGAATGGAGTCCGGATGTCGACCCGCATACTTACGGAATCCATTATTCCGCGGAAGACCTCACCGGCAAGCGGGCGATTCGATCCAAACTGCTGGCCGAGTACGGACTGCCGGACCGAAAAGAGGTGCCGCTCATCGGCATGGTGGCCCGGTTCGTTCAGCAGAAGGGGATCGACCTTCTGTCCGAAACCGCCCAGCGCATTCTGAAGCTGGACACCCAGCTCATTTTGCTGGGCTCCGGCGAACCCCGATACCATGATTTTCTGGAAGGGCTTCGGCGGGCCTTTCCCGACCGGGTGGGGATCTACCTCGGGTTCAACAACGGCCTGGCCCACAAGATCGAAGCCGGGTCGGACATTTTTCTGATGCCCTCCCACTTCGAGCCCTGCGGACTGAATCAGATCTACAGCCTCAGATACGGCACACTTCCGGTGGTCCGCCTCACCGGCGGACTGGCCGACACCATTCGGAATGGCGAAAACGGATTCACCTTTCCCGATTTCAACGCCTTTCAATTCCTCGATGCGGTGAGGCGGGCGGTGGAGACCTTTCGGAACCGGCCGGCGGAATGGAGGCAAATGATGCAAAGGGCCATGAAAGAGGATTATTCCTGGAAACAATCGGCGGAAAAATACATTCGGGTCTATGAAAAAACGCTTGCTCCGGCTTTGCGCATTTGATCTTGTTGCAAAAAAGCGGTTGTGGTACCATAACTCTCTATTGACAGATATACCGACAAATGATCAATTTCTTCAAATTAACGGACGATACAATCCATGACGTTTTATAAATACAAATTCGATTTCGAGGTCGGCAACCTGATCAAAAGCCCCTGCAAAGAGTGTAAGGATCGGGAGCATTTCCCCAAATGCATCGACATGTGTAAACTGCTGGACCGGATTCAGACGGTCCTGGCCGAGGCCCGCTCCTGTTCCAGGGGATAATCCCATTCAACCAGGACCATTCTTCGGCATTCCCGGCCGTCTCCATCACCAAATACGGCGGTCGAAACGCCTCAACTGAAATCCCGACCGGCTGATGCCTTCATTTTCCCACAAACGAATACCGCCTCCGCTTTTCCGACGACTGAAACGCATCCCCCTCCTGGATTTTGTTGCATTTCTGCTGCTCATTGCCGCGGTGGTCTGGCTGCTGATTCGGGGCGGCGGACGGCTCGGGTATAACTGGCAATGGTACCGGGTTTTCCGGTATCTCTACACCTACGAAGAAGGAGAATTCACTCCGGGCCTGCTGCTTCAGGGCCTCGAAGTCACCCTTCAGATCACCGCCGTCAGTCTGATTCTCGCCTTTGCCTTCGGCCTGGCGACCGCATTTCTCAGGCTCTCCGGCTCCTTTCTGGGGAAATCCCTGGCCCGGCTATATCTAGAGCTGATCCGCAACACACCGCTTCTGGTCCAGCTTTTTTTTATCTATTTCGTTCTCGCCCCCATTCTCGACATCGACCGTTTTACCGCGGCGGTGCTGGCCTTGAGCCTTTTCGAGGGGGCCTACGCATCGGAAATCTTCCGGGCCGGCATCGTCTCCATCCATCGGGGCCAATGGGAAGCCGCCTACAGCCTCGGCCTCAACACACCTCAGGCTTACCGCCATATCATTCTGCCCCAGGCCGTCCGCCGGGTGGTTCCGCCCCTCACCAGTCAGGCCGTCTCTCTGGTCAAGGACTCCGCCCTGGTCAGCACCATCGCCGTATACGACCTGACCATGCAGGGGCAGATCCTGATTGCGGAGACCTACCTGACCTTCGAGGTCTGGTTCCTCATCGCCGCCATCTACCTCATAATTACGGTACCTCTCTCTCTGGGCGTCAACCTGCTGAACAAACGGATGGGTTGATTTCTAAAGGGACATGTATTACCTATCGGTATGCCACGAACCAAAAGAAGAAGGAGGCTCGATGTGAAGAAATGGATTAAAATCACAGTGGGGCTGATGCTGATCTGCGGATCTTTTGCAACCGCCGCCGGAGCGGGGGAAATTCAGCAGAAGCTGGTGGAAGAAAGTGTTCTCGAACAGGTGATGCGGCGGGCGGTGCTTCGCGTCGGCATGTCGACCTTTGTGCCCTGGGCCATGAAGGACAAGACCGGTGAGCTGATCGGTTTCGAAATCGATGTGGCGAAGCGGCTGGCCGAGGATATGGGGGTGAAGGTGGAATTCGTGCCGACAAAGTGGGCGGGCATCATTCCGTCCCTGTTGACCGGTAAATTCGACGTGATCATAGGCGGGATGTCCATTCAGCCCGGCCGGAACCTCAAAGTCAATTTCAGCATCCCCTATGATCATACAGGCATGTCCATGGTGGCACACCAGAAACTGGCCGCCGGTTTCGATTCCCTCGAGGATTTCAACAAACCGGAGGTAACCATCGCGGTTCGGCTCGGCTCGACCGCGGCCACGGCGGCGAAAAAATTTATGCCGGAGGCCAAACTGCGGATGTTCGACGATGAATCCCAAGCCTACCAGGAATTGCTCAACGGCAATGCCCACGCAGTGGTGGGGTCGGCCCCGACACCGACCTTTTACGCCATCCAGAATCCGGAAAAGGTGTTCCTGCCGATGGACGATACCTTCATCAAAGAGCCGATCGGTTTTGCGGTAAAAAAGGGAGACTACGATACACTCAACTTTTTAAACAACTGGATCCGGGTGATGAAAGCCGAAGGGTGGTTGAAAGAGCGCAAAGACTACTGGTTCGGCTCCCAGGATTGGGAATCGAAGATCAAGTAGCCGTTTTGAAGCGCACCGGCAGACATTTTTCAGCGCTGGACATCTGTCTGGCGCTGATTCTTTTTTCAGGGCTTCTGTATCTGTTTTATCGTATCAAGGTCGGGCTCAATTATAATTGGGATTGGGGCGTCATTCCACAGTACCTGATTCGGTACGACCCCGTTTCGGAGAGCTGGAAGACCAATCTTCTGCTGCACGGGTTTTTCACCACCATTCGCCTGAGCATCTGGTCCACTGTGCTGGCCCTGATCTTCGGCACCCTGATGGGCTTTTTTCGCTCGGGCCGAAGCGTCTTCAACCGCCTGGTGGGGGGAACCTATGTGGAAATGATCCGCAACCTGCCTCCGCTGGTGCTGATTTTTATTTTCTATTTTTTCGTCAGCAATCAGATCATGCCGCTTCTCGGGATTGAAAATTTCGTCCGGGGGATGTCCGAGCCCTACCGGGTGATCCTCTCTTTCTTTTTCGCGCCGGCCCAACGATTTAACGCCTTTCTATCGGCCGTTTTCACGCTGGCTCTGTTTGAAGGCGCCTATATCACCGAAATCGTGCGGGCGGGGATTCAGTCCATCGAAAGGGAGCAGTGGGAAGCCTCCGCGGCCCTGGGGATGACCCGAACCCAGCAGATGCGCCACATCATCCTTCCCCAGGCGTTCCAGCGAATTCTTCCCGCCCTGGCCGGACAGTTCATCTCCACCATCAAGGATTCCTCCATCGTATCGGTCATCTCTGTTCAGGAACTGACATTTCAGGGGCTGGAGCTCATGGCGGCCACCTATCTTACGTTCGAGATCTGGATCACCATCACCCTTCTCTACCTGATCCTGACCCTCACCTGCTCCCTGGCGATAGAGCGATTGGAAATCCATCTGGGGCGGGGCAGAGAGTAATAACCGGTGTCGGTAAAAAAACGTTTCCTCAGGAATATATCTTGACAGCAGGCAACCCCTCGATATTAAGCTCAAGATCGGACCGGAGAAGATCTCCCATTGATTGATTTGCTTGTCATGGCCGCACCTCGAAGCCCGCTGCATTTTTCATTTGTACCGCAAGCATTCACCCGATGGGAACGTTTATAACCTGCGCCGAACCTGCGGTCGGTCGGACTGCCAGCCGCCATTGCTTCCCGAGGAGGTTACATGCCTGTGCCCACCGCGCCATCCCGTTCGAGGCTGAAGCTTTCGTATTCGATCAATCAAGCGGTCGAGGCCCTGCGGACCCACGACTCCCCCCCGTCCTCGTGGGACTTCGCGCGGTTCCTGCTCCAGCACCACGAGAAGTACGGAGGCGGGCTCGCCGGCAAATTGGCCCGGCAATCCGGTCCCGAGCAAAGCCAGACCCGTTCGGTGGAGGCGTGGCTCGAGGCGCTTTACCTCCTCCTGGATCCCGCGCAGGTGCCCGAGCTGCACACCCGCGTTGCGCTCCTCGGACTCGCGCGCCTTGACCCGGCACTCTCCGCATATTTTGACCACTATGGATTGTCGGCGGCGCTTCGGCAGGAGCTTAAAGAGAACTTCGAAAACCTCCTCCGCCTTCCCGGCCCTGCTATGCCGGGCTACATCTCCGACTCAGTAAATCGCAACGCCCCCGACCGCCTCGCGATTGAGCGGGAGGTGGATAAC
>JBEPWQ010000296.1:0-5010 GCA_041642315.1 Desulfobacteraceae bacterium | reverse complement strand
TCTTTTTACTCTTTTTCTTTCTGCCCATCGACAGCCGCCGGTTTACGCAGGGGGTGATCGAATCTTTGGCCCTGGCCAAATGGTATGCCCAGGAGCATGTATTGTTGTGCCTGGTACCCGCCTTTTTCATCGCCGGGGCCATTTCGGTATTCGTCAGTCAGGCCGCCGTGATGAAATATTTAGGCGCCGGCGCCCACAAGGTGATCTCTTACGGCGTGGCCAGCGTTTCGGGCTCCATTCTGGCGGTCTGCTCCTGCACGGTTTTGCCGCTGTTTGCAGGTATCTGGAAGCGGGGAGCCGGGCTGGGGCCGGCGGTGGCCTTTTTGTACAGCGGGCCGGCCATCAATGTACTGGCCATCATCCTGACGGCGCGCATTCTGGGTCCGGAACTCGGTATCGGCCGTGCCGTGGGCGCCATCCTCTTCAGCATCGTCATCGGGTTGATCATGCACCTGATGTATCGAAAGGAAGAGGAGGCCAAAGCCGCGGCGGCCATCCACATGCCCGAGCCGGAGTCCGAACGCAGCCTGGGCCAGAACGCGCTTTTTTTCGGGGTCATGGTCGGCCTGCTGGTTTCTGCCACCTGGTCCAAACCGGAGGATGCGGGCGACTTCTGGAATGCGGTCTATTCCGTTAAATGGATCCTCACCGGCGGGTTCGCCCTGGCGCTCGGGTTTTTGATGATTCGATGGATGGGCGTTAAAATATATAAGGTGGTGGTCGCGGCGGCCGTAGTCCTGATCCTGGCCATAGCCCTGCCCCATGCGCCTCTGGTGGCCTTTTCCGCGGGAATCATCGCCTTTGTTGTGCTCCTGACCACTACCCGGGGAGAAGCGGAGACCTGGTTTATGTCGAGCTGGGATTTCGCCAAACAGATTCTGCCGCTTCTGCTGGCCGGTGTGCTGGTGGCCGGGCTGCTGCTGGGCCGGCCCGGAGCCGAGGGGCTGATCCCCTCCCGATGGGTAAGCGGTCTGGTGGGCGGCAACTCGCTGTGGGCCAACCTGTTCGCTTCGGTGGTGGGGGCGTTCATGTATTTCGCCACCTTAACGGAAATTCCAATTCTTCAGGGCCTCATCGGCGCCGGCATGGGGAAGGGCCCGGCCCTGGCCCTGCTTCTGGCCGGCCCGGCGTTGAGCCTGCCCAACATGCTGGTGATCCGAAGTGTGCTGGGCACCAAAAAGACGGCCGTTTTCGTATGCCTGGTGGTGATCATGTCCACCATGATCGGCATGGTTTTTGGATATTTCTTTTCTTAAACCGAAACCCGATGAATGCGGGGCCCGGTCCGACACTCTGAATCGGACCGGCCGAAACCGGAAAAGGCAACGCAACACAAACCCACAAAAGGAAAGGAGAATAAAAATGACCGAGAAAAATACCCAGGATGTGAAAGTGCTGGTCGGAAAGGATATCAAGATACTTGGCCCCGGGTGCCCGAAATGCCAACAGGCGGAAGCGGTGGTAAAGGAGGCTCTGGCGGAATCGGGTGTTTCCGCGAATGTGGAAAAAATCACAGACACTATGAAAATCTCAGAATACGGTGTGTTCGGAACCCCGGCGGTGGTGGTAGACGGGGAAGTCAAATCGGTGGGAAAAATTCCCAAAAAAGAGGAAATCAAATCCTGGATTCAGAAGTAATAGAGGAGGGCGGAGCCTCAACCGGCGTTTACGAAGCCCGGCACCGGTTGCGGGTGCGGAAATAGGATCTGCTGAATCGTATCCGAGGGGTTTGGAAATACCCGAGCCCCCCTGAATTCGGAGAAAAAAATGTTGCTTTCCGGTTATAAAAAGGATATTTTCCGACCCGAGTGTAATCCTAGTTTTGAGTCGGTCCATTGCAAGGCATACCTGAGCGAAGATATCGGCGAAGTGATTCCTTATCTCAATACCATCCTCGGAGGCACTCAGTATTTCAATGACCCGCCCGAGGTGATGTTCCACCACCACGGCAGGATTATCAAAGTAGGTGCCCGGGAGATCGCCATCAATGCATTGAAAGACGAACAGGAAGCGGATCGCATTCTCGAATGGCTGAGGTCTGAAATCAATCAGGCATGGGAAAACCGAGCCGACATTACCCCGTGTTTTACGGGTAAAACGAAACCGAAATTGTTGGACATCTTGAAACTGCTGCCGAAGACCAACTGCAAAAAATGCGGCCGTCCGACCTGTATGGTTTTTGCCGCTCAACTGACGGAGGGGGCTGTCGGCATAGACCGCTGCCCGGAACTGACCCCGGCTCGGCACGATGAACTGGCCGCCTGTCTGGCCGGTTTCGATTTTGAATAACGACCCAAATCATCTCTCATGAATTCCCTTCGACAACTTTTTACAGGGGCCGTCCTCCACAGGTGGGTCGCCCTGTTGCTGGTGGTCCTGATCGGCAGTATGACCGTTTGCGGGAGCGCGATCCCATGCCGAAAAAAAACGGCATGTTCATCGGCTCCTGTTTTTGCGGAAAAAACCTGTACATCAACCCCCGCCCCATACCGGCTCAAGCCCTGCCGATTGAATCAGGTTTTTCTTCTTCAAAATTGGCAGCTTCAACAAAATGACCCGTCGAGAACCAACCATCCGGTCGGAACCGGCCTTGCCGCTGTTTCTTTTCCATTATTCACCCGCAATCCCGGCCGCGCTTCGCAACTCCCCAGTCCTGGAATTCCTCCAGCCTTCTCTTCCCCCCTTTTTTTGCTGAATTCTTCCTTTCTCTGTTGATTCATTTCAAACCAGGTATCCAACAGCGGCCCGCCTCGCTCGGCTGAAAAACGAAAATCCGAGCAAGGGGTACCGTTTCTATTCATATATTTTTTCAAGGGTTTGCAGAACAAACCCCCCTCATATTTTTGCGTGAAAGGAGTTGAACCTCAATGACGAAAACCGCATACCGCCGGTTTCTATTCATCTTGTTTGGAGTGCTTTTTTACAGCGTCAGCGGGACCGGCGCCGCGACAGGCCCCGTTCTGGAAGAAACATTACCCGGTCTGGCCATGAATGTCTTGACGACCGCACATCTTGTACCGATGGAATCGGAGACCCTGCTGATGGCGGAAGGGGTTGAAATCCGGCTTTCGGATATCGAAAAAGCGGTTTCCCGGGCACAACCGGATCAACGCCGACTGTTGAACCAGAATCTTTTTGTGGTTCTCGAACAGATCGCCGCCGAACAGATTCTGTACCATCAGGCCCTGGCGAATGGAATTCCAGATCAGGGGCGGGATAAAACGGAGGTGATTCAGGATTTTCTAACCAGTAAAGCCGACAGTATACCCGTTACCGATGAAGAAGCCGCCGCATTCTATGAATCGAACAAGGAAATGGTCGGCGGCATGGCCTTCGATCAGGTGAAAGAAAGCATCAAATCTTTTCTGGGCAATCAGAAAAAACAGGAGGCGGTCGATCGGTATCTGGCGACCCTGGGAGAGACTGCAAAGATCGAGGTAAACCGGGAATGGGCCGAATCGCAATATGCGATCGCCAAAAACAACCCGGTAGACAAGGCCCGGGCTTCCGGAAAGCCGTCCATGATCGAATTCGGCGCCACCGGCTGCGTACCATGCGATATGATGCAGCCGATTCTGGAGAAAGTGGAAAAAAAATACGGCGACCGGCTCAACGTGGTCTTCGTCCATGTGCGGGAGAATCCGTTTCTGGGCGCCCGCTTCGGCATCCGGTCGATTCCGGTTCAGGTCTTCTATGACAAAAACGGAAAGGAAGTCTTCCGCCATACCGGTTTTTATGCCGAGGCGGAAGTCATGAAACAGATTGAAAAAATGGAGGTGGCACCAAAATGAAAAAAATTCGAGTACTAATTTTAGGAGCCTTTGCGGTTCTGGCGGTCATCGGCGCGATCACTTATCAATTCAACCGGGAACCCTCAGCGACCGCATCTTCGCACACAACGGCAACCGGACCGGTGCCGGTCAAGGGTATGCCCACCATGCTCGACCTCGGGGCCACCGAGTGCATCCCCTGCAAGATGATGGCCCCGATACTGACGGAACTGGAAAAGGAGTATGCCGGAAAAGCGGCCATCGTCTTCATCGACGTCTGGAAAAACCCGGGCGAGGCCAAAAAGTTCGGCATCCGGGCCATCCCCACCCAGATCTTCTTCGACAAGGAGGGAAAAGAGGTCTACCGGCATACCGGTTTCATGGACAAAAAAAGCATCGTCAAGCAGCTTCAGCAGCTGGGCGTCGGTTGATTTCAAACATTCAGGAGGAATGCGCATCATGCTGGATCAAGTGTTTTTAACCGTAAACCAATGGATGACCGGCGGCATTCTCATCGCCGCCGCAGGCTGTTTTCTATGGGGAATGGTCAGTGTGCTGTTTTCGCCCTGCCATATGGCCTCCATACCGCTCATCGTGGGCTATGTGGCCGGTCAGAACCGGACCCTGGAAAGTCGGCAGGGGGCGAAATATGCGGTGGCATTCACCCTCGGCCTGTTTCTCACGATCGCCCTGGTCGGCGTCGTATGCGTCCTTCTCGGCCGAATGCTGGGCGAAATCGGCCCCTACTGGACCATTCTGGTGGGCGCGATCCTCATCTGGGTCTCTCTGGATATGCTGGGGGTTTCGGCCTGCTCCATGTCGGGCGGCCTGATGAGCCGGTTCAAACTCAAAGGCCTTTTCGGCGCTTTCGTTCTGGGGCTGGCCTATGGCCTGCTCTCCGGTTCCTGCACCTTCGGCTTTATCGCACCGATTCTGGCCTTCATCACCATTCAGGAAAAGGTCGCCATCGGTATTTTTTATATTGTGCTTTTCGGAATCGGCCACTGTATCCCCATCGCCGTGGCCGGCAGTTCCACGGCATTGGTGCAGCGTCTGCTGGTCAGCGGCAACTTTCAGAAGGGCAGCATCTGGTTTCGAAAATTGGCGGGCGTCGCCATCGGCTTGTTCGGCGTCTATTTTATTGTGAATCCCTTTGTGGGCGCATAAGAGAGGAATGAAAATGAAATCGAGAATAAGGCAATTTCTGATTCTGTTCGCCGGCTTTTTCGCGGCAGTCGCC
>JBEPWQ010000295.1:0-5029 GCA_041642315.1 Desulfobacteraceae bacterium | reverse complement strand
TAGAAAGGCCACCCCGGGGGATTCTCCCGGTCCGGGAAGCTGTTTGAGCGAAAGTGAGTTCTTGCCGGGCCGGGAGAATCCCCCGGGGTGGCCGAAATGATGATCATGTCACCTGACGAGGAGGGTTGCCGTTGACAGGAATGCCGGAACCTGCCACACCCTTTAAAGAAACCGGAACGTCCAGAAGGTTTACGGAACTGCGATTGGACGCATATTTTTGGAGGGAAGTTGAGCAATATACAAGATCGGAATCGTGCCGAGGCGCACGCATCCGCTCCCCAAAAAAACCGGGTATGGCCGGTGCTCCTGGTCGGTTTTCTGCTGGGTATGGGGTGGCTGATTCTCAGAATGAGCTCGGGTCCCGAGGAAAAACCCGGCCATTCTTCCGCCGCATCCGCCACAAACTGCAAAATTCAGACGGGGCCGTGCACCCGTGCGTTGTCGGGCGGAACCGTCATGCTCGACATCCACCCCAAACCGGTCCGGGCCATGCGGGACCTTCGATTTACAATAAAAATCGACCGGCTTCGGCTCACGAAAAATCCCCACATCGATCTGGATATGCCGGCCATGACCATGGGGTTCAACCGGGTCTATCTGGAACCCGCCGGGCCGGGTCTGTATGCGGGGGACGGGGTTATCGTCCGGTGCCCCACCGGGATCCCCACCTGGGAGGCCGTGGTGGTCCTGCCCGGACTGGGGGAAGTGGAATACACCTTTGATGTCCGATATTAATTTCTTTCCGCTCTCTTTTTTCTTCCTGTCCACCGGTTTTGCGGTGGGGTTCGGACATTGCATCGGCATGTGCGGCCCCATCGTGGTGTCTCTGAGTCTCAGTCTGGAAAACCGGAACCGGCTTTTGCCTCATCTTCTTTACAACAGCGGACGGATTCTCACCTACGGGTTTTTGGGGGCCATTCTGGGGTTGAGCGGGTCCTTCACCGGCGTGGTCACCCATATCGCCGGTATTCAGAAGGGGGTGATGGTGTTCACCGGGTTGACCATCATCGCGATGGGAGTCATCATGGCCGGGTGGCTTCCCGCCGGCCGGTTTTTCAAGGACGCGCCCCCTGCCGGCAGTTTTATTTCCCGGGCGTTTCGGCGTTTGACCACCGCCCGCTCCACCGGCATCTACTTTCCGCTTGGATTATTGCTCGGACTTCTGCCCTGCGGACCGGTGTATACCGCATTGTTGGCCGTTATTCGCGCCACCTTGGCCATCGACAATCCGATTCCCGCCGTGTTGACCGGTTTCGGGCTGATGCTCGCCTTCGGCCTGGGAACGGTCCCCGCCCTCTTTCTGGTCGGCAAGCTCACCGATCTCGGATGGCTGCGGTACCGATCCGGAATCTATAAAATCGGCGCGATGCTGATGGTCTGCATCGGGCTCTATTTTACCTATACCGGATTTCGATATTAGGGTCTTCTATGTATTTCTCTCGTCATCAAAAGAAGGTAGGTAGAAAGCGTTAATCGGTGCACCCGGCATAAAACTTCGGCCTTGATCATCGTTTCGGCCAAGCCTGAATGATAGGCAGGCCACCCCGGGATCTTTTTTCCGGGCCGGGAAGCTGTTTGAGCGAATGCGAGTTCTTGCCGGTCCGGAAAAAAGATCCCGGGGTGGCCGAAACGGTGATCGTGGCCAAAACTTCCAACCCCGACCGAAGGTTCCCATGAGCACCGACATCGATTTTAAGAACGGAGAGCTGGCAGATATGGCCGCCGTCGGTACCATTGATCCGCATTCAGTCCGAATCTGGTTGCGAACCGAACAGCCCGGCAAGTATCGAATCGAGTGGTGGCCATGTAAGGACGAAAATCGGATCGCGGAACGGACGGCGGTTATCCCGGAAAAGAATGAAAACGACAACACCACCAGTTTTCAGCTGCCGGGGAACGCACAAGGAGAAATCCGGCTCAGGCCCCTGACCCGATACCGGTACCGGATCACCCGGTATTCCGATGAAGCGGTAGTCGTCCGGGGAATCTTTGAAACCGCCCCGGAACATTCCGAAGCGACTCCGTCGCCGTTTTCCATCGCCCTGATGAGCTGCAACCAGCCTTACGATGAACAAGGCCGGGTGCAAAAGGCCTCCCTGGATATGCTCCAGGCGGTGAAACAATGCCTTCGCGCGCACAAAACCAAATTCGTCTTCATGATGGGCGACCAGATGTACTCGGACCTTCCTGAGAAACTGTCCCTCTTCGATAAGGAGTACTTCTCCAATGTAGCCCCGGCCGGCCGAAGGCAAATTCTGGACTGCACCCCCACGGAGGTGCGCTCCTTGTATCACCGACGCTACCGACATTTCTGGAATCTCCCCGACTGGAAAGCCATTCAGGCGGAATTCCCCTGCTACCCCATCGTGGATGACCACGATATCATCGACAACTGGGGGTCCGATCCCGCCCACGAACAGTCCGAATGGCGCTCCATCATCGAAGGGGCGCGGATGTCCTATTTCGATTATCAGGCTTCCCGACTGCAGCCGTCCCAGGCCCTTCTACCCGAAGAGTTTCATTACCATTTCATATACGGACACACCGCGACCTTCATCATGGACATCCGCTCCAAGAGGCGGGCCGGGGATAATGCCAGGCTCTTTTCGGATGAACAGGAAACGGCCTTGAAGAATTTTCTCTATGATCACCAGTACCACAAAGTCCTCTTCATTGTGCTGAGTGTGCCGATCATTCATCTGCCCAGATTGGCGGCCAAAATCGCCGCGCGCATTACCCATTCCGGGGAGGACTTTTCGGACCGCTGGTCTTCCGGCGGTCACATACGGGATCGGGATCGGATCCTGAAAATTCTCCACCGGCATCAGACCAAGCATCCCTTTCAGCAAATGGTTCTCCTGAGCGGCGACATCCATATCGGCTGCGTCCATAAAATCCTGTGGAACCGGAAATGGCCGGTTCTGCACCAGTTCATTTCCAGCGGCATCACCCATTATCCCGGATATTTTATTCAGCTAGGATCCCGGTGGCTGATTCGAATGAACCACCAGATCCTTACCGAAGACAAGTCTCTGGGCGCAAAAGTAGAACTGGTCAAAGGCATCAAAGGACACAAAAAGAACCCCTTCGGGGGCATGAACCTGGGAATTGTCGAAATTGAAACTCCGTCACCCGACGCGGTCCCGAGACTGCGTTTTCTCCTTTACGGACACCGCGGAGGGGAACCGGTGAGGGCCTTCGCTTCGGACTTGATTGTGCCGTATAGTGAATAGTCGCTGATGAACAGCAATTCTTCATCTCACCTCTGTTTTTAGGTATATTCTTCCCTTTTGAAGCTGTACAAAAATCGGGGGCATATCAAACAACACCTTCCAACAATGGCTTCAGACCTGAAAAAATATCGGATTTTCTGATAAACAGGGTGGGGAAATATCAACAGATGGCGGGAAAAATGCACAAAAATAGGGGGCCATTCAAGATGCGGAGCCCCCTATTCAGCGTTGGTTTGCCTTTCCGATTTAATTTAAGGCGACCCGGGTTTCGGGAATCTGGGATGATAAGGCTCTTTCTCCTTTTCGGACATTTCTCTCATTTTTTTATCACAACATTTGAGTTCTTTTCCGCGGCCGGCTTCCATCAGGTAGACGATCTTCTGACAATCATCACATTTATAAACTTTTTCTTCATTTTCCGCCATAGTGCCACCTCCTCTCCTCTAGTTTATTGTGTCTTCATGGCAGTAGCGTAGCCCACCCGCTCCGGTCGTCCAATACGGTCTTACCCTTATTTTTGGTGCAAATTCTATGTATTCTGCTTTTCCACTTCCAACCGGAAAGGTCGTCGTACCCCGAGGCCGATGGTGATGCGCCGCAGGGGGCTGCCTATTGATTCAAATTAAAAAGAGGGAATTTGAACCTGGGCGAAGAATGTAAAAAATTGCAGTGAAACAGCCTGCATCAGGCATATTTATTTAATGCGATACAGAAGCAGCATTCCGGTTCCCCCATTATGCTCGTTGCCGGCTTCCAGGGGAATGCAGCTGAGATCGTACAGCCCATCCCACAAAGGACGCCGATTCAGAATCCGGGTGGTGCCGGTATGCAAGGCCACCGTAATTCGGCCCGCAATGGCATCCGGGAAAAACTCGCAGACCCTTCGGCCGGGTTCCAGAGGTTCGGTTTTTACTGGCAGATGCCAGGCGGCTCGGTTTGTCAAGATAATTTTATGAATCCCGTCATTTCCCCCGCCGAAAACAATGACCGGCAGCGGCAGCTGGTCGAGAACGGTTCGGGCAAGAACCGCATCACCGGTGTGAGTACCGGAATGAACCGAATCGATGAACCGGTTTCCGAGTTGCCGGATCACCGCCTCCTGATCCCGAACCGATTTCCTGAGTTGTTTGTTTTTCCGAATCAGCGAGTGGTATTCCAGGGCATGGCGGATTTCCCACTTGAATTTTTCATCATACCAGGGTCGCAGAAAGAATTTGTCGATGCGCCCCTGTTGAACCAAACGACCGGCCAGATCGGCTTCGGCATATCCGATGAGAACCGCCCGCAGGGTGTCGGGAAATTCGGTTGCGATCCGCTTTAAAAACAGGTTTTCACCACTGCCCGGCATTCTTTGAACACTGATCACCAGTTGAATCTCATACCGCCGAAACAGCCGAATCGCCTCCATCGGGTCGGAAAGGGCGAGGAATCGAAAATCCTCCTCTCCAAACAGCCGGTCCAATCGGGTGAGCATCTCGGTATCGTCCCCTACGCACAAGACGGTCGGGGCCTCCGTAGCCACCTGTATCTGAGCATCCATCTGAGTTTTCTCCTGCCAAATTGCGGTTGCCACCGTCATCGTGATGAAATCACTTCCAAAATATGGCAGAAAACAGAACCCTTGTTCAATGGGGCAAGTATGTAATCCGGAGTAGGAAAAAGCGACTTTTGCCCCCCAACCTTCATCCGCTTCGAAAGCGGACGAGGATTGGGGTTTTTTTACATATGATTTAATGGTCTGCGGACAAAATTTGAATATCGAAATCGGATCAGCGTTTTTGAATTCCCCGGGAAAA
>JBEPWQ010000294.1:0-5081 GCA_041642315.1 Desulfobacteraceae bacterium | reverse complement strand
GGTGGATCCGCTCGACTCCACTTCCCGGATTCTGGATGCCAACTTTATCGGAGAAGACCATTACCATGTGGCCCGTCAGGTACAGCAGATTCTCCAGAAATACAAAGAGTTGCAGGATATCATCGCGATCCTCGGGATCGAGGAGCTTTCCGACGAAGACAAGATTACCGTCGGCAGGGCCCGAAAGATGCAGCGATTCCTGTCGCAGCCGTTCCACGTCGCCGAAACCTTTACCGGAAAAGCCGGTAAATATGTAAAGATCGAGGATACGATTCGAGGCTTCAAAGAGATCGTGGAAGGGAAGCACGATGATGTTCCCGAACAGGCATTCTATATGGTCGGCGGCATTGAAGAGGTGCTTGAAAAGGCCAAGGAGATGTCATCCGAAGAATAAGGAAAAGGAATCGAGGATATGGCTGCAAACATTAGATTAGAAGTGGTGACCCCAGAAAAAAATGTGGTCAGCGAGGATGCTCAGATTGTTGTGGCTCCGGGCACGCTGGGAGAATTCGGCGTATTGAGCGGCCATACCCCTTTCTTGAGCACCCTCAAAACCGGAACCATCCGGTATACGGACGTCAACAATGTGGAGCGCTGTGTTTTTATCGGCGGGGGGTTTGCGGAAGCGCTGCCGGATAAGGTTACGGTATTGGCCGAATCCGCTGAAAGGCGGTGCGATATCGATATCGAACGGGCAAAATCCGCCCTGAAAAGAGCTCAAAAACGGCTTGAGGAAGCCCGGGCAAAAGAAGATGTCGAGTTCACGAGAGCGCGGGCGGCCCTCGAAAGAGCCCTGGAACGGGTTAAGCTTGCCGGATCCCGAGGTACCCGGGGCGGTTGATCGAAAAAGCGCTAAATTGATCTGAAATAGATCTGTGAAGCCGGTTTATGCCGGCTCAAAAAGGGAATCAGCTGAACGGCTTTTTCCCTTTTTGTTATTTTGAGCGGTTGCATTTGTTGGCTTTGATCACCGTTTCGGCCACCCCGGGAACCTTCCCCGGTCCGGCAAGAACTCGCTGTCGCTCAAACAGCTTCCCGGCCCAGGAAAAGATCCCGGGGTGGCCTTCACTCAGGTTTGGCCGAAACGATGATCAAGGTTCATTTGTTTGCCGGAGAAAGAATTCATGAAAATGGGTACTCGCCGAATGGCAAAATACTTGACTTTCGGCGTTTTGAAAGCGTATAGTGAAGCCTCATATAATGAGGTGAATACCGGATCTTAATGAATTCTTTGGACCGTGGGCGGTATACACGTTCCAGAAAAGTTGCTGTCGGAATAAACGGGTCCCATCCGATAATAGAAATTTTTAGGGGGGCAAAAGGTGCTTTAAATAGGGAGAGCGATCTGTTTTTCTAAGAAGAAAAATAGCCGGAAAGATTTATGCACATCGAATGATCAGATGTTTTGAAAGTGCGATCGAATGGCGTGACAAGTTCTGATGGACAAAAAATGGGGCGATTTGAATCTAACCTGCCGCTGCGACCGCATTCGCTGAATACATTATTCCGGGTTGCATTTGACCGTATGATGAAGGGCTGGGTCCCTTCCTGTGTGAAACCCGGATTCATGCAGATGGGTTTTTCGATGGCGCCAGAATCGATCGACCCGATAGAAAATAAAGACATCCCCTGCCGTGTTCGTGATTGGAAGAAGCGCTTTGATCCAACATCAACACAAAAGGGAGCCGTCACTGTGTCTGGTGCGCATGTTCTGTATCAACAGAAAAGCCTAAAGGAACCACACGGCACCCACCATGGAAACATGGTTCAAAGACCTGCCAACACGGCACAAAGGTGGGGGATTTTCTTTAGCATCGATTAAACCTCTGATCGTTTGGCTGTTTTCCCTCCTTTCTTAAGCACGTTGCAATTTCCAGGGCTTTTTTTAAGCGCCGATCTTACTTCCATTTCTTTATTCATTCGACCTCTCATTCACCTTATTCAATGTACCGGCCGTTGCTGCCTGTTTCCAATTTTCTTTGGTATGGCCGGTCCACACAAACCAATTTTGCCGGATATATCTTGTTGAATGTACACAGACGAACAGAATGGTGAATTCAAGGGAGAAAAATAATGAATGGATATAGCTTATTAATAGGCATCATCGGGCTTGGAATCGGGTTCGGTGCCGCCTATTGGATTAAAGAAAAAATCGCTTCCGATAAAATTGCATGGGCGGAAGAGGAAACCGTCCGCTTGATCGAGGATGCGAAACGAAAATCGGAAACACTGCTCAAGGAGGCCGAACTCGAAGCAAAGGATTTGCTTTTCAAGATGAAAAGCGATTTTGATTCGGAAACCAGAGAGGCCTGGGCCGAATTAAAAAATAAAGAACGGCGGCTGATTCAGAAGGAAGAAAATATAGATCGTAAAAACGAGCAGTTCGACCAGAGAGAGAATGATCTGATTCAACGTGAAAAGACGATCGGGGAAAAAGAAGAGAATATTCAGCAAAATGAGCGGAAATTTAATGATTTGATTCAGGAACAGAAAAATCAGCTCGAAAAGATATCCGGTCTCACCGCCGAGCAGGCAAAGGAGCTATTGATCAGGGCCATGGAAAACGAGGCCAGATATGAGGGGGCAAAGCTGTTCAAGAGAATTGAGAATGAAGCCAAAGAGGAGGCGGACAAAAAAGCCAAGGAGATCATTGCAACCGCCATTCAGCGGTATGCCGGCGACTTTGTGGCGGAAAGAACCGTATCCGTTGTTCCGCTTCCGAGCGACGAAATGAAGGGGAGAATCATCGGAAGAGAGGGAAGAAATATCCGGGCGCTGGAGGCTGCCACCGGCATCGATCTGATTATCGATGATACTCCCGAGGCGGTGATCCTTTCCGGTTTCAATCCGGTCCGAAGAGAAGTGGCGCGCATCTCTTTGATGAGGCTGATTTCGGACGGGCGGATCCATCCGGCACGAATCGAGGATGTGGTAAAAAAGGTGGGGCGGGAAATTGATAATACGATCAAGGAAGCCGGAGAACAGGCCGCTTTCGATCTTGGCGTGCATGGAATCCATAATGAGCTGATTAAATATATCGGTCAACTCAAATTTCGAACGAGCTACGCACAAAATGTGTTGCAGCATTCGGTCGAGGTGGGATTTCTGTGCGGCATCATGGCGGCGGAACTCGGGCTCAACCAGAAACTGGCTCGGCGTATGGGCCTGCTTCACGATATCGGCAAAGCGGTGGATCATGAAGTAGAGGGACCACATGCCTTGATCGGGTCCAAATTGGCCAAAAAATTCGGAGAATCTCCTAAAATAATTCATGCGGTTGCCGCCCACCATGAAGATGTTCCGCCCTCCTCGATATATGCCCTGCTGGTTCAGGCCGCAGACGGGCTTTCGGGCGCCCGGCCGGGGGCCCGAAAGGAATTGCTTGAGAATTATGTCAAAAGATTGGAAGAGCTGGAAGGTATCGCAAATTCCTTCCAGGGGGTCGTCAACTCCTATGCCATTCAAGCCGGCCGGGAAATACGGGTCATGGTCGAATCCAGTATCGTCTCTGATGAGGAAGCGATTCTGATGAGCAAGGACATCGTAAAAAACATCGAAGAATCGTTGACCTTTCCCGGGCAGATCAAGGTCATGGTGATCCGAGAGACACGGGCTGTCGAATACGCGAATAAGTGAGGTGGAATCAGATGAAGAATGTGCTGGATGTTCTGCTGGAGCGGGGTTTTATTGAAAAAACCACCCATGACGAAGAATTAAGGTCTTATCTCGACGAACCGGGCCGTACCTGTTATATCGGGTTCGACCCGACCGCTTCCAGTCTGCATGTCGGGAGTCTGGTTCCGATCATGGCTCTGGCCCACGTGCAACGATCCGGCCACCGGCCCATTGCGCTGGTCGGCGGGGGAACCGGTCTGATTGGAGATCCAAGCGGCAAGACCGAGATGCGTCAGCTGTTGACCATCGAAATGATTGAAGAGAATGTACTGGGGATTCGCAATCAGCTGTCTCAATTCATCGATTTTTCGGATGGAAAAGCGCTGATGCTCAACAATGCCGACTGGCTGACCCGATTACGGTATATCCCTTTGCTTCGGGATATCGGCCGCCATTTCAGCGTCAACCGAATGATAAAGGCGGAAAGTTATCGGATGCGCCTGGAATCAGAGGAAGGCCTCAACTTTATAGAGTTCAATTATATGGTCCTGCAAGCCTATGATTTTCTGAAACTCTATGAAGATCATGGTTGTGGACTGCAGATGGGCGGCAGTGATCAGTGGGGAAATATCGTCCAGGGAATCGAGTTGATTCGTCGAGTAAAACAAAAACCGGCCTTCGGCATCACCTTTCCGCTGATTACCACCAGCAGCGGTATAAAAATGGGCAAAACCCATGCGGGGGCCGTCTGGCTGGACCCGGACCGAACATCTCCCTACGATTATTACCAGTTTTGGGTAAATACCGATGATCGAGATGTATCGCGTTTTTTATCCCTGTTTACCTTTTTGCCCACGGCGGAGATCGCACCTGTGGACAGGCTGGAGGGTGCGGACCTGAACAGCGCCAAAGCGGTTCTGGCCTTTGAAGCCACCGCACTGGCCCATGGCCCGAAGGAGGCGGTGAAGGCGCGGGAATCGGCACTGCGGATGTTCGGGGGACGGGACATACCGGGCGACATTCTGCCGGCCAGCACGATTCCTCGAAAGAGCCTGTCGCAAGGCACCGATTCGGTGCCCAGTTCTCCGGTTCGGCCCGAGGAGCTTGAAAAGGGTATCCCCGCGTTCAAAATTTTCAACCGGGTCGGGTTGGCGAATTCGGGGGGGGCCGCAAGGCGGCTGATCTCCCAGGGAGGTGCTTATATTAATGATCTCCGAATCGACTCCCCCGATTACATGATCAATGTGGATCATATGATCGATGGATCGATCGTTCTGAGGGCCGGAAAGAAGCGGTATCATCGATTGATTTTGGCTGCTGAAAACGCTTGACAAACCCCTTTGCTTCATTTATATTTCTTTCTTTTCGACCCGGTCGATGTTCAATCCCGACCGGGTCGATTGTTTCCAGCGCCCCAGAAAAAAAGAAAAAAGCGCTTGACATGGTAGGGAGTTGGCAGTATATTG
>JBEPWQ010000293.1:0-5124 GCA_041642315.1 Desulfobacteraceae bacterium | reverse complement strand
AAATTCGGGCCGATCACCTTTGAAAGAGACCGGCGCCCGATGTTTCTTCAGGAGGTGACCCCGCCATCATCGCGGGAATTCAGCGAGGAGACGGCAAAAGAGATCGATAAAGAGGTCCACCAGCTGATTTCACAGACGTATTGCTCAGTCAAGGACACCCTTGAAAGCAGACGAAAAATCCTGGAGAAGATCGCCAAACGGCTTTTGGAAAAGGAAGTCATTGAAGGCGATGAACTGCGGCGCCTGATCACAGCAAGCGCGGATGCGGCGGCCTGACGGCGGCATAGATGATCCTAATCCACAGTCGAATTCGAGTGAACGCAAAGCGTAAACAGGGAGGTAGCGCATGGAACCCAGAGAAGAATATCATCCGGTGAACGGCGTTTCGGAAACCCGCCCGGAAGCAGTGTCCGAATTATCGGCGGGTCATCCCGACCATCCGGAGGGACCCGCCATGGGGTTCGAACGGGATACGCACCAATGGTTTTCTCAAAATTACTATACCCGAAAGGCGCTTTCCGTCGCCTTTGAAAGCGATAGGCTGAGCTACAGCGACCTGCCGGTGGATCTGTACAATACCGGCGTCAACCAGATTCTGTCTGTAGCGGCCGCACGGGGACACCGGCTCTACCATTTTTCCATGAAAGACCTGACCTGGGACGGCGACCTCCCAGCGGCCCGGATGTCGTTGTTGGCCCTGGACCCGGTTTGGAAGCTGGATGATCCCTTATCGGCTTACCGGTATCTGCGGGTCATCGAGCGGCGTCTGGTGCCGCTGGAGACCGTTCAGTTTTTCATCGTCCGGGGCGACGACATCCGCACCGAGGATTCCGAAAACATCCACATTCTGCGGTGGGCCTCTGAAAACATGAAGATGATCGAAACTGTGGACGCCACTCTTCTGACCACCGACAAATACGGCACCATCAAACGGGCGCCCCAACTGCCTCACCCGATGACCTTCCCGGCGGCCGCCCTTGATGAAGCCAAGGAAGCAATCCGGCGGCTGCCCCAGGCGGATGGATCTTTCGTGCTCAAAGATCGCTACGGCTACGGGTGCGGGGCACAGGTGCACCGCCTTCGCTTCGACGACCCGGAGCTTGATCTCCGGCTGAACGGGTTCATCGAGCAGTACGGCCACGTTCTGGTGCAGGAATTCTGCCCTGAAATCACCCAGGGGGATATCGTGGTCACCTTCTTCGACGACGAACTGATCGGAGCCCTGCGCCGGCTCCCAGCATCCGGAGAGTGGAAGACCAACGCCAGCCTCGGCGCCCGAGAGCTGGGATGCAACCTCACCGCTCGACAGGAATCGATCGCCCGGGCATTGAAGCGGAGCTTTCCCGAGTGCCGCCTGGCATCGGTGGACATGCTGGAATCCGGACGCATTCTCGAGATCAACGCTTTCCCCGGCGGCCGGGGACTGCTTCAAAATTATGGAATCTCCATCGGTGAAATTGTCATGGACCGGCTCGAAAGGGAACTTCTGGGCACCGGGGCCGGTGCAGAGGCACCCTCCGCATTGAGCTGGACCGGCACTGAAGGCCATGGATTTCCCACCGGCACCCATTGGCCGGAAATCGAAGCCCTGTTCCAGGCCCATCCGGGAGAGCGGGAGGTATTTGATGTGATCAGCAGCGACCGGTATCGTCTCGATATTCGGGAACTGATCCGGTTCGATCCCCGAAGCCCGGAATACATCCTGTCGATCCCCCATGCCGGCGTGTTTGTCCCGGAAAATTACCGAGACCGGTTCCGGCTCAGCGAAAAAAGCCTGATCGAAATCGATCTCTACAGCGACCTTCTGTATGAAACCGCTGAGGGCCTGCAGGTGTCCTCCGAACTGGCGCCCTTTTTCGTCGACATGAACCGGGACCGAGAGGGGTCGAAGGTCGCCGATCTTCCCCGTCATCTGAAAAACCCGGCCCATGAGTATTATGATGTGGAAGATCACCTGATGCTGGAGACCCCCTACGGCCGAGATGAAAAAGAAGCGGTCCTCGCCTACTGGGACCTCTACCATGATCTGCTGGCCGCCCTGATCGACCGCATGAAGCGGGAGCGGGGCTATGGACTGCTGTTCGACTGCCACTCCATGACCGCCACCGGTCAGGGCCGGGCGGCGGACAAGGGCCGCAGCCGGGCCAATTTCGTGGTCGGCACCTTGGCGGGCAGTTCCGCCCACCGCCGGATCATCGAGGCGTTCAGCGGCGTCCTTAGCCGGGAAATCCAGCCCCACGGCCTCAACCTCACGGTAGCCCGGGATGTGCCCTACGCAGGCGGATTCATCACCCGAAAGCACCACAACCCCGGCGAGCATGTCCATGTGATCCAGATCGAGGTGTCCATGGACACCTATATGTATGAAGCGGTGGACCCGGCCTCCAAACGGTACGCTCTGAAGTCGCCACGGCTGAAGATTGTGCGCAACGCGGTCCGGTCCGCTTTCCGGGCGGCCTGTGCGGCTGCGGAGCGGATCTACCGGTCGGAATGACGTCATGGAGAACCCCCGGAACGGTTTCCAGCAAAAATCGATTACCGATATCCGCAAGACCGGGCCCAAAAGGATCGGATCCCCTTTACCGGAGGGTCCTGAGAACGCCCACCCTGATGGTTTCGATTTCCGGAGGACCCTTTTTCAGGTCTCATCCCTTCTGGTCAGCCTGGGGCTGTTGATTCTGGGCAATGGGCTACAGACCACTCTGCTGGGGGTTCGGGCCGGCATCGAAGGGATTCCCCCGGAAACGGTGGGGCTCATGATGTCGGCGTTTTTCACCGGTTATCTTATCGGATGCAGATTCATTCCGAATCTGGTGGCCCAGATTGGACATGTGCGGGCCTTTGCGGCCCTTACTTCCCTGGTGTCCACCATCGCCCTGGTGCATGCGCTCTTTCCCAATGCCTGGGCCTGGGTCGTGCTGCGGGTTCTGCACGGGTGTTTTTTTGCGGGCCTGATTCTCATCGTCGAAAGCTGGCTCAACGGCTGTACTGAAAAACGATATCGCGGGCGGGTGCTGGCGATCTACGGCATCGTCTATTTTGCGGCATGGTCGGCCAGCCAGCTTCTGCTGAACCTGGCCCCGCCGTCCGGGTTCGTGCTCTTCTGTCTGGTGTCCATTCTTTTGTCCGTCGCTCTGGTGCCGGTGACCGTCAGCCGGGCCAAGGTCCCCGGGATAACGGCCGTGGCCAAACTCAGTCTGAAAAGCTTGTACCGGGTTTCTCCCCTCGGAATAACCGGGGTGCTGGTATCGGGCCTTTGCATGAGCGCCTTCTTCGGCATGGGTCCCACCTTCGGTCAGGCGATCGGGCTGGATCACGTCAGCCTTTCTGTATTCATGTTTGCCACCTATTTCGGGGGTCTCCTTCTGCAGTGGCCGATCGGCTGGCTGTCAGACCATATCGACCGAGGGGCGGTGATCGCCCTTTCCTCACTGGTCAATTGTCTGGTCTGCTTTGGGTTTGTTTACATTCCAGCGCCGGCGCCGAAGCTTTTATGGCTGCTCTCCTTTCTGTTCGGCGGATTCGGCATCCCCGTCTACTCGGTCTGCGTGGCCCATACCAATGACCAGCTGACCCGGGATGCCCTTCTGGCGGCTGCCAGCGGGCTGCTTTTCGTATATGGACTCGGCTCCGCAATCAGCCCTTTTGCAGCCGGTATCCTCATGGGAAATTTTGGCCCGGAAGGTCTGTTTCTGTTCGCCGGCATCATTCAAATTCCGTTTATATGCTTTTGCGCATACCGGGTGCTCGGCCGGCCGCCGGTGGTGGAGAAATTGCAGCGATCTTTCGTGGTCCTGCCCCGGACGACGGGTGCACTGCTCCATCTGGACAAACGTCATCCGCCGGGGGCTGAACCGGCTCGGAAGGAAATGCTCGGGCCAAAGCGCTGAATTTGCCGCCCCGTCTTATTGAACCGGCCAGAGCTGGAAAACAATGCCGCCGGCACGCGTTGACCGGATGTTCCTTCCGGAAACCCCGACGATGGCGCCCTTGGCCTCAGTTCGAGCCAGAACGAACCCGATTCCGCCGTGCAACCCCATTTTATCCAAGAACTCCGGAAAACGGTTTCGCCAATATTCATAGGTGAGGGGCTTCTTTTCTTCAAGATAGTAAAAATGCGCCACCGGGCCTGTTGAAACATTGCCTTGAAGGCGATAGCAATTGAAGGCTGAAATCGGTCCTGTTGAAATGTTTTAAAGAAGGTAGCCTTTTTATATGTTTCGGATCATCATATTCCATTTCATATTCTGGATGGATTACCGGAAAAAATCGGTGCTGTTTTGAATCAGGATGCTCAGGATTTTTGAAGGATGGTCAGGATGACCCGGAACTATCCTGGCCATCCTTTGGCATCCTGGATATCCGGATTCATTACTTTGGATGATATACAGGTATAATACTGGAACTGATCAGGCCCGATCCACCCAATAATCCGGCTGTCGCTTGGTATGCGCCACCGCAAGGATACGGATGTGATCCGGCTCAATTGAATAAATGATTGCGTATGGAAACCTATCCAACAGAAAGCGTCTGAAAGGAGGGTGAAAACTTCGATATCGAAACGGCGACTCGGTAATTTTAAGAAGCCCCTGAGAAACTTCACTTCGAAATTGTTTTCCGAGGCCAGAACTGCGATTGCGGTAATAAAGAACGGAGTCCAAGAACTCAGTTTTTGCGTCCGGGTCAAAAACAATAGACGTCATTTATTTAACAATCGATCCGCTTCGTCCAAAACCTCTTTTGCGTCTATTCCTTGTCTTTTGCCTTCCCGGTATTCCCTATAGCGCCGTTCGGCTTCCGCTATCCAGGCTTTATCAACATCTGTAAAAGCCTCTTGTTCGAGCGAACTCAGGAGGCGATCCGCCAAATAGGCTCGTTCCTGGTTCGAAAGCTTCTGTATATCCTGCTCCATTTTTTCCAATAATGTTTGCATTATTCCTCCTCACCGGATCGAACCGGTGGTGATTGGATATTCTTGATAATATAGTCCCGATTCCAACAATGCAAGACTTTGGTCAACCCTGCACCACCCACCCCGGCGGCTGCAACCGCCCCCCGCTCACATCCCGCATTCGAACCCCGGCAGCCGATTCGCAAAGGGTTCCGAAGGCATCGAACAGGGCC
>JBEPWQ010000292.1:0-5137 GCA_041642315.1 Desulfobacteraceae bacterium | reverse complement strand
CCCCGAATCCTTTCGGCTCGGCAGCGTGGGGCGCCCGGTCTCCGGAGTAGAAATTCGAATTGATCCGTCGGCCCGGCCCGATGAGCAAACCGATGAAGCGGGTGCTGATGAAAACGTGCAGGAAAGCCATGCGTATGATGAGAATACATTGGAAGAGTACGGAGAAATTCTCGCCAAAGGGCCCAATGTGTTCGAGGGCTATTTGAATCTGCCCGAGAAAACCCAAGACGCCTTTACCGAGGATGGGTGGTACCGTACCGGGGATCTGGGCTATCTGGATGAGGACGGCTATCTCTTTCTGGTCGGCCGGCGCTCCACCATGCTGGTGACCGAGGGGGGGGAAAATATTCAGCCCGACACTATCGAAGAGGCTTACGAGCAGAGCCCGGTGATTCGGGAGGCCGGGGTGCTTCAGAAGGACGAAAAGCTGGTGGGTTTGTTTGTTCCGGATCTCGGTGAGATTCGAAACCGGGGAATGGACGATGTGGAAGAAGCCCTTCGGGAGGCGGTGTCCACCCGATCCAAAAATCTGCCGTCTTACCAGCGGGTGTCGGATCATGCCGTCACCCGAAAGGCCCTTCCGAGAACCCGGCTGGGCAAGATTCGGCGGCATGTGCTGCGGGACCGGTATGATGAAGCCAAACAGCAGGCGGAAGCCGGGGGCGGCATCCAGCAGACACCACTGTCTCCCGATGAAATGGGCGATGAAGACCGGGCCCTGTTGTCCAACCGGGCCGCCCGTCAGACCTGGGACTGGCTGGCCCGGCGCTACGAGGATTTCCCCCTGAGCCCCGATTCGAGTCCTCAGGCCGACCTCGGGGTCGATTCTCTGGAGTGGCTCAATCTCACTATGGAAATCCGACAGCGGATCGGGGTGGAATTGGATGAGGAGGCCATCGGGCGCATCGATACGGTGCGGGATCTCCTGCGGGAGGTCACGGAAGCGGCCGAAGGCGGGAAGGCCGGTCCGGGAATGGAGGCCCTGGAAAACCCCGAGGAGATGCTGACTGAAAAGCAAAAGCGGTGGCTGAATCCGCTGCCGCCGGCCCTCTCCGGGATTGCCCGGGGCCTTTTCGCGCTGAACCGTTTTTTGGTGCGGTCTTTGTTCGGATTGGAGGTTCAGGGCCTTTCCAACCTGCCGGAAGAAGGACCGTATCTGCTGACCCCCAACCATGTCAGCTACCTGGATCCCTTCGCGGTGGCCGCCGCCCTCGGGTATCCCCGCCTGGGCAATACCTATTGGGCCGGGTGGGTGGGGGTGGCCTTCAATAATCCGCTGTTCCGGTTCGGCAGTCGCCTGGCCCGGACCGTACCCATCGACCCGGAGAAGGGGGTGATTTCCAGCCTCGCCTTTGCCGCGGCCGTGGTGAAACGCGGCAAAAACATGGTCTGGTTTCCGGAGGGAATGCGCTCTCCCGAAGGCAACCTGCTGCCGTTCAAGCCGGGGATCGGATTTCTGTTGAACAAATACCCGGTGCTGGTGGTACCGGTGGCGATCAAGGGGACTTTCGAGGCCCTGCCGGTGGGGCGGTTCCGGCCCCGGTTTTGGAAGATCACCGTCCGTTTCGGGGAGCCGGTGGATGTCGCTTCTCTAAAAGAAGAAGGGGAGGCGGGGAATGAATTCCATACCCGGATCGCCGATGAGCTGTGGGCGCATGTGTCTCGGCTTTTAAAGTGGTAAAGCCGATGCCGAGGCTTTGTACGAAGCCTAAAACGAAAAAAGCTTTCACACCGCCCCTGAAGCCGCTCTCCATGGGTTCTCAGGACCTAAGCCGCCCGAATGAGAATCCCGAACGCTCCCAGCACAATCAGAAAAAGGGCGAGTCTGAGGGCCGGCTTTTTGATGAAATAGAGAGATACCTTGAGGAAGTAATGCCCGGTCAGAAAGTCGTAGCGGGTGCTGTGAAAGGTGAAGATGAAAATGGCGGCGATGAGCACACTGATGAGAATGCGGGAGGCCGGGGTGAGCATCGGGTAGAGCGCCAGAAAACCGCTCGAAATATGCAGTCCTTCCAGGACAAAGCCGATCATTAAAATCAGCAGGCTGCCGCCGACGATCCCCAGTACGATACTGTAAAACATGACCAGTGAGATCAATGCCCAGTTGAGCAGGATCAGTTCCATCCAGTGTTCAAAACGGTTTCTCGGGGTGTTCATCGCTCCATACCTCCCTTCGAAGTGGAAGATAAGGAGCGTATTGGGTTTGTTCAATGCGCCTTTTTTCAGAAACGCGAGGACATTGTCTGAACTGTGATTTTTTTGATTTGAGTGATTTTCATGATGGTCCCGGGCAAGAATCATATCCATCACGAGAATCACGCTAATCACAGTTCAAAACCATTCATGAACCGCGAAACTTCCGATTCTCCAACCGTCTGAATCCCAGGCTTCCCGCCCCGAAGTTGATTAGGAGTCCGATCTCCAGATTGTAGGCTTCGAGGTAGTTAATGGCTTGGGCGATGTGGACGTCTTCGAGGCGGGTAAGGGCTTTGATTTCGACGGAGATGACTTTTTAAACGAGAAAATCGGCTCTTCGTTTGCCTACCTGTTTCTGTTTGTAGAACACAGGCATTTCATATTCGCGCTGGTAGGGTATCTTCTGCAGTTCGAATTCGTGGGCCAGGGATCTCTGATAGATCACCTCCTGAAAACCGGCGCCCAGTGCGCGGTGGACTTCCATGGCGCAGCCGATGATTCGGCCGGTGAGTTCGGAGTGTTTGTATTTTTTATTGATCATCGGGGAATTGTCTGAACTGTGATTTTTGTGATTTCCATTATGGGCCTTGGCCAGAATCATGTTCATCACGATAATCACGCGAATCACAGTTCAAGACGAGAAACGCGGATCACCGGAATTGTCTGAATTCAGATTTTTGTGATTCGAATGGGCGCTTCGCGCCCGCCTTTATTGCCCGCTCCCGGCCTGAAGGTTGCGCGAACTGCTCCGTCTTCGTTTCGTCTCCACAGCCCGCGCAAACTTCTTCTTGCCTACCCGACCGGCCTACTGACCCGGGGAGAGAGCGAGCCGGAACCCGAAGTAGTGGCCCCGGCCGGACGGGGCGACATAGCCGCGGCTGGCGGAGCGGCAGCGCCTCGCGTCTCTGTCCCACGAACCGCCCCGAAGCACCCGGTAGGAGCCCGTTTCAGGGCCCGCAGGATCCGTAACGGCACCGTCCGGGTAACCTCCATACCAATCCTGAACCCATTCCCATACATTGCCGGACATGTCGTACAGGCCCCACGCATTGAGTTGTTTTTGCGCCATCGGGTGAGTTCCCAAGCCAGACCAATTCGGAGTGTAGGAGACATCCGAATTGCCGGAGTACCACCCGATCGCGTCAAGGTTCGGATCGACGGGCGAAGACCCGGTATGGGTAATTTCTCCGCTGTAAAACGCCGTCGTCGTTCCGGCCCGGGCAGCGTATTCCCATTCCGCCTCGGTGGGCAGCCGGTAGGTCCGGCCCTCCATGGACTTCAGTGCCGCGATGAAATCCTGGGCGTCGTTCCAGGACACCGTTTCCACCGGACAGTCGCTGCCACAGGCGGTAAAATCTGATGGATTGCTTCCCATCACCGCCTGCCACTGGGCCTGGGTCACTTCCGTAGTCATCATGTAAAAATCCTGGGTCAGCGTCACTTGGTGCAGCGTTTCGTTGTTATCCCTCCCCGGCTCGTCCGTCGGGCTCCCCATCATGAACGTCCCTGCCGGTATTCGCACGAAAGTCATGCCTAAACCGGAGTTGTCAGTGATGGTGTCCGTTGTTGACACCTCCCGCAGCGCATAAATCGCCTCCGGCAGACCAATGACCTTTTCACCGGTGACATACACATCGTCTGCCGTATTCACCGTCAGATCCGTCATCCCTGCGACCATCTGAAGCGCGGTAATCGCATCAGATAGGGTAACGGCATCGTCATCGTTTACATCACCGGGAATCGCCCAGGCCGACCCGGAACAGGTCACCGCGATCAGCACAAACATCACCAACAGTTTTCTTGCCATGATTCATCCTCTTCGGTATAGGGTTACAGAAGACATAGAAATTCAGAGTCGGTTTCACGGCCTGTCCAAGAGATACCGCATAACAAGCGGTATCAAAGTGAACCAAAGTAAACTTCCGGGCAAGAAAAGACGATTACCAGGCGTGTCAATCGAAGCGAAGATATTTGAGGTATTTGGATTCGGCAACTCCGCTATCCCACATTTTCCCGGACCGGAAGCTTTGCGTCCCAACCTTACGATTGGTTTGCCTTTTGCGAATTTGGCATTTGAGAGTTCTTTTTAGAAGAAAGCTTTCTCACAAGTCAAGAAGATTTTGTTGGATTTTGTTGGAATATCCAAGCAGAGGTAATGAGAGAAGAAAGGGTTTTTGCGAATCTCGGGGATGTCTGAACTGTGATTTTTATGATTTAAAAGATTTCCATGATGAACCTGTCAAAAATCCTGCCCATCACTCCAATCACGAAAATCACAGTTCAGGACAGGGACGCGAACCGGAAGAGGGCTTCTATCCGTGTTAATCGTGCAAGCCGCGTCCATCCGCGATTCAGACAAAAAGCGATTTCCCGGTCATGCGTAATTCAAAAGAAAGAGCCGAATCGAAGGATTCGGCTCAAAGGGGAGGCTGAGAAAATCGATAAGGCTTTGAGAATAGGAGGGGAGATAAGCCTATGAATTTTGAATTTGAAAAAGAAAACTACCGGCGTTTCATGAACAGGCTCGCCGTTTCTTCGACAATGTGGCGCTTGAGGAGGTCGTCTCCGGAAAAATTGATGGTGCCGCTTTCGGTGTTGTATTTGACGCTGCAATCGTATTTGGCGGCCACACTGTTCATGAGTTTTGATGCGAGTTCGATGTTTTGATCCTTTCGATGGATTTTAAAAATGCTCATGTGCTCCTCTCTAAATGGGATTGTCCCCTTGTCTCAGCCGTATTCTCTAAGGGGTTATGGGTTTGCGTTTATACCGTAATTTTATTAGCAATTTATATGCCAATGCAAAAGCAAACAGAATAACTTACCGGAACAAAAGTCGTTTGGCAGGTATTGGAGAATTCGTTGCCGGAGAAGTGTCCTACAAAATTGTAAAAATAAGCCGCGGTCTTAAACAAAAATGTAGGATATGAGAAATAGATGTA
>JBEPWQ010000291.1:0-5137 GCA_041642315.1 Desulfobacteraceae bacterium | reverse complement strand
AGACCACCCTGCTGTCCATTCACGGGCTCTGGGCCGGCCCCTGGCTGCGGGACGTCGCCGGGTTCGACCGGGCCGGGGTGGCCGCCACCCTGATGCTGGTCTCCGGGGCCATGGTGGTCAGCTTCGTCTGTCTGGGGATGGCGGCGGAGCGGCTGAGCCGGCGGGGGATATCGCCCATGGCGGTGGCGGCCGCCGGTATGGGGTGTTTTGCCGGGGTGCTGCTGGTGATCATTCTGGAGCCGGTTGAAATGGCCGTCCCCGTATGGATTCTGTTCGGCTTTTTCGGCACCTCGGGCATTCTGCCGTATGCGGTGT
This sequence comes from Desulfobacteraceae bacterium, assembly GCA_041642315.1. GTDB lineage: Bacteria > Desulfobacterota > Desulfobacteria > Desulfobacterales > Desulfococcaceae > JAABSQ01. The sequence continues at coordinate 4,822 of JBEPWQ010000291.1, read as the reverse complement.
TGTCTCAGCGTTTTCCGGCCCATTTGGCCGGCCGGGCCAATACCGCCCTGAACCTGCTGGTCTTCGTGACCGCCTTTTCCGCCCAGTGGGGGATGGGCGCGATCATCGACCGGTACCCCCCCACCCCTTCCGGCGGCTACGCTCCGGCCGGGTATCAGGCCGCATTTTCCACCCTGCTGATGCTTCAGGTGTTCACGATCGCCTGGTATGGGGCGGTGGGGATGGTCATGCGCCGCCGAGGCGGAAAGACCGGGGCGTGACCTTTACCCGATGATTTCAAGAATGTAGCGTTTGTTCTCTTTTCCCGAGGCGGCGTTGAGCAGGGTCCGCAACGCATCCGCGGTATGGCCGCCGCGGCCGATTACCTTGCCGATGTCTTCCTTTGCCACTTTGAGTTCCAGTACGGTCGTCTGCTTTCCGGCGATCTCTTTTACCTCTACCGCTTCCGAGTCGTCCACCAGAGCCTGTGCAATACGCTCAATCAGTTCCTTCATCTCATCATCTCCTTGCAAATTGACTGCTGTGCCGGAACACCTTCTGCTGGCGTGTTCTCACTCTAAACCGAGATCAGGGTACCTCGTCACTCGCATTCCATTTCTACCGAAATTGTCGACTATTATAAACCGAATTGGCTACTTAACGCAACATTTTAATCTATTTCCTTCTATTGCATTCCATCTCCTCTTTTGGGGTTGACGATTCCGATTGGCATTTCTATAGTCGCGCATCATTTTGTATCGTTTTCCGGGTCCGGAGAAGATCATTCCGGAACCCGGGTCGCCGTTCGATTCCGAAAAGGGGAAGGCCCAGGCATGAATCTGCACGTCAAAACCAATGTCAGGATGCTGTTCGCGCTGACCTTGGTCCATTTCACGGGGGATTTTTACAGCTCTTTCACCAGCCCGCTGTTCCCGCTGTTCGTTCAAAAAATGGGGCTTTCCCTCACCCAGGTCGGGGCCATCGCCGGGGTCAACCGGCTGCTGGCCTTTATCGTTCAGCCGGCGGTGGGGTATCTGGCCGACCGCTATCAGACCCGGGCCTTTATCATGGTGGGCCTGCTCCTTCCGGTGGTGTTCATTCCGCTCTCCGGCATCGCCCTCGGGTTCTGGACACTGCTGCTGGCGGTCTCCATCGGCTCTTTCGGGTCCTCCATGTTTCATCCGTCGGTGACCGGTATGGTGCCGGCCTATGCCGGCAGCAAGGCCGGGCTCTCCATGTCGGTCTTCAATACCGGCGGCACCCTGGCATTCGCCCTGGGGCCGCTGTTCATCACCTGGTACGCGGCCCGCTTCGGGCTTTCCGCGGTGCCGGCCACCATGCTCCTGGGCCTGGCGGTGGTCGGGTATCTGTATCTGACGGTGCCCGCCCCGGTCAGTGAAGGTCTTCGCCACCTGGGCTTCTGGGGGTCGGTCAAAGAGAGCCTGGGGGGCGCCTGGAAAGCGATCGCCCTGATCTGGTCCGCCATGGTGATCCGGGCGGTGGTGGGGCAGGCTTTTATCACTTTCCTTCCGGTGCTCTACGTGGAAAAAGGGTATACCATCGTTTCCGCCGGGGTGATCTTTTCCCTGTTCACCGTGGCCGGCACCTTCAGCGGGCTTCTGGCCGGCCATGTCTCCGACCGAATCGGGACCAAACCGGTCTTTCTCTTTTGCCATATCCTGATGGCGCCGCTGCTGTGGTTGTTTCTGCAGCTGGAGGGGGGCTGGGTCTATCCCGGGGCCATGCTCGCGGGCGGTGTGGTGCTCTCGACCCTGCCCCTGGGGGTGGTGATGGCCCAATCCCTGGCGCCCAAGGGACGATCCATGGTGGCAAGCCTCATGATGGGCTTCGCCTTCGGCCTGGGCGGCCTCTTCTCCCCGGTGGTGGGGAAATTCGCCGACCTCTATTCGGTGGAGGCGGTCCTGGCCGTCATGTCCTGGGTGCCGCTGCTGACGGTGCCGATCATCTGCTTTTTTCCGCGGGCTGGAGAATCTTGATAATGTCTTATAAAGTAGAATTTGTTGAACCAATTCGGATCGAATGTTACAATTGTTACAGTCTCTCACCAAAAGTGATTTTCTTTAAAAATATAGCGATTGAAATTATCGGATGACAAAAATTAAAAAGCTTTTGATTAAAGTTTTGCGGGGGACTTCGGATCAGACTGTCGCTTTCTCGGAATTATGTCAGTTGATGAGGAAGAAAAGCAAAAGCTTACCAGGTAAAACAGGCTCGGGAGATTATCCTTAAGTATGAGATGGGAGATTCGGAATGAACAAAAAATATGAAATTATTTTGTACTGGAGCGATAAAGACGGGGCCTTTATTGCCGAAGTCCCCGAATTGCCGGGATGCATGGCGGATGGTGAAACCTACCGGGAAGCCTTGGAAAATGCCGAAATCATTATAGAGGAATGGATTGAAACAGCAAAGGGACTGGGCCGGGATATACCCGAGCCCAGGGGTCGTTTACTGTATGCATAGCCAATCTTATCGATCCATTTTTTTGCAGCGGACCCATAAAAAGGAGATTCCAAAGAATGAAACAGCCGATTGAAAATTACTGGCAAATTCGACTCAACGGGCTGAAGCAAAAATTGGAAGAAAACAATTTCGATGTATTTATCGCGGATGGGCTTGAGTCGGTGCCCCGAATCGTGCAGGAAGAGATTCTCCCCAAGCTGGAGGTCAAAACCCTGTCCTGGGGCGGATCGGTCAGCTTCGTGCAGAGCGGGCTGTACGATCAACTCAAGGATGATGCCCGGTATGAGGTGCTCGATACCTACGACAAATCCCTGTCGCCGGAGGAGGTGCTCGAACGGCGGCGGCAGAGCCTGCTGACGGATCTGTTCGTTACCGGGACCAATGCGGTGACCGAAGACGGTATGCTGGTAAATCTGGACATGATCGGCAACCGGGTCGGGGCCATCGCCTTCGGTCCCAAACAGGTCCTTCTCATCATCGGCCGGAACAAGATCGTTCAGGACCTCGAAGCCGCCTTTCTGCGGGTGAAAGATTACGCCGCGCCGGTCAACACCATGCGGCTGGACAAAAAAACGCCCTGCGTCAAAACCGGTCACTGCGAAGACTGCAAAAGCCCCGACCGGATTTGCAACCACTGGACCATTACGGAAAAATCCTTTCCCAAGGGGCGTATCAAAATTGTACTGGTGAATGCGGATCTGGGATTTTAAAGACGGGAATGCCCGACAGCCGCCCCGGATGTCATTCCATGGCAAGTGATTCGGAACGGTCGGTGGGAATCAACTGCCGCATGCAATCCGGGCAGGTGGTGGGGGTGAGTTTGGTGGGGAAGAATATCTGAAACCAGTGTTCATCTTTCACCCAGCAGCCTTTGGGGGTTTTTATTTTTCTACAGTGGGCGCAGATGGGCAGAATCAAATTTTCATCCTGCAATTGTTTTTGAATCGTGAGCATCCTGTCCCCCTTTGGGTCTGAATTCAAAGCGGTTCCGTTTGAACGAGGGGGTGGCCGGTGCGGACCGCGTTCCCCCGAAAATGGATCAAAGCGCCGGGCGCCCGCGTTTAACTGCCATACAGTTCCCGGAGCGGTGTTTTATATAAATTCGGGTACAGCCGGTGAGAGCAGTCGGGACAGACGCCGTAGAGGATTCTGTGCCGGGCTTCTTTTTTGAGACCGAATTTGTCTTCGATCCAGTTGCCCCCGTCCAGTTTGATTTTGTTGCACTGCGTGCAGGCGGAGAGGGTGTTTTGGTTAGTGGATGCGATCTTTTTCATGGTTCCTCCTTTTTGTTGGATATGAATATTTTCATACTCCTATACAAAAGGAAATCGGGGAAAACAGGATTTTCAGATTCGAAATCCCCTAAACCAGCGCCAAACGGGCTGAATGGAAAGCCTGTGAATTCAACCGGTCGTGCATCTGCGAATCGCATCGGTAAGATCTTCGGCGGGGCCTCCTTTGGTAAGGTGAGCCGAGGCGCCCGCCCGGTTCATTGCGGCTCTGGCTGCTTCATCCGCATGATCCGAAAGGGCGATAATCTTGATCTCCGGATGTTGGCTCAGAATGGTCCGGGTGGATTGAACGCCGCTCATATCCGCCAGGTTTGCAACCATGAGAATCACATCCGGGTGGAGGATGCGGGCCTGCTGAACGGCCTGGGCGCCGTCGGTGGCTTTTCCCACGACCTTCATTCCGGGTTCATACCGGAGCAGCCCTTCAAGACCCTCCCGCAGGAGTTCATGATCGTCGACGATCAGCACCCGAATCGACGCATCCGGCTGCCGAATACGGATTTCGCCCTTGCGGCTGATGGGCTCCGATTCATAGAGAAGAGGGTCGTGACGGGCGGGAACGGTGAGTGAAATGCGGGTGCCGTTTCCCGGCGCGGTATCGATGTCGACCGAACCGCCGATATGATAAAGCCTTTGCTGAATGCTGAAGAGGCCGAAGGTTACCGCATCCCGCCCCCGGATTTGTAGCCGATCGGTATCAAACCCCCGGCCTTGATCCTCCACCATGATCCGCACCTGGTTATCCCGTGTGCGCAGAACCGTCAAATCCGCCTCCCGAACTCCCGAATGAGAAAGGGCATTGAACAGGAGTTCTCGAACGCATTCGAACACCAGTATGCGGATCTCTTCTCGGTCCGGTTCAACCTCGCCCACCAACCGGAGCCGAACGATAAAGCCGTGCTTTTTTTCCATTCGCTCCGCCAGCCAATCCAAAGCCGCTGACAGGCCGATGTGGTGCAAAACCGTGGGGCTGAGTTCTACGGTCAGGGATCGGGAAGCATCGATGGCATCTTTGAGCACGGCATTGGCGGTCTCCGCCAGTTCGGCGGTATGGGATCCGCCGGGAT
>JBEPWQ010000290.1:0-5164 GCA_041642315.1 Desulfobacteraceae bacterium | reverse complement strand
CCGAACGTGAGCAACACCTTCCGGCCTTCCACGTCGAACTTGTCCTTGTTGAAACTGGGATCGATAAAGGGCGTATCGGCAATGCCGTGGTGAATAAACGCAATTTTATCCTCGGGTACGCCATAGATGTCTTTGAGAAAACCGGACGCCTCATGGCTCATTACGACCAGCTTGTCGGACAGCTCGGACAATCTGCACAGGACATCGCGATAATCCGGGGCGGGTTCCTTTAAAACCGTGTGCAGGGTGGTCACCACCGGCATGTGCAGATCCCCCAGGAGCTTCAGGAGGTGCCCGCCAGCCGGACCGCCGAAAAGCCCGTATTCATGCTGCACGCAGACAATATCGGTCTGACTGATATTGAGAAATTGAGAGGCCATACCGTAGTCGCTCAATTTGCTCTGACCGATCTCGAAGCGCACCTTGTCGGGATACAGATACCCCTCGGGCCGGTCGTTCATGGCCGCAGCCCAGATGTCGATATCGGGCGCCCGGGCCGACAGGCTTTCGACCAGATCGGTGGTGAAGGTTGCGATGCCGCACCGGCGGGGCAGGTAGTTGCCGATAATGGCCACCGATTTGATCCCCTGGCGTTGTTTTGCCGCGGCAGTCACGGCTCGCGCCTTTTCGGCGATGTCCTGGTTATTTATCATTTATCCTTTATCCTCGGAATAGCCGTCTTATCGTTTTTTTGCTTGCGTTTTTCCTTCAAGGTTTGAGTGCTCTTCTTCTGGCCTTCGCGCTTGCCTTTGTCTTTTTTTCCCTTGTCGCCCATTGCGGCCTCTTTCCGGTATGATGTTGATGGAGATATAACAAAAAAATAGATCTTCTTGTCAAAACAATCCTCACGGGAATATACGTCGTAGCGTTTTTTCAAGTGGGGACGCCGCCGGCGTCAATGGCCATTTGAACCACTTTTTCGGCGAGGTCGAGGATCCGGGAACGAATCTTCGCGCTGGAAAAAGCCGGACGGACGCTTACTGTGATTCAACTTTCATGCCACCTTTTTAACACTCGCCGTTGTGGCGCCCATCTGGTTGATTTCACAATATGAATCGGCGTAAGGACGATTGCGGGGAATCCGTTGTCAGCCCGGAAGGAAGGGTCATATTTGATCTTTGGTCAAATATGACCCTTTTGTCATTCCATGCGCCGGGAGTGAAGAAAAAAATGGTTCGAAATGGAAATGAGAAGTTACGGTTTGCGGATATCGAGTTTGCGCATGCGGGCGCGCAAAGTGCTGCGGTCCAGGCCCAGGATTTCAGCCGCGCTGTTCTTGCCGCTGACTTTCCAGCCGGTTCGTTCAAGCACCCGCTGGATATAGTCTCGTTCGACATGCTCCAGGGTTTGATCGGGCCGGGGCGCGTCCCCGCGCGGTTTTCGCAGTTCATCCACCAGGCGCAGCTTGGGGCCCGAGGAGTTGATCACCGCCCGTTCCAGGACGTTTTCGAGCTCCCGAACATTGCCGGGCCAGTGGTATTGGCGCAGCGCGTCCATTACGCCCGCCGGAATCACCCGAATGACTTTGCCCAGTCTTCTGGAAATCCGGTCGATGTAAAAATTGACCAGCAGCGGAACATCGTCCAGGCGGTCACGCAGGGGCGGCATGGTGATCGGGAAAACATTCAGCCGGTACCACAAATCCTCGCGGAAAGCGCCATTTTGGACCTCCGCTTGCAGATCGCGATTGGTGGCGGCAATGATGCGGACATCCACTTTCCTGGTTTCCGAACTGCCCAGACGTTCGAACTCCCCGTCTTCGATCACCCGGAGCAGTTTGGGCTGAAGTTCCAGCGGCAGTTCGCCGATCTCGTCCAAAAAAAGGGTGGCGCCGTCGGCCACTTCGAAGCGCCCCAGCCGCCTGGTCTGCGCGCCGGTGAAGGCGCCTTTTTCATGGCCGAAGAGTTCGCTTTCGATCAGATTTGAAGGCAGGGCGGCGCAATTCATTTTGACCAGAGCCCGGTCCTTGCGCGGGCTTGTTCCGTGAACGGCCCGGGCCACCAATTCCTTGCCGGTGCCGGTTTCTCCGAGAATCAACACGTTGGTATCGGTATCGGCGATTTGCTCCACCTTGAAAAACACGTAATTGATGGCGTCGCTTTTGCCGACGATATCCTCGTGGTTGTAGACCAGTTTGATTTCTTCCTGAAGATAGGCCCGTTCGGCTTCGAGTTGCTCCTTGAGCTTTCTGATTTCTGCCGTTCGTTCTTCAACCAGCTCCTCAAGATTTTTTTTGTAATATTCGCGCTCGGTCACATCCTCGATGGCCAGCAGAATCAACTGGGGCTGGTCGCCGTCGCCGTAAATCCGCCTGGCGTTCAAGCGCATGACCTTTCGCCCGATGCTTTCAAAGTCATGTTCCACCTCGAAATCGTGAAAAGCGGTATTTTGAGGCAGGATATCTTCCAGCAATTTTCGCAAGTCGGGAATGTCCCATTGCCGGTTTCCGAGATCATATATCAGCGCGCCTTCGGTTTCGTCGGGCTTGACGTTGAACGTCCGGTAAAAGGAGGGATTGGCCGTTACCACCTTCAAATTCCGATCCAGCAGGATCAGGGGCTCGCGGATGGACCCCAGGATGTTGTTGTGAATTTTCAGAAAATTTTTTGTCATTGAACGATTCCGTGTTTTTTGGTCGCAAATAAAGGAACGGTAAAAAAATAACAGAAAATCGGAATGGCATCAACTTTCAGAAATCCTTCCTCCAGGAAATTAGATCGATCTTCACGGGCGAGCACACCGGGGCCGACCGTCTTCAACGCATGATTCAACAGCCGGTGGGTATCGGCTTCATTGTCGAGCCTGAGCGCCTGACGCATGGCAACGCTTCGCAGGGTCCATTGGACGCGCAGATGAATGTGGACGCGCAGATGAATGGGGGATCATGCTCGGTGAATCGCCCCCAAGGGCCGGCAATCGATCCCACGAGCATACGCATCAAATTTTTTCAATCAACCTCATGTCCGGTTGGCCTTCAAAATGGATCACCAGTTTATTGTCTCCGGAATCGGGCTCTCTTTTCATGGCAAACCCCAGCTTCTTTCCCAACGCGAGCATGTTCCGATTCTCCTGCAACACGAGACCATGCACCGATTCAAAACCTTTTTTTTCGGCGATGGACAGGCATTTTTCCAAGAGATTGCCCCCGATGCCCTTGCCTTGCCAGTCATCGCCCACCAGAACAGCGAACTCGCCTGTCTTGCCGTCCGCATCTCCGATGATTCGGGCGACACCCAGCATGCGGTCGGTTTCCGATTCCTCATCCATGGCCACCAGCGCGATCTCCCGGTCGTAATCGATCTGGGTGAATCGCGCCAGCATCTCCGGATTGTATTGGCTCATTTTAAGATTTGTCCTGTTCAGACTTTAAAGATTTTCATCGATAAGGTTTCCGGTGCGGCGTCATGCGATGCATCCTCTATCAGAATCATTCTCTCGTCTTTTTCAACCATCCCGGCTTTGATCAGAAACCGCATAGCCATATCGGAAAAGGCATTTGCTTTATCCTCAAGGCAGACAGGATAAACCCCGTAAGACAGGGCCAGAAAATTATTCGTTTTTACATCTCCGCCACAGGAAAGTATCCAGCAGTCCGGCTTGAATCTGGAGATGAAAGACGCCGCGCCCTTGCTTTGCGTGCGGGCCAGGATATAGCGCACATGTAGCGCGTTCGCGGATTCGACGGCGTTCAGGGAAAAGATGTCCTCGACACGGGAGTTGCCGGAACCCGCACCCGTCCTGAAATATGCGGGCAAATCGGCCAAAGCGCTGACCGCTTTCCGTTCCCGCTCTGTGGAGGTTGCTATTTTGGCTATCATTTCAACCGTCTCCACAGGATATTTTCCTATGGCCGTCTCTTCGGACAACATCACCGCGTCTGTCCCGTCCAAAATCGCATTGGCCACATCGGATACCTCGGCGCGGGTCGGCCGGATATTTTCCGTCATGGACAACAACATTTGCGTCGCTGTTATCACGGGCCGGCCCAGAAGATTCGCCTTGTTGATCAGTTTTTTCTGAACGGCTGGCACATCCTCTATAGGGATCTGAACCCCCAGGTCGCCGCGTGCAATCATGACGGCGTCCGCCGCTGTGACAATTTCATCGAAATTGACAATCGCCTCGGCCCGCTCGATTTTGGCGACTACATAGGCGGATTGCCCGTCTTTTTGTGCAAAGGCCTTTACCTTGCGTATGTCGTCGGCTGTCTCTGCAAATGAAACGCCAAAGGCATCTACCCCCTCCTGCAAAGCAAAGGCGACAAATTCAAGGTCCGTATCCGACACCGCATCGGCAAATATCTTTACACCGGGAAGGTTTAGTCCTTTGTAGGAAAGAAGCGGGCCGCCGATAACCGTCCGACAGAAGACCCTATCCCCGGAGACCTTCTCCACCTGAAGCTGTATGAAACCGTCATTAAGGAAAATCAGGCTGCCGGGGTTCACGCTCTCCGGCAATCTCTTATACTCGACAGGTATCTGATCGGCCGTGCCCACCGGATTTTGGACGGTCAATATGACCGCCTTGCCTTTTTCCAGCAGCAGCGGTTCATTCATGAGTTTGCCGATGCGTATTTTGGGACCGGGAAGATCCGCCATGATCAGACAGGAACGCTCCGTCCTTGCCGCCGCAGCGCGTATGCGGCGGATATCCTCCCGGTGCCCCTGCACGGTTCCATGGGCGAAATTGAGCCGCGCCACATTCATCCCCTGAAGCATTAGTTGCTCCAACACAGCCTCCGATCGGGAGGCCGGGCCGATGGTGCAGACGATTTTGGTTTTATGCGCCGGCAGCCTCATGGCGCGGCGCCCCCCGCGCCCGTCTCATAGACCAGGACCCATGTTATCATGAGTTCGACCTTTTTCATGCCAACCCCCTGCTTCCGATAAAGAAGTGGGAAAGGGCTTCTGAATGAAATTGACGCCCTTTTCCCATTGAGCACAACACCTTCACAAGTGTCTGCACCACCTCTTGCCGCTTTTCAAGCAGCACCCCTATGGTCTTTAATCCGGGACCATTTTTTCACGACTTACTGGGTTGCTTTTTTGACCTCTTGTCCGACTTCTTCTGCTTTATCCTTTACGGCTTCGACCGCATCCTTGGCGTTATCGGACGCATTCTCCATGGTCTGATCGATTTTTTCGCCGGCCTTTTCCGCGGGCCC
>JBEPWQ010000289.1:0-5185 GCA_041642315.1 Desulfobacteraceae bacterium | reverse complement strand
CCGTTCCGGTGATCGTGGATCCGGGGATGGGGTTAAAACGAATGGTGCAGTGCCTCAAGGAGAGTATGCCGCAGGCCTTTATCGGCATCCCCAGGGCGCACCTTCTCAAATGGATTTACGCCGGAAATCTCAGAACGGTTCGTACCTGGATCACCGTCGGCCGACGCTGGCTGTGGGGTGGGTATTCCCTGGACCGAATCCATCAAACCCCTTGGAAACCCTACCCGCTGGCGGAAACCCGGGAGGACGAAACGGCGGCCATTCTCTTTACCACCGGCAGCACCGGTCCGGCCAAGGGGGCTGTCTACACCCACGGAATTTTCGACGCCCAGGTGCGGATTATCGGGGAGTATTTCGGCATCGGTCCCGATGAGGTGGACCTGCCCACTTTTCCGCTCTTTTCTTTGTTCGACCCGGCACTGGGAATGACCGCCGTGATCCCGGATATGGATCCGACCCGGCCCGCCGAGGTCAATCCCGAACGAATCATCGAAGCGGTGCTGGACCAGGGGGTCACCAATATGTTCGCCTCTCCGGCCCTGCTGAACCGGGTGGGGGAATACGGTGCCGCCGAAGAAATCGAGCTGCCGTCTCTCAGACGGGTGATATCCGCCGGTGCACCGGTGATGCCCGATAATATCGATCGGTTTTCACTTCTCTTGACCGATGAGGCGGAAATTTTCACCCCGTACGGCGCAACCGAGGCTATGCCGGTAGTCTGCATCGGGAGCAAGGAAATCCTGGGTGACACCCGGAAATTCAGTGAGCGGGGATACGGCCTGTGTGTCGGCCGCCCGGTTGCCGGAATAGAGGTTCGAATTATCAGGATCACCGATGACCCGATTGATGAATGGTCGGAGGATCTGAATGTCGCCATCGGCGAAATCGGTGAAATCGCAGTCAAGGGAGACGTCGTCACGAGGCAGTATTTTGAAAGGCAAGAGGCGGACGCCCTTGCCAAAATCCCAGAGGGAGCTGATATCTGGCATCGAATGGGAGATCTGGGCTGGCGGGATAACAAAGACCGGATCTGGTTTTGCGGCCGCAAGTCTCACCGCGTGATCACCGAAAACGGATCCCTCTTCACCATCCCCTGCGAATCGATTTTCAACCAACATCCCGCCGTCTTCCGCAGTGCTCTGGTCGGTGTCGGAAAGGCACCCAAACAAAAACCGGTGCTGTGTATCGAGCTGAAAAACGGGGGCCAGGGAATCGATCGGGAGGCGGTAAAGCATGAACTGCTCAATATCGCTTCAAAACATCCCATGACCGAAGATATAAAAACCATCGTTTTTCATAAAAAATTTCCGGTGGATGTCCGTCACAACTCTACGATTTTTCGAGAACACCTGGCTCAATGGGTCCAGTAGCCGACGGAAAAGTTCTTGTCACCGGCGGGGGCGGTTTCCTGGGCCGGGCCATTGCCCGCCGACTAGTGGATCAGGGGGTTTTGGTTCGAAGCTTTTCCAGAAGCGCCTATTCGGAACTGGCCTCTCTCGGGGTTGAACAGATTCAGGGGGATATCGCAGACCCCCGGGCGGTTACAGAGGCCTGTGAAAGCATCGAACTGGTGTTTCATACGGCGGCCCTGCCCGGGGTGTGGGGGGACTACGACCGGTTTTTCAGGACCAACACCCTCGGCACCCGCAACCTGATTCAGGCCTGTCGGGAAACCGGGGCGGCACGGCTGATCCATACCAGTTCTCCCAGTGTGGTCTTTGACGGAACCGATATGGAGGGGGTTGACGAATCGGTTCCCTACCCCTCCCGCTATCATGCCCATTATCCTCGAACGAAGGCCATGGCGGAGCAGGCGGTTGTCGAAGCGGCCCGGGGGGGGCTACCGGCCGTCATTTTACGGCCCCACCTGATATGGGGACCCGGTGATCGCCATCTGGTGCCGCGAATTCTGGAAAGAGCCGAAAGCCTTCGAATCATCGGCTCCGGCAAAAATGTAGTGGATACGATCTACATCGCCAATGCCGTCGATGCGCATCTATCAGCGGCCGAAGCGTTAAAAGCCGATCCCGGTCTCTCCGGGCGAATCTATTTTATCAGCCAGGATGATCCCATCAACCTCTGGGAAATGGTCAACCACATTCTGGCCGCCGGGAACAAACCGCCGGTGACCCGACAAATTTCCCACCGAGCGGCCCGCGCCGTCGGCTCGTCACTCGAATTTCTCTACCGCTTTTTGAATCTCAAAGGCGAACCCCGCATGACCCGCTTCCTCGCGGATGAACTCGCCACCTCCCACTGGTTCAACATCAGCGCCGCCAAGCGGGATCTGGGGTATCGTCCGAAAATATCCACTCAAGAGGGTCTGCGGCGTTTAAAAAACCGGCTTTTCGAACAGCAACAGGAGTAAAAAGGGCGGCCCTCCTTCTCAAAATTTCTTGAAAGCCGGAAGGATTTCTTGATGGCGCACCGTCTGAACCATCCCTTCGAAGTGGTTCGCCTTTTTTTTCCGCGGCAGAAAGAGATGGTTGGAAACGAGTTTCTGGTCGCGGCCGGTTGCCCCCTCAATCAATTTCACCAAACGAAAGACGATTTCCTTCATCTGCTCCGCCTGGCGGTTCATGTCAATGGATGCCGATGCCGATTCCTCAGCGTTGGCCGCGTTCTGCTGAACCACCTTGTCCATTTCGAACATGGCGGTGTTGATATGCTCCAGCCCCGTGTTCTGTTCTCTGGATGCGTCCGCTATCTCCGCAAGCAATTCTCCCACCTTTTGTGCCGATATTGTCACTTCCCGAAATTCCTCCTGGGTCCGGGTCATCAGTCCGGAGCCGTCTTTGACACGGGTGGTGGTACTTTGAATCAGAGCGGTGGTGTTTTTGGCGGCATCCGCCGCCCGTATCGCCAGATTCCGGACTTCATCGGCCACAACCGCGAATCCGGCGCCGGCCACACCGGCTCTGGCCGCTTCCACTGCTGCATTGAGAGCCAACAGATTGGTCTGGAATGCGATCTCATCGATGGTCTTGACGATCTTCTGGGTTTCGCTGCTCGATCGACTGATCTCGTCCATGGATGATTTCAGGTCCCCCACTGAACCATCCACTTTCCGGACGATTCGATTGGCGGTTTTCATCAACGCATCGGCTTGGGCCGCGTTTTCGGCATTTTGCTTTGTCATGGCGACCAGTTCTTCCAATGACGAAGAAATCTCTTCGATGGAGGCCGCTTGTTGCGAAGCCCCTTCCGACATGGACTGGCTTGAAGCCGCCGTTTGTGAGGCGGTGGATGCGGCTCCGTCCGCACTGGATGTCAATTTCTGAATGACAAAATGAATCGGCCGGGTAATGGACCGGGTCATCAGATAGGACAAAGCTGTTGCAGTCAGGGAAACCAGAAGGATGACGCCGATGATGATGTTGAAAACGGATGCAATCTCTTTTTCGACAGTATCCATATAAATTCCTGAGCCGACGATCCAATTCCATTCCGGAATCAATTTCACATAGCTGATTTTCGGGACCGGTTTTTCGCTCCCCGGTTTCGGCCAATCATACTGGACAAAACCGGCGCCGTTTTCTCGACAGGTGTCCACCATCTTCTCGAACAGCCGTATCCCATGCGGGTCTTTGAAATCGGACAAATCCTTGCCGTCCAGATGGGGCTGCATGGGATGCATGATCATTTGAGGCTTCGTATCATTGATCCAGAAATAATCGTCCTGATCATATCGAAGATTTTTAACCGCCTGCTTTGCGGTTTCCTGAGCCGCTTCGATGGTCATGGCGCCGGAAAGGCTCTGATTCAGATAAAACTCCAGGGCGCTTGAGGCGGTCTGCACCAGATGCCGGGTCTTTGTGTATTTGGCTTGGTAAAAAGTTTGCTTCATTTTCGGATAGAGCCCTCCGAAGACCAGCACAAAGCAGACGGTAATGAACAGACCCAAGGATAGAATTTTGGTGGAAAGCTTCCATTTGGAAATACGCATGTATCCCCCATTCATTTCGGGTTTTCAGGACGGGGCATTCGAATCCGCAACAACATTTCGGAAGGCATAGAAAACGGCGGTATTTCGAAAAAACAAATTCCGATGCCAATGTAAGCCACAAAAGACCCAAAGAAAATGAATTAATGACAAAAAATGAGGAGAGCCAATGCATCTAAGACCTGCCAAACCACCATATTTCACAGGAGATTCTGGGAAGGGAAGAAAAAAAAGATTAGGGAAAGAAGCGGCTATTTTCCAGCTTGACCGTATGCACGGGAGCGTCGCACGCGGACGCTCCCGTTATCCGCGACAGAAACATCGCGGTATCGAAAATATATAACAAAAAAGGATACCAGATAGTTCACCTTTCCCGGCACAAACCGAAGGGGTCAGGGACCTTACTGATCAGCCGGTGAACCCTGGGCTTGATCAAGCGGCACGAATCGAAACTTCTGACCGCCGATGGCTGCCTCGGCCATAAGCCCTCCCTTTGTATGAACAAAGACCGCCATTCCTCTCCGGTAATCGTTTGGCGCTGCCTGTTGGCTGGTATTCGGCCCGGCACTTGCGCCGGCCGAGGTGCCGGTCGTTCCAGTCTGCGCCTGTGCGCCGGCGGTAATCGCCACGGCTGATGCGGTGGCGCCGAACTCAAATTCTCCCCCGGTAAATTCCTCGTAAGCCCGTTCATCCTCGAAAAAAATGATTTCGCTGAAGACCTGACCGCCTATCTGAAAGCCGATGGATCCTTTCACCAGCTCGGCAAAACCGGTCACCTGTCCGTCCCGATAGACCTGGCCGGTGCCGTAAGCGGCGCCGACGACCACCCCGCCTTTGCCGATATTCGGAAATACCGCATACCCGTAAGAAGTTTCAAAAAACGGCCGCACTTCAGGGGCCTGCTCAAACAAAGCAATGGTGTCCGAGTAATCCTCTACCTCCTTGGCTGAAATTCCGGTATCGGCTGAAGCGCCATTGTCGGCGGTAAGGCCGGCACATCCCATCATCATGATGATGCTTCCCATGATGATGCTTCCAATAAATAAGTTCTTGATCATTTTACGCATAAGAATACCTCCTGAATTATAATGGATGCGGTTAAAAAAAATGTTCAGGATAGCAATACGACCGATACCTTCCCGACATGATGGCCTGAATTTCCATTCAGAACCAGAAAGTGATCCTCCGGCACGGCAGCCTGTTCATGTCTCCGTATTTGAATATCTGAAAAATTAACGAAGC
>JBEPWQ010000288.1:0-5189 GCA_041642315.1 Desulfobacteraceae bacterium | reverse complement strand
GAAGAGAGAGAATGGCGGCAGCTGCTCACGTATGCCCGGAATGGAGAGGACTCCTTATCCGATCGAATCGCTCGCGTGAAAGGATACCTTCGTCGAAACCCGAACGGAAAATATGCGTCCGGCGCCGGAACCCTTCACAATCAGCTTCAAGAGCAGTGGAGCCGGGAAGAAGAACGTTTCCGCAGGGAACAATCGGAGCGGATGAGAAGACGGCAGGCCCGGGAAAGGATCGAGGCCGCCGTTCAAAGCGGCGGCGGTCGGTATGTCAGTCATGGAAACGGCACCGTTACCGACACCGAAACCGGCTTGATGTGGACCCTGCTGGATGCCGCGTCTGAAATAAACCGCTGCGTGAAATACCAGTTCTCGGTTCAATATGCAGAGCAATTGCGAACCGGCGGTTATCAGGACTGGCGACTGCCCACGGTGGCCGAGTTGCAAGGCATTCTCAAAAGATCGCCGTTTTTTCCAACCACCGGTTCAAAATGGTTCTGGTCATCGGAGACCTTCTGGCACGGCTGGAATCAAAAGGCGGTCATCGTCACCTCCAAACCGGAAACCCGCCTGGAAAAGGAGACCCTGGGTGTGGAGCAATGCGGCTCGGCGCTGGCGGTCCGGCGCGCGATGTGAAACGGGTGGTTTTGAACAGACTGAAAGTTCACATCGCGGTTCAGCTGATTTTCCTGCTCGGAACAGCGATGTTTCTGGTCAATCTGGTGCTGATGATGCTGGTTCAAAAATCCCTTCTCAAATCCGAAACAGCCAGAGGAGAACTGTTTTTGTCTTCTCTGGAATATCGTCTGAATGAGGAGAGGGAAGTCGACCGGCTTTTTGAAACAGAGAATTTCAAGGCGCAGACCGCATCGTTCTTATCCGCTTCGGGATTTTCGGCCCTGCTGATTTTGAATGAAGATCGTGAATCGCTTTTTTTTCAATCCGCAAAGGGTGTTCCAAAGAAGGAAATGGCCGCGGCGACCCGACAGGCCGTCCGCACCGGCCGGAAAATCCATCAGGATTACGGCGACACCCGGGGCGTTTTCCGGGTGAAACCGCAATATCTTGTCATTGCCTCCCCCTGGATCAAGGAGGGCCGCATCGCGGGTGGTTTGTGCACCCTTCTGCCGCTTCGAGGTCTGTACGAACAACTGCGATCTTTTCAGCAG
Source organism: Desulfobacteraceae bacterium (assembly GCA_041642315.1). Taxonomy (GTDB): domain Bacteria; phylum Desulfobacterota; class Desulfobacteria; order Desulfobacterales; family Desulfococcaceae; genus JAABSQ01. The sequence continues at coordinate 4,026 of JBEPWQ010000288.1, read as the reverse complement.
ATTCTGGCTGTCTACATTCTGATCAACACCCTCGTTTTCGCACTGATCGGATTGTATCGGCTGTCCAGAATCACCGTCAAACCCCTTCACAGCCTGTTGGACAGAGCCGAGGGGTATCAAGGAGAGGGCGATCTCTTTTCTCTGGATGAAAAGCGGGAAAATGAGTTTACGCAGCTCTCCCGCGCCTTGAACCAGATGCTCTACCGAATATCGGCCGGAAAGGAAGCGCTCCGGGACACGGTTCGATCCCTTGAGAAGGCGAACCGGGAGCTTAAAAAAGCCCAGCACGACATCATCAATGCGGAAAAACTGGCCTCCGTGGGAAGACTCTCGGCCGGTATCGCCCATGAAATCGGAAATCCGGTCGCCATCATTTCCGGATACCTGGATCTTCTCAAGCAGGGGGATATCGGCGAAGCGGAAAAGCGGGAATTCATCCATCGAACCGAAGCCGAAATCAACCGGATCAGCCGAATCATCCGGCAGCTTCTCCATTTCGCCAAACCTTCCGACGGAAATCTCGAACCGGTCTCCGTACACCGGGTGATACGGGAAATCCTGGAGGTTTTTCAATACCAACCGTTTCTTTCCAAAACGGCATTGAAGCTGTCTTTGAATGCCGCATCGGATACGGTCCGGGCGAATCCCGGCCAGTTGCAGCAGGCCTTTTTGAACCTGATCATCAACGCCGCGGACGCCGTCAATGCCATGGACGCAACATCCGGCGGGCGGCTGTGCATCATCACCGAAAACGGTTCCGATCATTTGAATTCAGAGGGGAATCCACTGCTCAAGATCGAGTTTATCGACAACGGCCCGGGTATTTCAAGCGAACACATGGCCTCCATTTTCGATCCTTTCTTTACCACCAAAGAACCCGGCCGGGGAACGGGGCTCGGATTGTCGGTCTGCTTCATGATCGTTGAAGCGATCGGCGGAAAAATCAAGGCCGTCAGCAAGGAGGGAGAGGGAACGAGCATGATCCTTCATCTACCTTTATTTACGGGAGATACCCACTCATATGAATAGAGACGATAGAGACAAAACGCTTCTTGTCATTGATGATGAAGAGAACATGCGTCACATGCTGACCACTTTATTGGCGCGGTTCGGATATACGGTGGATACCGCTTCGGATGGCTATCAGGGACTTCAGAAAGTCGGTCGCCTGCGGTACGATTTTGTTCTTTGCGACCTGAAGATGCCCAATATGGGCGGAATGGAATTCCTCAAAAATGCGCGGGACCATCTCGCCGCCTCCACCGTGATCATGATGTCCGCCTATGGAACCATCGACGCGGCGATCGAAGCGATGAAGCATGGGGCGTACGATTACATATCCAAACCCTTCAAAACCGATGAGGTCTATCTTGCACTGAAAAAAGCGGAAGAGCGGGAAAGTCTCAAACGGGAAAATTTCTGGCTCAGAAAACAGATTCGAAGCATTCAGGAAAATTTCACCTTCGCCAATATGGTAGGAAAAAGCAAAGCCATGCAGGCGGTCTTTAAAATGGCCGCCAAAGCGGCCCAATATGATACGACGGTCTTGATCCTGGGGGAAAGCGGAACCGGGAAAGAATTGATCGCCCGGGGAATCCATTATGAAGGAAATCGGGCACAAAAGCCGTTTATACCGGTCAACTGCGGCGGAATTCCGGAGAGCCTTCTGGAGAGCGAATTTTTCGGGCATAAAAAGGGCGCCTTCACCGGAGCGGACCGGAATAAGAAGGGCCTGTTTGAAGAAGCCGACGGCGGAACGATCTTTCTGGATGAGATCGGCGAACTTCCCCTCAACCTTCAGGTGAAGTTCCTTCGGGTGTTGCAGGAAAGTGAAATTCGCCCTGTCGGCGAATCGAGCACAAAAACGGTGGATGTCCGGGTAATCGCCGCCACTGCGAAAAACCTGGAAGAGGAAGCCAGAGACGGAGGCTTCCGGCAGGACCTTTTCTACAGATTAAATGTATTCCCCATAACCCTTCCGCCTCTGCGGGAACGAACCGAGGACATTCCGCTGCTCTGCCGGCATTTCCTGAACCGGTACAATCAAAATCTCGGCAAAGAGATCGAAGGGATCTCATCGGAAGCGATATCGACCATGCTTCGCTACCACTGGCCCGGGAACGTCCGGGAAGTGGAGAATGTGATTGAACGGGCGGTGATTTTGACGGAAGAAAAGATCATCTCCTCTGAAAACGTATCGATCACCCCGCAGGGCGGGGCCCAATGCCCCCCGCCGGCGGAGGGCCTCATGGAAGGGTATTCAGTGAAAGAGGCTCAAAAACGCCTTGAAAAGCAATTGATCATTAAAGCGCTTTCGGCCACTCGGGGGAATCGAACGAAGGCGACTCAGCTGCTTGAAATCAGCCACCCCTCTTTGTTGAGCAAAATCAAGGCGTATAATATTTCTCTGTAGATTCTGACGAACCGGCTATTCCAGAGACCATCGAAGCAGCAGGCTCCCCCATGTAAATCCGGCCCCGAATGCGGAAAGCAGTATCCGGTCCCCCTTTTGAAGCTGATCATCCCGGTAGGCTTCCGAAAGCGCCAGAGGAATCGTGGCGGCGGTGGTATTTCCATAATTCTGAATATTGACGATCACCTGATCCGGCCGCAATTTGAGTTTCTTTGAAATCGCCTCGATAATACGGTTGTTGGCCTGGTGGGGAATCAGAAACCGAAGGTCTTCCGAACCGACCCCGTTGCGTTTCAAGATTTTTTCCGATATATCGGCCATCCCCTTCACCGCATGCTTAAACACCGTTCTGCCGTCCTGATATACGTAGTGCATCCGATTTTGTACCGTTTCAGAAGAAGCCGGATGCAGGCTTCCTCCCCCCGTCATGTTTAAATAGTCGATCCCTTTGCCGTCCAGGTGAAGATCGAAATCGATGATTCCGGCGTCCGGCGCTTTTGAGGGCTCCAACAAGACCGCCCCGGCCGCATCCCCGAAAATCACGCATGTGTTTCGATCCCGGTAATCGATGATGCTGCTCATCTTATCCGCTCCGATCACCAGTACCTTCTGATATCTGCCGGTTTCAATAAATTGGGAACCGGTGGCCAGGGCATAGAGAAACCCTGTGCATCCGCCGTTCAGATCAAATCCCCAGCAGTTGGAAGCATTCAATTCTCTCTGAACAAAGGATGCCGCACTCGGCACCGGCATATCCGGCGTAACGGTCGCCAGAATGATCAAATCGATTTCATCGGCTGAAACAACCCCTTGATCGATGATCATTCGGGCGGCTTGAACGGCCATAAATGAAGTCCCTTTATCCGCATCGAGAATTCGTCTTTCCTTAATTCCGGTCCGGGCGGTGATCCATTCATCATTGGTATCCACCATCTTTTCCAATTCCGCATTCGTCAATCGCCTCTCCGGAGCAAAATGTCCCACCCCCGCAATCGTTGCACCCATTTCATCTCCTCCCGCCTGAAATAATACCGATATTCGGCCTCGATCATCGTTTCGGCCAATCCTGAATGGCAGGTAGGCCACCCGGTGAATATTTTGCCGGACCGGCAAGAACTCGCTGTCGCTCAAACAGCTTCCCGGCCCGGCAAAATATTCACGGGGTGGCCGAAACGGTGATCATGGCCCGATATTCGCCTGTCAGCTGGGTTGACATATACCTGATAAGAATATATTTGTCCAATAATATCAGACCGAAAAGCACCGATACAAATCCCCCGTTTTCGAAAGGAGCCCTTGAAAAAAGTCATGAAATGCCTGGATGCCATCGAAGGGAATGTAAAATCGATCCTGACCGGGATCTTCAAAATTTATGTGGAAGACCGGCTGGATGATACGGAATACATCAGGAATGTAAAGGCGGTGATTGAGGCCACTCAGGATTTTGTTGAGAAAAACCCTGAAATCACCGATTCACCCCGAATTCTAGGGAAAGTGCTCTACTCTTTTTCGAAAGAGCTGTGGCTGGAAAATCTGAAGGAAACCACCGAACAGGAGCTGGCAGCGGACCGCGAAGATATTGTCTCGGAAAATTCAGGGTATCATGAATACTA
>JBEPWQ010000287.1:0-5235 GCA_041642315.1 Desulfobacteraceae bacterium | reverse complement strand
ACAAAAAGGAGCTGATGAAAATCGCCTTTATGCGTCACACATCCCCGAGAGCCGATTCCCTGGCATTCCCGTCTGAAAAACTGAGCCCTGAAGGGTTTTTGGTCCCGTTGACGGCAAAAGAACTGACGCTGCCGGACGGCACCTTTGTGGAAAACGCCGCCGTGTTCCACCGCAATTTTCTGACGGACCCGGTCAGCCGGAAATACATCCGCCGCGCCGATATTCAAGCCTTCATCCCCTGCGGCGGCTTCAAAGACACCATCAACCATGCCAATGTCCAAGCCTTTCTTAATAATTTCAAGGAATTGAAATTCATTGTGGAAGGGGCCAATGTCTTCTTCGATGACGCATCCAGACGCCATATCGCCAACCATTCGAAGATCAAACAGATCAAGGACTCGAGCGCCAACAAGGGCGGGGTTTTCAGCAGTTCCATCGCCGAGGTGTTGACCGCCTTTCTTTTGGGAGAAGATTATGAGGAAAAACTCCAGAAAGATATCCCCTTCAAATGGGCTTTGATAAAAGATATCTTGATGCTGGTGGATCAATACGCCGCTGCGGAAACGGACATACTGATTCAAATTCACGAAGCATCTTCCGCCCCCCTGTTCGAACTGTCTGAAAAAACCAGTGAACAGATTTTCGCATTCCAAGCGATTTGTGAAGAGAAACTTCCTTTTATTCTTGCAGACGAATCCACAGTGTGGAAGATCATGGAAAACTACATTCCCGGCATCTTGATTCAGAAACTGGGGAAAAATGCCATTATGGGAATTCTAAATTCCGGGGAAATCAGTGCGTACCGGGATGCCGTCATCACCAAGAAACTGGCCTCAATGGCATTTTACAAATTCGGACCCGATTGGGATGGATTCATGGAAAAAGCGGGGACGGATTTCGCTTCAGCTATCCGCGTTATTTTGCAATAGGGTTCCGTGGCGGAAAAAATCTTCCGCCGGGGGATCGGCGGGTGCACTGCGGCGGCTTTGATCATCGTTTCGGCCAAACCTGAATGATAGAGAGGCCACCGAAATGGTGATCATGGCCACTACCGCATTGCCGTCGTGAACTCGCTGATCACGCCGACCATCTCATCCCAGAGATCGGGGAATGCCGGGCCGTGCCCCAGTCCGGCGATCACCCGAAGCCGGGCGCCGGGAATGGCGTCGGCCGTGTCTTGCCCGTGCGCAAGCGGTATCACCGTATCGCAGTCCCCGTGAATCACCAGGGTCGGCACCCTCACCTGCCGGAGCGCGTCCCGGCGGCCTTCGGCGGCGAGAATGGCGGCCATCTGACGAAAAAACCCCTCGGGATAGAGGCCGCGGTCAAAGGCCCGGCCGGCCAGTTCGCGTTGCAGGTCCTCATCGTAGGCCGTTGATCCGTCGGCAAAGGCCCGGCAGATGTTCGCGATATATGTCTGGTATTCGGCCCGGGTGCTCGGAGGGGAGGACATCATGGCCTCTCTGGCCGCAGGGGTGGACTCCGGCAGGTCGTTTTCGCTGGTGGTGGAGAGCATCGAGATCAGGCCGCAAAGCCGCTCCGGATGCTCCAGTGCCATCACCTGCCCGATCATGCCGCCCATGGACATACCGCAGACATGGGCCCGATCGATTCTCAAGGCATCCATAAGACCGAGGGTATCGGCGGCCATATCCGACAAGGTATACGGCACATTGAAATCGCGGCCGTGTCGTACATCCGACATCAGTTTCTCCAGATCCGGAATTCCCAGGTGTTCCATCTTGGCGGAACGGCCGTTGTCCCGGTTGTCGAACCGGATCACATAGTGTCCGGCTTCGGCCAGCATCCGGCAGAAGGTATCCGGCCAAAAGATCATCTGGGTGGCCAGGCCGATGATCAGCACCAGGGGACGGCCACCGGAATCACCGAATGTATCATAGCAAAGCGCTACCCCATGGGGAGTCGCAATCGTTTTTTCTTCGGATTTTTTCACTGCCATTTTCGGCCTTTCCTTTATCAAAGCGTGTTTTAAACATGATCAGCATGTTTTCGCGCGTATCGCTTCACTGCCCAGATCAATCCGATTCCCAGAAGAAGGACCGCCGCCAGGATGGTGATATTTTTGGCGGAAGGGTCCATAATCGCCGTTTCCAGCTGCTCACCGAATACCGCCAGGGTCAATGTTCCCGGAAGATGGGCGATAAAGGTACCGATAATGTAATCGCGAAAACGAAGATCAATGGTTCCCGCCGCGGTGTTCACGACCGCATAGGGAGCGATGGGCAGCATTCGAACAGCCACCACCGCGCCGATGCCGCCTTTCCGCAGAAACTTCCGCACCTTCTCGAACCGTTCCCCTCGTATGAGATCAAGCTTTCCTTCGCCGAATCGCTTGCCGAGAAAGAAGAATGCGGAGGCGGCCGTGAGGCTGCCGCCTACGGCGCAGGCCCAGCCGCGCATTCCGCCCAGGGTCAGAATGACGGCCCCGTTCAATACCATATTGGGGAACATGAGTGAACCGGCGATCAAATAGGCCGGAATGACGGCCAACGGGGTCCACCACTGGGCCCGGGCCATGGAGATCATCTCTCTCAGCCTCTCCGGATCGGTGTATTGCCGAAGCGGGGTAAAGCGCCACATGCCCGCAAGCCCTGCGACGATCAAAACCATCACAGCGATCGGAATCAATATCGGATTCCGCTGTTTGATCTTATGGACAAATGAAAAAAAACCCATGATATGATTCTTGTCGCTCTACTTAGACCTTTCTGTCATCAAAAGGGTTTACCCGCATTACCCGACCAACACCAGACCGGCCACCCAGGTCAACCCTGAATCGGCTTCCGCAACAGCCTTCTCTCCGGACCACCCGGCGGAGCGCATCAGTTTTCCCACGTCGATGCCGAAGCCGGACATGGACGGCCGGGCCGATTGCGGATACCGGCAGCCCTTTCTTCCGGACACCACCCTGCAATCGGCTTCTTCCGAGCAGAAAAGTGATTTGCATGAACCGCCGGCAAAGCCTCGAGAGTTCTTATAACCCATATGGAACGCCGCCTGTTCGACGGCGGCGACCGCTTCATGAAGTAATTTCATGATCTTCCGCCGTTCATCGGAAAACAGCGCCTCGGCGGCCACATCGATTTTCAATACGATGGCCTCGGCGAATGCCGCCTGAATTTTTCGGAACCCCGCCGGACCCGACACGTAGGGCGGGCATCCGGCCGACAGGCCATATTGCTCGCATCGGGGGTCCAGGCAGAGGCGGGCCAGCTCATCTTTGACCGAAATGCTCTCTGCGGGGATGCGCCGGGCCGCGCTTGCACCGGATCGAAGGGCCAGCTGAATCAGCGCCTGCAGATGGTAATCGAGGATTTCCTTTTGGATCATTTTAATGTGTTCGCCAGATATTCCTTGAACCGGTTCCAGGATTTCCGGTCGGCGTCTTCCCGGTACCGGTCCGAACCGAATACGGTAAATGCATGGGGAGCACCGCCGTAGGTGATCATTTCATGGGGCACCCCGGCCTGTTCCAGTGCCGCCGCCAGCGCAGCGAAATCGTTCATGGTGATGGCATCATCCGCCGTGCCGTGAAACACCAGTATGTTCCCTTTGACAGCGCTGTAATCCTGGCCTTCCGGGGTTTCCAAGCCGCCGTGAAAGGTGACGAAGCCTTTTAAATTTGCCCCGGACCGGGCCAGCTCCAACACCGCAGCCCCGCCGAAACAGTATCCCATGGCCGCCGCGTTTTGGGCCTTGGCCCCCTTTTTTTCGGCGGTATCCAGTGCCGCCTGCATCAGGGCACGCATTTTCTTTCGGTCTTTGTACAACTCACCGGTGTGCCGGCGTTTGTCCTTGACCTCGGTCGGCCGGACTCCGGCGCCGAACAGATCGGCGGCAAATACCGCGTACCCTAAATCCGCCAGCATTTCGGACCGTTTCACCTCGTAATCGGTCAAACCGTCCCAGTCGTGAATCAGCAGCACCAGAGGCGCATCAGGGGAAGGGCTCACAAAATAGCCCTCATAGGGATCTCCGTTCACCTCATAGGTGACAGCGCTTCCCGCCGCAAATGCAGTGGATGACAGCATCAGAGATAGAAAAAAGGTAAGGATGTATTTCATGGCAGTTCTCCTTTGAATGGGGTAAAATGCAGTGGTGCAACACCATGAGATCAAAGTTTCCCTTCTTTACATCATCATTTCGCACGCCCTTTTCTTGAAAATTTCACGCACGAAACAGATTCCGCCAATCGCTTCCGGGAAACCGTGAATGTTCAATGGTAAACACTATGCGGGAAAGGGGCAAGACTAGGGGGGTGATCCGGCCCGGCCCCTGGTTGGGAGCGGATGCGGTTCAGGGACTTGTATTCAGCGCAAAGGTGGCATCGACCTGCACCCGGACTTCAATGTGACCGGCCGAATAAGCGTCCGGCTCCGGCGCCGCCGCTTTGGACACGGCCATCGTATCCATGCGCTCGTGGCGCATGAAAGGGGTGGGGGGACCGGTTCCCTGTTCCGCAATGCGGGTGACCCGGCCCAAAGAGGCGCCGACGATTTCCGCCATCAGGGCGGCTTTCTGTCTGGCATTCAGAACCGCCTGCACAAGCGCGTCGTTTCGCACGTTCTCCTGATTTCTCAACTCATAGCGCACGCTGTTCAACCGGTTGGCCCCCTTCTGGACGATGCGCGCCACCAGTTCGGGCACCTTTGCCAGGTCTTCCACTTCGACCACGATCTCCCGGATCGCCTCATATCCTTGCTCACGGCTGCGCCGGGTCTGGGGATCGTACTCATGCCTGGGGTGAAGCCGGAGACTCTCCAGCCGCATGCGCCGTTCATCTTCGATCAGTTCCCGGACCTCGTCCATGGCCGCCTTGGCCGCTTCGGCATTGGCGCTGCGGGCCTTTTCCGGATCTTGGTCGCGGGCCACCACCGAAAACCGAACGACCGCCATATCCGGAGGGGCGGATGCGGTGGCCTCTCCGATGACGCTGATGGTTCCCTGGGCCTGCCTTTCCGTGAATTCCTGCTGCGCCAGGGCCGGGCGCCACAAGGCGAACATCCCCAGACACACCAATAACAAACCGGTAATTGTAGAAAGTTTCATGATTCTCCTCCTTCTTTCTGAAATTTTCAGTGTTGTCCCAATATGAGTGTTTAATTTTTGAGCTCATTGAAAAGTTCATTCGCCGCTACCAAGGGAAACATGTTCTCTTCAGGGCCTCTCCTCCGATCCCGACCAAATCTTTTCACAAATATAATCATGATTGAC
>JBEPWQ010000286.1:0-5249 GCA_041642315.1 Desulfobacteraceae bacterium | reverse complement strand
CCGGTCACGACCATCTCCCGTCCGGTGACCCGGCCGTCCTGATGAAACTGGGCGGTCATGGTATGGGCCGCCACCAGGGATCCGATTCCGGCCAGAAAGGTCAGGGCGCTTTCCGAGGGGAGGTTGGATACCCTTGCAAGAGGCCTTCCCAGGGGCTCCAGCTTTTTCATCAGGCCCAGCTGCATCAGCACCTCGACCCCGATCAGGCTGAGAAACATGACCGGCCCGATCCGCAGCAGCAGTCGGGCCGTCTGATGAAGGGTGTCGATCCAGATGTCCATTTACGATCCGCCGAACTCCATTCAAGTGACCCGGTTCAGTTGAAAATCCACTGCCGTAAGTAAGAATGCGGCGGCATTTTGTCAAGAAACCAGGTCCGCGCAGGCGGTCGGCGAAACCGGGATGTCCTGTCCGGCGTCATTCTCATCGGCCAGAGCCGGACCAAGCCCAGAGTAGACGCGCAGCAAGGAAGGTACTTCAGAGAATTGTAAAGATTCTTTGGTGCGCTGGAACTGATTCAGGATCTTTTTGAGCGAAAAACCAGTTTATGATGGGAGAGTGAAGCGACTCCGAAAGTCGGAGCCGCTTCCGAATGGAATTAAAGAAGCGGGGATCTACCCGCACCAGCTTAGGGCACCTCATCTCTTTTCTTATCCGGCTGGCTGGTGGGCGATTTGGCCGGCGGGGTGGCTTCCGTGCCGGTTACCGGACGAACGCCCGCCGCCGCGCCGGTGGTTCCGGTTTCGGTTCGGGACGATCCACCGCCCGCAGTCTGGCCTTTGGTGTCGGATTCCGACGCCAATCCCTGCCGTTTTGCCTCTTCCTTGGCGGTTTCTTTGGCCGTTTTTCCGGTCTCTTTGGCCACTTCCTCCATCCGCTCCAGGGTGTCGCGGCCTCTCTCTTTGGCTTGGTGCATCAATTCATCCCGGGTTTCCCCCATCCATTCACGCTCTTTGCGGGTCTCCGGAATCAGAAAACCGAGCGCCGCGCCCACTGCAAACAGGGCGCCGGCCATAATCAACGGGTTTTCATCCTTCATCCGGCGGGACTTATTTCGGGCGCTCCTTGAGAGCTCCCGGGTTCTGTGGGCGGCGTGTCCGGCGGCATCGCTCGCTCTGTCCCAGGCATCCCCCGCAATTTCGCCGGCCTTTTCCCCGGCGGAGCCGACTTTCTCGCGGGTGTGGCTCATCATTTCACCGGATTTCTCCCCGGCGGCTCTGGCCTTTTCCCGGGCGCGTTCGGCTGCGCCGGACGCCTTTTCACGGGCGTGTTGGGCCGTTCTTCCCCCGCCGCTTCCTCTCGATTCCGAATAATAGGTCCGCATATCCGCGGCGGGTCCGGCGTAATTTCGAAGCTGGTCTTCGGGGTACTCCTCTTCGAGGTAGGGATCATAGGCATAGTATTCGCCGTAATGGCCGCCGTCTCCGCTTTTATGGCTCTTGACCAGCCAGGCCAGTCCGACGCCGATCATCGCCGTCGGAACGATGTTGTCTTTGAGGGTATCCAACATGGAATAACCCGCATCTCTTGCTTTGTCTCCTGCCGTATGTGCCATATTCTGCGCCTTTCCGATCGTCACTTCGCGGACCTTTTCCCGTGCCTGTTCTTTCAGACGGGCCGGGGTCAGCCGGCTCTGAATGGCATCGAGTGTGGCCTCCGTCTCCATACGGTTTTTCGCGATTTCCGCTCTGAGGTGTTCGACCTCGGCACGCTCCGTGCGATCTAAATCTTGAATGGTGGGTGATGTTTTCTCTGTCTTTCCGACCTCTAGGTGGTCTGTTTTCTCAGCCATGGCTTTTCCTCCTCTCCTTTCAGGGATTCCATCGTCAGTTCAGGAGCAAACTTCATCCGTTTCAATGTATTGACGCCTTTGATGGCCATCGCCGCACCGACGATCAATACGACCGCGGTGACGATCAAAGCGGCCACCCATAGCGGGATGAGGACGCCCAGCGCCAACGCCGCGGTGGCCAGAATCCCCAGAAACCCTGCATAGAGGATCGCCAGACCGACCACGAGAAGCGCGGAATTTTTCCCTGCCACAGCCCCCTTATGTGACATCTCGATCTTGGCCAGCTTGATTTCATGGTTCACCAGGGACTGGATTTCACGAGACAGGTCGGAGAAGAGATCTCCGAGCGATTTTTCCTCTTCATGTGTTCGAGGGTGATGATAATCCGTGTTGGCCATTTTCCTACCTCCTTTACTATCCGCATGGCCGAAAACCGACGCTTCCGATTTCCGGCCGTTCGATCGAAAATTTAGTACGTCTGCCCGTATGTATGGGCCGGCGGTGTATGGTAGTCGGAGCGGTATTCAGGTGTTTCAGACCGCATCGGTTCCGACGCCTTCAGAAAACGGGCCGTCAGAAAACCGGCCATCAAGGCGCCGCCCAATACCATTCCGGGATTCCGGCGCGCCATGTAACGCATATCCTGAAGCACATCATCCACACTTCGATCACGGAAATAATTCGCTACGGAATCGACCTGTCCGGCCGCCCACTCGGTATAACGGGCCATGGCCTCCTGGTCATCCTCCTTCAGTTTGCCGGCGGCATCCCGGAGAGCCTGGGCCGTGCTTTCCAGATTTTTCTCTCCATATTGCTTGCCTTCTTCAAACTTGGCCCGGGCTCTTTCGGAGGCTTCTTCCTTTATTTCATGCCCTTTTTGGGCAGCCTTTTCCTTGGCCTCTTCCGTTTTTCCTTTTCCCGCTTCCATTTTCGCTTCCGATTGTGGTACGGTTCGGTTGCGGGTCGGATCCGTGCTGGTTCGTTCATATGTCGCCATAATTATCCTCCTTATTATAGGTTAAGAATATTCCTACAGGGTCCAGTGCAGAATCACCGTGCGAACCCCTTCACGGCCGACGCTGACCCGGCGGGATTTTCTTTCGCCGTCAAAGGATGCCCGAACCTGGTAATCCCCCGGGGGCAGTTCGGTGAGCAGCCAAGGACCCGCATCATCCAGAGAAAAGACCCGTTGACCGTTTTGGTTTAGAATATCCACCGCCACGTCGGCGATATACCGGCCGTCAAAATCGGCAAACACCAGTTTCAGGCCGAAGTTGTCCTCCACCTGCTCGATGGCGTTGCGCTGTCTGATTCCGACGCCGCCGTTGATGTAGGAAAGGCCGTTTTCCATTTTGCGTTCGACCAGCGGATTTCTCTGAACCGGATCATAATATCCTCGACCGGTCGATTCATCATACCATTCGGGTTCCATCTGACCGGAACGCTGCCGGTCCATTCGGTCCTGTCGAGAACGCTGCCGGTCCATTCGGCCCTGGTGAAAACGCTGCCGGTCCATTCGGCCCTGGTGAGAACGGGGCTGGTCCATTTCAGTCTGCCGGGACTCCGGCTGCTCCATATAGGGCTTGGCCTCATAGTCCTGCGCCATGGCGACTCCGAAACCCAAACCGAAAATCATCGAGATGAACACACTGTAAAACAATGTGGTTTTCATAGTCATTCCTCCTCTGATTGCTTTTGGATTTTCAAAACTACCTAAAGGAGTAATGCAACCGTGGCCGGATTTGAAATGGGGTAAACGGAGTATTCGATCTCAAAAAAACCGGTATATAGAAAAGGCCGGTCAATCCCCAACCGCCAACGCCCCGAGCATTCGAGAAAGGCCGGCGGTCACCCGGGCGGTACGGTCGTAGTCGATCTTGTCGGGTGTATCCTGCGAGGTATGATAATATGGATACCGAAAGGGGGCGGTATCGGTCACCATGATCCCGGCATAGCCTTCTTTCCAGAATGCCCAGTGATCGGACCAGCCGATGCCGGTCATCCACCCGGGGGCCGCCGTGCCTTGCGAAGGAAAATCGGCGGTGCTTCGAAAAGCGCGGATGCATCGGTCCAGAAACGATTTTGAACCGAGATTGCCGACGAATCCGATGAAATCACCGATATCCGGATAGAGCATGCCCAGGGGAAACGGGTATTTTTGACTGCCCGGTTCATCCGAATAATAGCCGATGGTCTCCAGGGAAATCATTCCGAGGATATCATCGCCGTGTTCGCGGCACCGACGCGCATAGACCCGGCTTCCCATCAGATCGGTCTGGAAAAAGGGAGGCTCTTCATTGACAAAAGCCACGAACCGAATGGTTTTCGCAAGGGAATCTTCAGCCAGCAGACGGGCCATCTCCAGCAGGGCCGCCACCGCCGATCCGTTGTCGTTGGCCCCGGGAGAACCGAAAACCGAATCATAATGGGCCCCCATCACGACAATCTCCTCCGGTCGGGATACACCGGTTTTGACCGCCTCAATGTTATGGACGGTGCGTCCCCGGACAGTGTATTCCTGATCGGATATCCGATAGCCCGAGCGTGCAAGGGTTTCGCGAATGTACCCGGCCGCAGCCTTCAATTTTTCATATTCCGACAAATTGCGTTCGCCGATCTCTCCGGCCAGGTAGTCCACATGCGCCTTCAGGTTGCGGCTGAGAACGCGCTCCTGCACTGTGAGCGGCTGCAGCGGTCCGGAATAGGACCGCCCGGGCAAGTCGGTATAGAAAATAAGTCCGGCCATAAGTAAGAATACCAGCGACAGCCCCCCCGATACGAGCGGGTGTCGTCTGAAAAACGGCACACCGAATCGGTTCAACGGATTCCTTCCATCTTAAATAGAGCGAAATGATTCCTGTTCTGTCATCACTTATACTAGGCACAACCGGATGAAAAGCAATCCTGATGTTTCAAGATATGCATGATATCCATTCGACGAAAAAAGATCGCGAATCAGCGAAATTTTTAACTTGATCTTTGCGAAATATCCTGTATAAGGAGATATACAATAGGCGGTTAAATAACAGTTGTGCTTATTGTTTAGGGGGGATCGCCTTTGTCGTTTTTTTACCCGTCCCGGTTTCGGGGCATTTTTTTATTTTTTTGTTTTGTAAGGAGTGGTCAAGGTGGCAAACGGTACTGTTAAATGGTTCAATGAGAAAAAGGGGTATGGCTTCATCGAGAATGAAGATGGTGGAGACGTGTTCGTTCACTTTTCAGCGATCCAGAGTGACGGGTTTAAAACCCTGTCCGAAGGGGATCGGGTGACCTTTGAAATCGAACAAGGTCAAAAGGGGCCCGCCGCGGCGAACGTGAAAAGAATTTAATTTTGTTCGCATAGCGAGCCTGCAAGGGCATCGGTGCCGCCGCCCGGCGCTGATGCCTTTTGTTTTGAATCCCCTGCTTCAGACAAGAAAAACGATCAGCTTTTGCGAATTCGGCCCAGTTTGCCGGC
>JBEPWQ010000285.1:0-5262 GCA_041642315.1 Desulfobacteraceae bacterium | reverse complement strand
GCCTTTCATTATTATTCGGGCATGGGCCCCGGCATGGTCTCGGGCACCTACACCCCGGCGGAGATCCGGTTCCACGTTCGGCAGATGACCGAATCCCGCGGAGGGATGTTCATTGAAGACACAGTGGTTCGGATAGACCCCGAGGGCCGGCGGCTGATCCTGAAAAGCGGCGGAGAAATCGGGTATGATGTCGTCTCCTTCAACACCGGCAGCCGGGTCGACTTCGATATTCCGGAGGGATATCGAAATCGATTCGTGTTCCCGGTCAAACCGATCCAGGCCCTGGTGGATGCGCGAGAAAAACTGAAGAAAGCTCTTGAGAAGGCAGCCCTGACCCTCTGTATCGCCGGCGGAGGGGCGGCCGGGGTGGAAATCTCGGCCAACCTCTGCGAACTGGTGAAACAGGTGAACGGAGAGGCCGAAATCATTCTTCTGGCCGGAAAGCGCCTGCTCTCCGGAATGGGAAACCGGGTACGAAAAAAAGCCCGTCAAAGTTTGACCGGCCGAGGGGTGGCGGTTCGGGAAGGGGTGGGCCTGAAGGATATCGCAGAAAAAGAGGCGGTCCTCACCGACGGCTCTCGAATAAAATGCGATTACCTCTTTCCGGCGGTGGGGGTGACCCCGTCTTCCCTGTTTCGGGAGTCCGGATTGCCGGTGGCGGACGACGGCGGCCTGCGGGTGAACCGGTTCCTACAATCGGTCTCTTTTCCCGAGGTTTACGGGGGCGGAGACTGCATCTCCTTCGATCCCCGGCCGATTGAACGGGTGGGCGTGTATGCGGTACGGGAAAATCCGATTCTGTTCGAGAACATATCCGCGTCTCTGGGGGGAAGCCGCGATTTCCGTGCCTTCGAGCCCCAGAAGTCCTTTCTTCTGATATTGAACATGGGGGACGGGACCGGAATCGCCCAATGGAAATCGCTGGTGTGGCGTGGCCGGTCGGCCTTTCTGCTCAAAGACTACATCGACCGGAAATTCATGAGCCGCTTTCAGGTTTCGGGGGAGCAGACCTGACCGGCGACGGTTTCTTCCGCTTTATTCCATCCGCGCCAGGCCCGATTGAAAGATTTCCTCGGCTGTTCGGGCGAACAGCCGTTTGAACCGCCGTTGATCGGCCGTGGAAAATCCCTGGAAGTTGACTACCCGGCATCCTTTCAAAAAATCAAGTAATCCCAAAAGCTTATCCTCGATATAAATGCGGAGTGATTTCATCTCCTGCGGGTCCTTCTGTGCCAATCCTTCCCTGGTGATCGGAACCGTTCCCGGGTTGTAGAGATTGACTTCGTTGGCCATCCGGACCGTCCGGTCCGGATCGGCGCACATACGATCCAGTGTGGCCTTCAGAAGTGTGAACACGGCGGTGACGATGTCGGCATGGATCAAGACCGGGTGGTGGAGATAGGAAAAATTGGCGGTGACCGGAAGCCGGGTCCGTTTTCGAATGGCGCTTCGATAAAACCAGCTCTCTGTATACTGAATAAAATCGGGTTCGGTCCATCGTTCCTTATGGCGGAAATGGATCCAGATAATTTTCGAGAGATCATTGATGCACTCTTCGGCAGCACTGTAATGGTGGCTTCCCAGAAGATTGGCGTCTTCCAGAATGTCGATGCCCGGTTTGGCGGCGGAAATTTCGGCGACCAGAATTCGGCTGAAGTCATCCACCCGGGTGACCACCACCTTGCGGGAATCACCGGAGGTCCGCTCCAGAGTCTTCATGCTTTCGGACGGGTTGAGTTTGTCGGCGGGCCCGGGCGGCAGATAGACCGCATAGGTAAAGGGGGGGAGATCAAGCTCCAGTTGAAGCCGCTGAAAATGGGCGTAGTCGTTCGGGTTGAGGGTTTCCGGGGTGGCGATCTCTCCTCGAGCAAGCCGCGCCTCCAGATGGGTGAGCATCGACTCCAGAGCCCCCTGCCAGCGGGAAATACGCGGATCCCGTCCGGCCTGGATGCGGGATTTGGTTCGCTTTTCAACACTATTTGATTCTGGGGGAGAAGCCACTTCGTTCATGGCGTCTCCATCAGCCTACAGGAACTACAGGAATCGCTCATGGATCAAGAACTTTCCCCCATTTCTTCAACAGTAAATCGAACCCCGGATTTTCCAGTCCATTAAAATCGACGAACCGGAAAATATCATATCGGTTCCCCTGATGCCACCATTTTTTCAGAATCTCTCCGGTCTCCCGGCTAAACATCCAGTCTTCACCGCCTCGGCGCCTTACATCCGCTTCCAGAACCGCCTCCCCCATCCATCCCAGGACATAATCGAGGCAGTAGAATTCCGGCACCAGATCGAACAGATGGCTTTCGGGCTGGTAATAAAAGCCGGTGTATTCCAGCATTTTATCGGAATAGGGCTGCCCGTCGAAAAGATCCCCCCGGCTGAACATTTCGTATTCCACCAGAAATTTGGTCGCATACCGCCGGAAGACCGAAAAATCCCGAAGCGTCTTGTAATAGATCAATCCGGAAGCCTCCCCAAGAGAGAACCCCAGTTGCCGGGTCAAAAAAGGCCGTGAAAAAGCGATATTCTGAAGCAAAAAGGCATAGGCTTCCGACAAGCTGAAATGGGTGGCCATGTTCCGTTCAATCGGGGAAAGATCGGGATCGGTAAATACCGCCGATAGTCCATGCCCCAGTTCATGCCACAACGTCTCCAGATCATTCCATCCCCCCTGCGGCCGCATCAGCACATAGATCTCTTCGGGAACACTGACGAAGATGGACAATGCCTGGGCGCTCTTCCCGGTTTCGGTGCCCAGTTCCAGATGAAGCCCGGCCAGATCGGGCAGGTGAATGGACCAGGCATGAAAAAAATCGGTGATCTCGGTCAGGGCCGGTTCGGGATAGACCGGGTCGAACTGCTCCAGGCTCAGCAGTTTCATGCCGTCGAAGCGGGTGAGTTGGTGGAGGGGACGCTGGAACCGTTCCCGGCTCCAGCGTTCCATGGCCCAAAAATAGAGCGGTCCTGTCTCCTCCAGAAAACCTTTCAATCCCTGATAAAATCCTTCATAATCGAGTCCGCCTTTTTTCCGGCGGCAGTAGGCCGCATAATCGGGAAACCCGAGGTCTTCCCGAAGCAGGGTGAGAAGCTGTTCCCAGTAATTCAGCACAAACGGCTTGAGAAATTTACAGAGAGCGCTCGATTCCTTTTGAAGAAGCTGCCGTTTTTCATAGGTGGAGGATTTCTGGCACCAGGGAATCACATCCCGAAAATAGATCTTTTCCCCTTCCACATCGGCTGCGGCCCCCCGAATCCAGGACTGCATCTCCAGCTCCATGGGCAGCAGCTCCCGCTGAAGATAGTGGTCGATGAAGGCGTGCTTGACCCGAACCGCATCCCCGGTGTCTGGGAACCGATCCAGATAGGCCAGGGTCTCGAGGCGAAAAAAATCGTCGTATCCGTCATAGATCTGATGAGCCGCAACCGACGGCACGGCCCCCTTCCAGAGGGCCAGGGTCTGAGTGTTCCACCGGTAGTTGAGCCGATGAAGCACCGATTCGATTTGCGCCCGCCGGTCGTCGGCGACCGGCGGGGCCGGGGCTGTTCCGTCTCTCATTCGAGGTCCGCCCCCGGGTACCAGAGATACTGAAACCCGGCCTTCCACGCCGGCAGAAAATCAGGCACCTGAATTATGGAATAGGTCGAGGGATAGGCCCCGTCGCCATAATCCAGGCCGGCGGTGTTATAGATGTTGTCCTCGGGGTATTCGGTGCGTCGGTAGATCACTACCTGGGCATTGTCGTCCAGACCGGCCAGAGACTTTGCCCGGTCGACGGCGTCGCTCAGGTACCCGATCTCATCCACCAGGCCGAGCTGCTTGGCCTGGGGCCCCAGAAAAACCCGGGCCGTCGCAACCTTCTCCAGGGCAGCGGCATCCATGTTTCTGTGCCGGGCCACCAGCTTCAAAAACCGCTCTCCCAGCTCATCGATCAGGCTTTGAATGATCGCCTGTTCTTCGGGTGTGATATCTCGAAAAGGTGACCCCATATCCTTGTTCTTACCGGTGGTGTAGGCGTTGACGTCGACCCCGATCTTGTTCATCAGTCCGGTCACCGCCGGGCGTACGAAAATCACGCCCACGGACCCGGTGACGGTGGTGGGGTGAGCGATGATGTGGTCCGCGGACAGGGAGACATAATACCCGCCCGAGGCCGCCAAATCCATCATGGCCGATACTACCTTGACCCTGGTCCGCTGCTTGTACGCCATGATTTCGTGGTACAGGATATCGGCAGCCGTCACCGGCCCTCCCGGCGAGTCGACCTTCAGAATCACCGCTTTGATGTCCTCGTCCTCCTCTGCCTTTTTTAGATGGGAGACCACGGTGCGGACCATCCCCGGCTCGGTGCGAAGCAACTTCTGATTGGGGCGATCGGTAATGGCTCCCCGAATCGGAACCACCAGAATTTTTTCCTCCCCGTCTCCTTGCAGGGTATATTCCTCCAGCGGGTCCCGGGCATCCGGAAACAGTTTCAGGGTCGGAGAACATCCCGCCAGCAGCAGCGCCGTTACCGCAGCGGCCAGGATCCCATGCAATTTGCTCATTCTCTTCCTCTCTTTCTCATTCGTTGTCGGAAGTGATGATTTTACCGCCGGAAAACCCGCCTTCAGCTTTGCCGCCCCGTTTCCAGGCATGATATTTTTCAATCCACCGGAGCAGTTTTTCCGGAGCATGGGCCCGCTTCCACTCCCCGGCCGCCGCCTTGTTGGCCTCGGCCAGTGTCGGATAGATATGGATGGTCCCCAATATCTTGTTGAGGCCGATGCTGTGCTTCATGGCCGCGATATACTCTGCAATGATGTCCCCGGCATGAGAGCCCACGATGGTCACTCCGAGAATCTTGTCGCCGCCCGGTTTGGTCAGCACCTTGACCACCCCGTGGTCCTCGGATTCGGCGATGGCCCGGTCGAGATCATCGATCCCGTAAGTGGTCACCTCATACCCGATCTCCTGCTCTTTCGCCTCCATTTCATTGAGCCCCACGCGGGCCACCTCCGGATCGGTGAAGGTGGTCCAGGGGATGACCCGGTAGTCGGCTTTAAAGGATTTCCACTCCCCGAACAGGGCGTTGACCGCGGCAAACCATGCCTGGTGAGATGCGGTATGGGTAAACTGATAGGGACCGGCTACATCCCCGGCACAGTAGATGTTGGGAAAATTGGTCTGGAGAAATCCGTTGGTCTCCAGGGTTCCCCGCTTGGAGATCGCCACGCCCAGCTCCTCCAGGCCGAAGCCCTTCACATTGGGGGCCCGGC
>JBEPWQ010000284.1:0-5267 GCA_041642315.1 Desulfobacteraceae bacterium | reverse complement strand
TGATCACCTATCAGAAGATCTGGAAGGTCAGTTTTCTGACCCCGCTCTTTGAACCGATGCTCTACATCTTCGCCTTCGGGCTGGGCCTGGGGGTGATGGTCGGGCAGATCCGATACGGCGGGCAGACGCTCACCTACATTCAGTTCATCGTGCCGGCCCTGATCGCCATCGCGGTGATGCAGAACGCCTTTTTCGAAACCACCTACACCTCATTCGTACGGATGTATTACCAGCGGACTTTCGACGGCATGCTGGCCACCCCCCTCTCCCTGGAGGAGATCATCCTGGCCGAAATCGTCTGGGCCGCCACCAAATCTACGGCGGCCGGGGTGATCATGCTGGGGGTCCTGGGGGTGTTCGGCTATGTCGATTTTCCATCCGGGCTGGTGATGATTCCGGTCGCCTTTCTGGGCGGGCTCGCCTTTGCCTCCATCGGCATGGTCTTCACCGGTGTGATTCCCACCATCGATCTGTTCAACCTGCCCATTTTTTTGTTCATTACCCCGATGTTCCTCTTCAGCGGCACCTTTTTCCCGCTCGGCAACCTCCCCGAGTGGGCCCGGAACCTGGCCAGGATCTTTCCCCTTCACCATCTGGTGGAACTCTCCCGGCGGTTCTGCATCGGGGTTCACGAGACCAGTTTGTGGCTGAGCCTCCTGTACCTGGTCGGCTTCTCTCTGACCTTTATCGTACTGGGATTGATTTCGATGA
The DNA here is from genome assembly GCA_041642315.1 of Desulfobacteraceae bacterium. Classification (GTDB taxonomy): domain Bacteria; phylum Desulfobacterota; class Desulfobacteria; order Desulfobacterales; family Desulfococcaceae; genus JAABSQ01. The sequence goes on along the minus strand of JBEPWQ010000284.1, from coordinate 4,556 downwards.
AGCGACGGCTCATACAGTAGAAAACTCCCTCCTTATAGATCCAGATACCCCTGCGGCGCCAGGCTGGTGGCCAGCATGACCCGGTTGATGTCCAGGTGGTCCTTCCAGGTGGCGGTCTTCCGATGGGCGGGATCGAGCCAGAACTGTTCAATGGTCTGGATCAGCGATTCGAATTTGGAAAGTGATTCCACCCGGGAACGGGCCGGGTGCTCCGCCGGGAATTGATCCGTGAATTGATTCAACAGGCCATGCAGTTTGTCCACCCCATGCAATCCGATGGCCAATCCCAGTTCCCGAAACGCGAGACGGTATTCCGGCGGGAGTTTCAAATGGTTTTGCCGGCCGTAGGCCTCCATTCCGGTCTGGGCGTCTTCCAGAATGTCGATCATCAGGGGGTCGAGGCCCGCATCGGCCTCGGTGATCAATTGACCGGCCCGGCATGCGTCACTCAGAAGTCCGCCCAATCCCAGCGGATCATCCGTAGCCCAACTTTTTCCCCGGCAGGTGGCGGCCAGCTCGGCGATCTCGGTGGTCAGATCCGGTCCGTCTCCTCCCTCGAGTTTCCTGGCGGCCTGAAGCTGGTGATACGTGAGATATCCGTCCAGGGGATCATGATGTCCCATGGAGGGGACCAGGGGATAGGAGAGATCGATGCTCATTTTCCAGTGCATGCGCTTGCCTTCACCCGATGGGTCGCCGTAGGTGAATCCCGCATGGGCCGCCCGGGCCAGTTCCAGGGCCCACCGGTTGAAAGTCTCATTTCCGGTTTCCCGGCTGACTTGATTCAGCGCCTGCATCCATTTGGTCAGATAATGGTAGTACTGCCCGTCGCGGTCCCATTCCGACCGTTGATCAAAGGGATCTCCCGGTTTTCGCTCATTCATCTTTTTGCCGATCCGCAGTCCGCCGCGGGTCGGATGCTGCTCTCCCTCGGTTTCGGACAGCCCGCTGATCCATCCGGTCCGGGGGTCGTCTTCCCGGTGCCGTCCGAGGGTATGGTGCACCTGATTGACCAGAGTCAGGGCGAGATCCTTGAAACGGTTCTCCCGGGTCCGGCGGTACAGCTCCAGAAAATTGCACACGGCAAAGGCGTCGGTCCACAGATAGCGCCGGGGTTCGCGGTCGGTTGCGGTTAATCCGGTCTCTTCGGCGAATTCGGTCATGATCTCTATGACCGGCGTAAGATTTGTCGGGGTTGTCATAGAATTCTCCGTTTTTATCTTAACCTAATCCGGTATGGAGATATGTCAAACCGTTTGCCGGGCGCCGTTCAGCACAAGGCGGGGTTCACAAGGAGGGAAATCGGTTTGAAAATCGAAAAGCAGGATTCAGAGGGTGACATTTCTTCCGGCCGGGTTTATATGGGTGTTCAGAAGGGATTCTGCTGTTTCGCGGGTGACGGCTAAAACCGTGTCCTACCAGGAGGAGAAGCCATGCTGGAAAACGGGGCGTTAACCGGAATCAAGGTGCTGGACCTGTCGCGCCTGCTGCCGGGGCCTTTCTGCTCGATGATTCTGGCCGACCACGGGGCCGAGGTGATCGCCATTGAAGACAAACGGTTTCAGGCCGACGGGCTGTTTCTGACGCCGGTCAACCGGAACAAAAAGCATATGTCCCTCAACTTGAAAACGGAGGCGGGCAGGGAGATCTTCTTCAAACTGGCAAAGGACGCGGATGTCGTTCTGGAGGGATTCCGGCCCGGTGTGGTGGGCCGGCTCGGCATCGGCTACGAGGCGATTCGCAAGATCAATGAACGGAGCATCTACTGCGCCGTGACCGGATACGGCCAGACCGGCCCGCTGCGGGATCGGGCCGGGCACGACGTCAACTACCTGGCCCTGGCCGGGGTGCTGGATCAGATCGGAGAGAAGGATCGCCCCCCGGTCATCCCGGGGGTACAGCTGGCGGATATCGCCGGCGGGGGCATGTGCGGCGCCATCGGTATTCTGCTGGCGCTGCTGGCCCGCGAGCGGACCGGCAAGGGCCAGTACATCGATATCGCCATGGCCGACGGCATGGTGAGCCTGTTGCCCGTTCCGCTCTTTTTCAAGCAGCTGCTGGGGCAATTTCCGAAGCGATCCGATGCCATGCTCAGCCATCGGTATGCCTGCTACAACACCTATGAAACCGCCGACACCCGCTACATATCGGTAGGGGCGGTGGAAAATCGCTTCTGGGCCCGCATCTGCACCCACTTCGCAGTGGACGAGTTCATTCCCTTGCAATATGATGATAAACGTCGGGAGGAGATCATCGCTTTTTTCAGAACGACTTTCCGAAACAAGACCCTGGCGGAGTGGCGGCCGGAGCTGGCCGAACTGGATGCCTGCTGCGAACCGGTTCTGCACCCGGAGGAGGTGATGGCATCGGATCTCTTCCGGGAACGGGAAATGGTCATCGAAACGCCGCAAGAAGAGGACAACTCGGCCCCGGCCCTGGGCGTTCCGGTCAAGCTGAGCGACACCCCGGGTTCGGTTCGCACCCCGCCGGTGGAATTCGGGGCAAACACCCGGGAAATTCTGCAAAGCCTCGGGTATTCCGATACACAGATCGATTCTTGGTCGAAAGAAGGGGTGATTTAGGACTCATTTTTTCCGATGAACAGACTTGACACGGTACGCATGAGAATAATATTAAAGCCACTTCAAAAATTGAGATCAAGTAATGATCTCAATCTAACCGGAAATGTCAGCCGGAAGGTCTCATTTCCCATGAACGATTTCCAACTTGACGAAACGGAGAATTTTCATTATGAAAATCGCTTTTCCTTGCCAGGAAAACAACGGTCTCGAGAGCCCGGTTTACAGCCATTTCGGTTCGGCGCCCTATTTTATCGTGGTCGATCCGGAAAACGGTGATATCGAGGCGATCATCAATCAGGACCTTCATCATGCCCACGGCAACTGCCAGCCGCTTCTGGCGCTGGGCGGCAGACCGGTGGACGCGGTGGTGGTCGGCGGAATCGGCAGAGGCGCGCTTTTCAAGCTCAACAATTCAGGGGTGACCGCCTATCGCGCGGTCGAAGGCACGGTTTCCGAAAACCTGGAGCTGATCCGATCGGGCAGACTGCCCCGATTCACAGCGGAGCATACCTGCTCCGGGCATGACGGCGGCCACCAATGCATACATTAGAGGACCTATAAATGGATCAGACTCAGGTAATCGACCCGAATAACGCGGCGGAAGTTCACAAGATGCTGGCCGAATCCGGATACTCGGAAAAGGCGATCGACTATTTCCTTCAGAAACCATATATGGGCGATCTGCCGAATGCCGATCAGATCTCTCAGATGGTCGGCTCCTGCGGAGACACCATGGGAATCTACCTGAAGGTGGAAAAAGGCATCATTCAGGATGCCCGCTATCAGGTTCTGGGGTGCCCGGGCGCCATTGCTTCCGCCATGGCCGCGGTGGACCTGGTCAAGGGAAAGTCGATTTCCGAAGCCCGCAAACTCACCGACGGGGACATTTTTCGATTGCTTGAGGAGATTCCGCCCAAAAAGCATCACTGCATCCAGCTGGCGGTCAAGACCCTTCAGAAAGCCCTGGATGAGTATGAACACAAAGTTCGATAATACGAAAGGGGTATACCATGCCGCTGTTTGATTTTCTCTGTGCCGACTGCGGGGAGAAAAGCGAAATTCTGGTCACCGGCGCCGGCGTCGAAATGAAATGCGCCGCCTGCGGAAGCCTCAATCTGAAAAAGCTTCTGTCGGCGCCCTCTTCCCTGTCCGGAGCGGCCCATGCCGGCATTCCCGGCCCCGGAGACACCGGCTGCTGCGGCTCTTCGCCCGGCCATTCCGGCTGCGCCGGTCCCGGCAGCTGCTGCGGAAAAACGCCTCATTGAGTCTTTTTCCATAGGAGATGATTTTTCATGAGCGGAACCGATTCGAACCCGGGCATGGTGCTGGAGATGTCCGGCTATTACTGGAAAACCTGCACCCTTCATGCCGGTGTCAAGCTGGATATATTCACGCTGATCGGGGATGACGCCCTCACCGGAGAAGCGGTGGCCCAAAAACTGAACGGGGATGCCGACGGCGTCACCCGGCTGCTCAACGCCCTGGCCGCCCTGGAGTTTTTGGATAAATCCGAGGTCCGGTTTTCCAACACCCGCCTCAGCAGCGCCTTTCTTTCCAAGGATTCCCCTCAGTATATCGGATTTATGATTATGCACCATTACCATCTGGTGGATTCCTGGCACAAACTGGATGAGGCGGTTTTAAGCGGCAAGGCCATCCGGGGCCGAATGTCTTTCAGTGATCCGGAATACCGGGAAAGCTTTCTGATGGGGATGTTCAATCTGGCCATGGGGCTGGCCCCGAAGCTGGTGCCCAAGATCGACCTTTCGGGAAAGCGCAGCCTGCTTGATCTGGGCGGGGGCCCCGGCACCTACGCCATCCACTTCTGCAAGCACAATCCCGATTTGAAAGCCACCGTCTTTGATCTGCCCACGACCGAGCCTTTTGCCGAAAAAACCATTGCGCGGTTCGATCTCTCCGATCGGATCGATTTTGTCGGCGGTGATTATCTGGAAGACGAAATCCCCGGCACCT
>JBEPWQ010000283.1:0-5272 GCA_041642315.1 Desulfobacteraceae bacterium | reverse complement strand
TCCTGAATCATCTCCTCCGCATCGATTCTTTCGATGGGAACGATTCGAAACGCGACGTCTTTGAGCACCTCCACCAGCACACCCCCGAGGCCGAACATCACCACCGGGCCGAAGCTGGGATCTTTGATCATTCCCATGATGATCTCGGTGCCGACCTCGGCCATTCCCTGGACGGCGACCCCTTCGATTTTCGCTTCAGGATAGGCCGCCTTGCAGGAGGCCATGATTTCGTCAAAGGCGTTCTCCACTTCGGCCCGGTTCTTGAGATTGACCTTGACGCCGCCGGCATCGCTTTTGTGGGTGATGTCCACCGAAGAGATCTTGAGCACCACCGGGCATCCGATCTCTTCGCTCAATGTCACCGCCCGGGCTTTGTCGACGGCGAGGCGGGTGTCCGCACAGTGGATACCCGCCTCGTTCAAAACCTGTTTGGCCTCGATTTCTGTCAGAATGATTCGATTCTCTCCCCTGGCTTTTGCCAGGATCTTATCTATGATCATAATGGTCTCCTTACATCAAAGTTCTGGATATCCAGCCGCTATTTTCCCGTCTCAAAGCGGAAAAAGGTACGCCCGTCGGGCCTCATATAAAAGGTGTATTGCGCCGATCCAAAATTCCGGATACCATTGTCCCGCCCGTTCCTTTTGAATAGGCGCTTTTTAGTCTTCTCCCGCCCTTTTACCTCTTGATCAAAAGGCGAGTGAGATTTCCGATACCGGTTTGAAGTGAACAAGGAGGAGCATCATGAAGCCGCCCGTCTTATCCATAGTGAGCAAAAAAAATTCCGGAAAGACCACCCTGCTGGAAAAGCTGATTCCCGAGTTGAAAAAAAGGGGATATCGGGTCGGCACCGTCAAACACGACACCCATGGGTTCGATATCGATATCCCGGGAAAAGACACCTGGCGCCACAAACAGGCCGGCGCGGAAACGGTGGTGATCTCCTCTCCCTGGAAGATATCGGTAATCCAGGATGTTGCCGAAGAGATCGGGCTGGATGAGATCGTCGAACGTCATTTCGGAGATATGGATCTGGTGCTGACCGAGGGATACAAGCGGATCGGAAAGCCCCAGATCGAGGTCTTTCGAAGCAACGCCCATTCAACACCGCTGCACGCCAAAGAAAACCCCAAAACGCTGGTGGCGGTCGTATCCGATATCGAGGTGGATTTAGGGGTCCCCCGCATCGACATCAACGATATTCAGGGGCTGGCCGATTTTATTGAACGGCGGTTTCTTCAGAAGCGGTCGCAAACCCGCTTCTGATCACGCCTGCCGCCTGAAAATAAAGCCTGAAAATCAATAAGGATCGCATAGTTCCCGGCACCGCTGATAGGCTTCGGGGGTGTTGATATTGAAAAAGGAGCGCATCTCCGGGTCTGCGGCTTTGATCCGCTCCGCGGGCAGGGTCTTCAGCCGGATTTGGTCGAAAAAGTGGTAGATCTTAAAATCCTTCCGCTTCAACTGATCCTCGATGGGGCCGATGCAGTTCTTGGAATAGATGGCGCAGAGGGGTTCGTATCGGCCGTCATGAAAGGGGACGAGTACATCCAAGGAGGCGTCGAGTTCGGAGAGCATCAATCGGATCAGGGCCGGCCGGATAAAGGGCGCATCACAGGGGATGACAAAGGCGTAGTCCGACCGCGCATGGATAAGCCCCGCATGCACCCCGGTCAGGGACGAGCGGGCCTCGAAGATATCCTCGATCACCTCGACGGAATACTCCTGATAAATCGCGGGGGCTCGGGTCACCAGCAGGATTTCATCAAAAAAAAGACGAAGCCCTTTTATTACCCGATCCAGGATCGTCTCCCCGCCGACCTCTAAAAAAGCCTTGTTGCGCCCCCCCATTCGGGAGTTGCGCCCCCCGGCCAATATCACGGCACAGCAGGTTATTTCATTTTTTTTATCCGGCAATCGTGTTTTCCTGTATCCGATCCTCTGAGAAAACCGGGCATGCTCTCAGCCGGTCACTCCAGAAGCTGAACCGAGACCACCGACCCGGCGCGCAGAACGGTTTTTCCCTCGGGGATAGTGACCACCGCTTCCGCTTCGGCCATGGATCTCAGGCGGCTCACCCCATCCAAGGACCGAAACACCGGCAGTTCATCTCCGTTTTCGATGACCCCGAAGATAAACTGGGTCCAGTCGGCAAACCGGCCGGTCAACTCCGAAGACAGGCGGACACTGGCCATGGGCAGGCCGGGCCGCAGATATCCTCCAAGGGTCAGCAGACCGGGCAGTGCGATCTGCAAAAATCCCATCAAGTTGGAGGGTGGACCTCCCGGTAAAATAAATATCGGTTTTTCATTCAGGAGTCCGAACCCCACCGCTTTTCCGGGACCGATGCGGATTCGGTGAAATACCTGCTCCCATCCCAGTTGGGCCAGAATCTTTGCCACCATATCCCGATCGCCGGTCCAGGCTCCGCCGCTGGTAAGAATTGCATCCGATTCCGCCCCCACCTGTTTCAGGATATTCAAAATCGCGTCCGGATCATCCTTGACATGATGCAGGTTCGTTTCCATGCCGTACCGGCGGCACCAGGAACCGAGGGTGGTGATGTTGCTGGCATACAGTTTTCCCTCCGGAAGGGGCTGGCCCGGGGCCACGACTTCATCGCCGGTGGCGATAACCGCCACTCTCGGATTGCGGACCACGGGAATGCGGTGATGGCCTGAGGCCGCCAGCATCCCCACCATCCCCGGGTTCAGCCGCTGCCCTCGGCGTACAATGCGCTTTCCCAAACCGACGTCACTGCCCCGGGGAAGGATATTCCGCCCGGGTTCGGCAAAAATTTTGATGAGAATGTCCTCGCCGTCGGCCCGGGTGAACTCTTCGGACACCACCGCATCGGCACCCGGCGGTATTTTGGCGCCGGTCAGGACCTGGATCGTGGTTCCCGGTTCCACGCGAAGATCATTCCGCCCCCCGGCGGCCACGCATCCGATCTGTTTCAATCGCACCGGATGCTCGAACGTGGCCGCAGACACCTCCCGGGAGAGTACCGCATAGCCGTCTTTCAGGGAAGCATCCACCGAAGGCGAATCCACCTTGGCATGCAGATCTTGGGCGACCACCCGATCGACGCTGTCCATCAATTCAACGGTTTCCGTCTCGAGCGGGCGAATACGCGTCAGGGTCAGGCTGAGCGCCTCTTCCAACCCGATTGCCAATGTTCTGATCATGTCAGCCTCCGAAAATCTCTTAGCGGTCACCGGATTCCATGTTCTATTTGCCGAAAGGGCACCGGGGATCCACACAGGGCGGGGCCCTTGAATTCTCCCGGCCGTATTTCGGTGATGTCATGGGCCAATGGATATCCGATCGCATCCTCGATTTTAACGACTTGAATCATGCTGTTTCCTCCTCCGGCACCCATTTGCAGGTATGGGTATGGTGTTTGGTGCCGACGACACGAAAATACCCGTCTCCGGCACAGGGACGGCACAGAATCCGGTCATCGATCCGTTTTTCCCGCCCGTCACGCACCATCTGTCCGCAGGCTTCGCAAACGGCATGGCGACGGGGCGGACCGGGCATTTCCCATTCCGGAAGTTCGACCTCCACCTGTTGAACCTCGAACAGAAGCTCATCGGGCATCCGCTTGTACCCTTCGATCTGCTGCCCCTTCACCGTCGTCTCTTCGGTAGCGTAGGTCGGCGCCAGGTCCCGGGAGCGCTCGGTGGAAATGATTCGGTAGGCGGCCCGGGTATCCAGGTTGACGAAGGTGGCGGCATTGATGCCGTAGTCCCTGAACTTCAGGGTTCGCCTGCCCATTCGGCATCCGGTCACGCTCTCGATGGCATCGGTTGCGCAACGGTCGATCTCCACATACACCATCAGTTTTTTCCGATGCCGAGGCGCTTTGGGATCGTCGATTCCCACCAGACGGCAGCCGAGCATGGCCATTCTCACGCCGATGATCTGTCCGGCGCACAGGTGTCCGTGCCGCTCCACCGATTCCTCTAATAATGCATCGAATGATTTCATGAAGTCGCCACTCCTTGGCCTGCCCGAATGGCAGAATCCGCCACTCGGTGGTAAAAATTATTTAAAATGCTCCAGAAACCGAGCATCCGCCTCCTGTTCTCCGCCCCCCCCGCCGTCTTCTCCGCCTCTGAAGGCCCGCACCAGGGGACGGCTCAGGATATTTTCCATATTTTATTGCATGCAATATTCACATGCCAATCCAATTTTCTCCATTTTATTCTTTCCTGAAATTCCTCTTCAACATAGGCCGTTTCAGCCGGGAGTCAACAGTTTACTTTCCTTTCAATTATTTTTATGGCATACTAATCGTTAAAAGCCGAGCCCCATCGGTTTTCTCATGGACACACTTCTCCGAACTCTGCAACAAAAACGATAAAGGAAAAGGCAGCACCGGCCTGGACCTGTAAAACTTCTTTGCGACCATCGAGATGGAAAATGGATGTCGGGTTTTTCATACAGTCTGTTATGTAGACAACCACCAGACAAGGAGTTGAGAAAAGATTGAAAGGGCAAAAAAATCTCACACTGGCCGCATACGACCGAATTAAAGAAATGATGCTCAATTATGATATCGTACCGGGGCAGCGCCTGGTGTTTGTGGATCTGGCCGAACAACTGGGGGTCAGCCGCACCCCGGTCAACAATGCGCTGAGCATTCTGGCCAAGGAAGGGTATCTCGATTTTGTGCCCAATCAGGGCTATTCTGTACATCGATTGACCCGGGAAGAGGCGGAATCGCTGTATGAAATACGGGAGATTCTCGAAATCGGCTCCATCGGAAAGGCCATTCGCATGATGACCCCTGAAAAGCTTCACCTTCTGGAAAAGAAAAAGCAGGGATACGAGCGCGCCATTACCGACCGGGTGCAGCGGAAGCTCTTTCATCTGGATATCGAATTTCACGCCTCGGTAATCGGGATGATCGGGAATCTTTATCTGGTGGAGCGCTACCGGGATATCTGCCAGCGCATTTTTCTGCGGTTTCGCACCGACGATCTGAAAGTGGAACAGATATCCGAAATCGTCCGGCAGCACGATGCGTTATTTGAAGCCATCCAGGTACGGGATGTCGAGCGGGCCAAAGAGTTGATCCGGAACCATTACGCCGATTCGAAGAAAAACCTGTTCGCCATCATCTTTCAAAAAGAAGAGCGGGTTGAAAAGCTTCAAAACCGAATCAAAGGCGGGAATGCCGCCGGTTCGTCCGCCCGGAGTTAGATTTTCAGCCCAGCCTGGCCGATTTTTTTTCACCGGCTCGTTTTTGAAGCCGGCACACCGC
>JBEPWQ010000282.1:0-5279 GCA_041642315.1 Desulfobacteraceae bacterium | reverse complement strand
GCGAAAACGTGACCAGCAGCATTACGGCCTCGCTTCGATACGATTCCAGGGACCGGGCATTCAACCCCACCCAGGGGGGGAGCCACAGCATCAGTGTGGAATACGCCGGGCTGGGCGGGGACATCGCGTTTACCAAATATCTGGCCGAGACCGGCCAGTACATCCCCCTTTTCTGGGAAACGGTGGGATTTCTGCACGCCGAAGGCGGGTATGTGACCGAGCATTCGGGCGGAGATCTTCCCGATTACGAAAAATTTTACCTGGGCGGCATCAATTCCCTGCGGGGTTTCGACTGGCGGGACATCAGCCTTGTCGATGAAGACGGGGCCGACGTCGGCGGATTCAAATATATTCAGTTCAATGCGGAATTGATCGTCCCGCTGATCAAAGAAGCGGGACTGGTGGGCGTGCTCTTTTTCGATACCGGAAACGTATTTGATGATTCCGAAACCATTCGGTTCGAAGATCTCCGCGAAAGCGCCGGGTTTGGGTTTCGGTGGTATTCTCCGATGGGGCCGATACGTATCGAATACGGATATGTGCTGGATCCTCGGGAAGGCGAAGAAGACGGCCGTTGGGAGTTCGCCATGGGGAGCGCATTTTAAAGCATTGTTGTCTAAAAATCTGAAAACGGGACCGGAACACGGTCCTTGAATTCCAATGAGGAGGATTTTCCATGAAAACAGTTCGAATCGCTTTTATAGCGGGAGTGATCGCCCTGTTGTGGGTGAGCGTCTCTTTTGGCGCAAATGACAAGATCGGCATCGTCGATTTTGAACGCATCATTCAGGAGTCGACCGCGGGCAAGGCCGCGCGGGCCGAAATCGAAAAGGAGAAAGCGCGAATCGAGTCGAGCCTGCGGAAAACCGGCCGGGAAATCGAAGATCTCAAAAGCAAACTGGAGGCCGAAGCCCTGGTGATGAGCAAGGAGATGCGCGAACAGAAAGGACGCGAGTTCCGGATCAAAGTCAACGACTTCAAGGAGCTTCAAAAGAAGAACACTCAGGATTTCAGGATCTTCGAAGCCAAGATCATCAAGCGGATTCAACAGGACGTCTTTGAGATCGTCAAGCAGATCGGGGATAAGGGAAATTATCTTCTGATTATTGAAAAGGGTGCGGTGCTCTACTACCCGGATGCCATTGATGTCACGGATGAGCTTCTGAAACGCTATAACGCCAAAACCCGGTAAATAAAACCGGTTGCATCGACCGGTAGAAATGAGGTGCATTCACATGCGGATATCCCTGAAAGAGATCGCCGACGCGGTGGATGGGCGGTTGAGGGGAAACCCGGACATGATGATCGCCGGGGTTTCTCCTTTTGAAACCGCCGGTCCGGATCAGATCACCCTGGCCGGTACCCCGAAGTTCCTGAAAAAGATCGGTGTCACCGAGGCCGGGGCCGTGATCGTGCCCCTGAAGTTCGAGGCCTCCGAAAAGCCGCTGGTTCGGGTGAGCAACCCGCAGGTGGCCTTCGCCCGGGTGGTGGAAATGTTTCATCCCAGGCCGGCTCCCAGGGATTTCATCAGCCCCGGCGCCCACATCGGCGAAAATTTTTCCGCCGGAAAGGCGGTCACGATATCCCCGGGCGTGGTCATCAATGACCGGGTCTCCTTGGGAGACCGGGTCTGCTTGCATTCCGGGGTGGTGATCGGGAATGAGGTAACCATCGGCAATGATGTGGAAATTTTTCCCAATGTCACGATTCGGGAGCGGTGCCGAATCGGAAACCGGGTGATTATCCATTCCGGAACCGTGATCGGCAGTGACGGGTTCGGGTTTGCTCCGGACGGGGAGGCCTACCACAAGATTCCCCATACCGGCATCGTACGCATTGACGACGATGTGGAGATCGGCGCTTTGAACGCCGTCGATCGGGCCACGTTCGGGGAAACCTGGATTCAAAAAGGGGTCAAAACCGACAATCTGGTCCACATCGCCCATAATGTGACAGTTGGGGAAAACACCGTGTTGGTGGCCCAGGTGGGGATCGCCGGGTCCACCACGATCGGCCGGCACGCCATTCTGGCCGGCCAGGCCGGTGTCTCCGGACACCTCCGCATCGGCGACAATGTCATCATCGGCCCCCGGGCCGGGGTCGCCAAATCAATTCCCGATGAGAGCGTGGTATCCGGTTCTCCGGAACTGCCGCACGCTCAATGGCTTCGGGTACAGGCGGTGGTTCCCCGTCTGCCGGAGATGAAAAAACAGATCGCAGACCTGGAGAAGCGGCTGAAGGCCCTGGAGGAAAAATGAAGGAAGAAATGAAAGAAGAGGTGAATCCCCGGTATGGGATACAAGATATCATGCGGTTTCTGCCCCATCGGTATCCCTTTCTTCTGGTGGACCGGATCATGGAAATCGTCCCCGGGGAAAAGATCATCGCATTAAAGAACGTGACTTCCAATGAGCCGTTTTTTCAGGGACATTTCCCCGGAAATCCGGTCATGCCGGGTGTGCTGATCATCGAAGCCTTGGGCCAGGCGGGTGGAGTGCTGGTGATGGAATCTCAGCCGGAAGACCGCCATGGGGTGCTCATTTATTTCATGGGACTAGACAAGGTTCGGTTTCGCAAACCGGTCCTTCCGGGCGATCAACTGATCCTGGAGGTCACCATGATCAAAGCCCGTTCCAGAGCCGTCAAAATGGCCGGGGTCGCCGCCGTGGACGGTAAGCGGGTGGCGGAAGCCGAACTTTTGGCCACCTTCGGAGAGGAGACATGATACACCCCACAGCCATTATCGACCCCAAAGCCGAACTCGACGGCGATGTATCCGTCGGGCCGTATACCGTTATCCGCGAGAATGTGACCATCGGGTCCGGCACCCGGATCGGCCCTCATGTGACCATCGATCCCTTCGTGACCATCGGGTCGGACTGCCAGATTTTCCAGTTCGCCTCCCTCGGGGCCCAGCCCCAGGCGATCAAGTTCAGCGGGGAAGAGACCTATGTCAAGATCGGGCGGGGGTCCATCATTCGGGAATACGTCACGGTCAACCGCGGCACCGGCTTCGGCGGCGGAATCACCGAGGTGGGGGAGGAAAATTTTCTGATGGCGTATTGCCATGTGGCTCACGACTGCAAAACCGGGCGTCAGGTGATCATGGCCAACAACGCCACTTTGGCCGGCCACATCACCATCGGTGATTATGTGACCGTGGGCGGACTGGTGGCCATCCATCAGTTTGTCCGGATCGGTGCTTATGCCTATGTGGGTGGAAAATCCGCCGTGGTCAAGGATATTCCCCCCTTTGTCATCGCGGCCGGTGATCGGGCCACGCTGCACGGCCTCAACTCCGTGGGCCTCAAGCGAAGGGGTTTTCCCCAAAGTACCGTATCCGCTCTCAAGAAGGCGTACCGCATCATTTTTCGAGTCGGGCTCACGGTCAATGAGGCGTTGGAACGGGTGCGGGCGGAGGTGGATCAGATCCCGGAAGTGGTCCAGTTTATTGAATTCATTCAGGCCACCGACCGGGGGATCACCCGATAAAACCGGAACCGGAGATGTAAATTCCAAACGTGATTTTCCATCCATCGGAACAGGAAAGCATGCGAATCGGAATCATCGCAGGCAGCGGTCAGTTCCCGCTTATTTTTGCGAAAACCGCCCGGGCGAAAGGATTTTCCGTCTTTGTGGCGGCCTACGCCAGTGAAGCCGATCCGGCCATAAAGGATTACGCCGAGGCGGTGGAGTGGCTTCATCTGGGCCAGCTTCGGCGGCTGATCCGGTTTTTTAAAAAACACGGGGTCGGAGAGGCGGTGATGGTGGGGGCGATTCGAAAGACCCGAATGTTCACCGACGTCCGTCCCGACACCAAGGCCATTGCGCTGATCGCCGGTCTTCGCCATACCCATGACGACGGTCTCTTGAGCGCCTTTGCCGGGGCACTGGAATCGGAGGGGATTCTCATCCGCTCGGCCACCTTTCTGCTGCCGGATCTGCTGGCCTCCAAGGGATGCTGGACCCGGCGAAAACCGAGCCGGTCCCAGAATGCGGATATCGAGATCGGATGGCGGATCGCCAAGGAGATCGGAAGACTGGATGTAGGCCAGTGCGTGGTGGCGGAAGGCGGTTCGGTTCTGGCCGTGGAGGCAATCGACGGCACCGATGCGACCATTCGCCGCGGCGGCGGATTGGGCAGCGGGGATGCGGTGGTGGTCAAAATCTGCAAGCCGCAGCAGGATACCCGATTCGATATTCCGGCCATCGGATCGGAAACCATTCGAATCATGGCCGAAGCCGGGGCCGGGGTACTGGCGGTGGAGGCTGAAAAAGCGGTGGTTTTCGACCGGGAGGAGATGATCGCTCTGGCGGATGCCTCCGGCATCGCGATCGTGGCCCTGGACGAGAACCTGAGGTGGAAATAGCATGAAAAGAGAAAAAAACAAGCTCCGGGTCGGGGTGGTCGGGGTCGGTTATCTGGGCAAGTTTCACGCGGAAAAATATGCACGCATGTCGGACGTGGAACTGGTGGGGGTGGCGGACACCGACCGGTCCCGGGCCGAGGAGATCGGCGGCCGAATGGGGGTACCGGTGTTTACCTCTCATCATGATCTGATCGGAAAGGTGGATGCGGTCAGCGTGGCGGTGCCCACCCCGCACCATTTCGAGGTAAGTCGGGACTTTCTGCTGAACGATACGGATGTGCTGATCGAAAAGCCGATCACCACCACCCTGAAAGAGGCCGATGAACTCATCGATATCGCCGATTCCCGGGGAAATATCATTCAGGTGGGGCAGCTGGAGCGGTTCAATCCGGCGGTGATGGCCCTCAAGGGCGTCATCGACCGGCCGATGTTCATCGAATCCCACCGGTTGGCCATATTCAAGAACCGGTGTACCGATGTCAGCGTGGTCCTCGATCTCATGATCCACGACATCGACATTATTTTGAACTTCGTCAAGGCGGAGGTGACCGAAATCCATGCGGCCGGCATTCCGGCGGTTTCGGATCATGTGGATATCGCCAACGCCCGTCTTCAGTTCGCCACCGGGTGTGTGGCCAATGTGACCGCCAGCCGGATTTCCATGAAAAACGAACGGAAGATCCGCCTGTTTCAGAAAGACACCTATATTTCGGTCGACTTTGCCAGCCGCGAGATCACGATTGTCCGAAAAACCGACAATGGGGAGAGCGGCGGGCTGATTCCGGGAATGGATATCGAACAGCTGTGCTTCACTCAGGGGGATGCCCTGGAGGAGGAGCTCAAATCCTTTGTCCAGTCGGTGAAGCGACGGGAGCCCTCGGCGGTGACCGGGGCCATGGGCCGGGACGC
>JBEPWQ010000281.1:0-5294 GCA_041642315.1 Desulfobacteraceae bacterium | reverse complement strand
GCCACCTTGGGCTGAAGCGGTTCGGCATGCCTCTCCTTGGCCATCTTTTTGAGGGTTTCGGTGATTCGAGCGGTCTGAATGTCGTTGGGGCAACGCACCCCGCAGGTGTAGCAGGAAACGCATTTCCAGACCAGTTCATTGTTCAGCGCCGTTTCCCGGTCGCCGAGCACTACCGTTCGGATCAGCAGGTTCGGGGTGAAACATCCGGTTTCATCCCCGACGGTGCACCCGGCGGCGCATCGCCTGCACTGATAGCAGGCGGTCAGCATCTGGCCCGATCGCTCCATCACCTCCTGAAGAAAGGGTTTGGTACTTTCGGGGGTGTATTCGTGTACAGGTGCCGTCATGTTTTCTCCTTCTTTATTAGCGAAGCGGCAAGCGCCGCTTCCGTCCATAAAGGGCGGTCATGTCTTTGACAGCACGCCCCAAAAGGCGCGCAGTAATCCAAAAAATACTATGAATACGAATACTTGAAAATTCTGGAAAATAATCTCATGCATTGGCGATTGTTCTTTTAATTAAAACAGATAAATTTAATGAATATAATTTATTATGTAATCTATAATTGATATTACTTCGGTATGTCAAGAGCAAAATGTAATTTTCCGTTGAACTTTCACTTTGTTGATCTCAAAATCCGGGTGCGTTTTTTTCGGCGTTGATCATCGTTTCGGCCAAGCCTGAATGGTAGAAAGGTGGCCGAAATGGTGATCATGGCCCGTTTTTTCTTTGAAAAAGATCGCCGACTATCGATTTTTCTGATACATTGATGAATTTAAAGGGATGTGGATATTTGATACCGGCAAAATAAAATTGACCATTTTCCGAATTTCTGTAGAATTCGAGGAGAATGTTACATTTTTTCATCTCCAGGGATGATAGAGAAAGCTTAGCCACCGGATGGAAAAAAGAATACCGGAAATCCCATTGCTGAAACCCGTCTCTGTTCGGCAATGAAGGAGGAAAAATGAAAGGTAAGGTCCTCATCGTTGATGATGATCCCAAGATCGGACGATTTCTGAAATTCAAGCTGTCAAAGGCCGATTTTGAGACGGAATATTACAGCAGCGGCGGTGATGCGCTCAAACGGATCCCCGAACTCAAGCCGCACCTGATCATTTCGGATATTCAGATGCCCCTGATGAACGGGTATGAATTTTGTGAAAAGCTGCGCCAGGATGCCAGAACCGCTTATATTCCTTTTATTTTTCTCTCCGGCAAAACCGATACCTCCGATCAACTGGAAGGGCTTCGACTGGGAGCGGACGATTATGTGTGCAAGCCGGTCAAGATCGATTTTCTGCTGGAACGCATGGAAAAGGTGCTGGAGAGAGCAGCCAAGGCCCGAACCTTCAAATCACAGGCCGATTTCAGCGGCCATCTTTCCCAGATGAATCTGAATGACGCCATGCAGATCGTCGAATCCAACCACAAAAGCGGTGAGCTGGAGTTTTCCACTTCAGAGGGAAAGACCATCGGTCGGATTCTGTTCAACAAAGGCAACCTGGTAAAGGCTCAGTTCGGGGCGCTGGAAGGGGTCGAGGCATTTTACGGGCTGATGGACGAGGAAGAGGGATTTTTCGAATTTTTCGGCCGAACCGTCGATGAACCCGAGCAGATCAAAATCACCAATATGGCCGCCCTTCTGCAGGGAAGCTGGTTGATTGACGAGGCCAAGGGGCTCTATAAGCAACTTCCCGACCTGGATGTTCTGCTGATGACCAATGTCCAGGAGGCCCCTTCGGAAATCGAAGAACGGTACGGGTCGGACAAAATCCAGAAGATTCTGTGGATGGTTGAGAAGCGCTTCACCGCCAATGAGATTATCAACAGCGGAAAGATGAGCCGACCCCGGGCCGCCTCCATCTTATGCGATCTTTTAAAGAAAAATATCGTTCTGGTTCAGGATGAACCCGATAAAGAGGCGTTTTCAATTTCCGAAGAACCGAGGCTTCTGATTGAAAACTGGCTGATAAAGGTGCTCGAGAACATTCAAGCCCGTAAAATGACCGGAGTTCTGGAGATCGACAACCGGTCGGTCAAGGAGGCCATCTTTTTTCAGGAAGGCGGAGTGGTGAATGCTTTTCACGGCCGCACCAGCGGGAAAAAAGCGCTCTATAGGATATTCTCTGAACGGGGCGGCGCTCCGAAGTTTCAGACAATTCCGGTGGTGGTGAACCAATCCATATGGGATGATCTCGATTATCTCCTGGAAGACGGCAACCGGGAGGTGAAAACGCTGCAGGGACTGCGGCGAATATCTTTCAACAACCTGATCAGCATCAATCCCCAGAAGCTGGATACAGTGAGCCGAATTAAAAACCGACCCGGGCTGAAGGAGGTGCTGACGCTGGTTCAACAGCACGGCCGGGTTCAGGAGGTCATCGACGCCAGCCAGATCACCGACATGCGCACCTACAACCACCTGCTGACTCTGGTCAAGCTCGGTGCGATCAATATCGAAAAGGTGTCCGGAAAGGGGGGCGCACAATCCGCCCGCCGGTCGAGTCTTTAATCGACATAGACGATCTCCACAGTGTTGACGTAGTCGATGTATTCTTTTACAAGCACCTGAATCTCCTTCATGCTTTTTTGCTCTTTGGCTGCATTTTCAATGGCCAGGCCGATATCGCTCATCTCCTTGAAGCCTTCGCTGCAGGTCCTGGATGAGCCTTTGATTTTATGGCCGAAATCCTGAATTATTTCATAATCCCCCGCTTGTAAGGCCTCAATCAGCTTGCGAATCTCCTCCCGGCTCTCTTCGAGAAAAAAAGGGATGAATTCTTCCATATCCCTTTCAACATAGGCGACCTTTTTTCCTTTTTCCGACATTGCGACGTCCGTCCTTTTCCTTTGGGGTGATGGGATTGGATTTCTTCTTTTTTATTACCGGAAAACCCTCTGGCCCGCAAGTCTCAATTTGAAGGGGAATAACCGGTTGACTGGACTTTTTATTTTCCCTAATATGCCGCGAACAGAACGGCTAAAACACGGTGCAGGGCTTAGCCGGAGTGGTGCGGTTTTTTTTTCGGCTGAGCAAAGCCATTAAAAAGGAGAAAAGAGAAATGGTTAGAACCGAAATTTCATTGTTTTTGAAGAATGTTCCGGGAGAACTGGGGAGACTTTCTACGCTGCTGTCCGATAAAGGAATCAACATCGATGCGATTACGATTCAGGATGCTTCCAAGTACGTGCAGGCCCTTTTCCAGGCCCGGGGAAAATCATTGAAACGAATCGCCTCCAGCGCCAGTTACAATTCCATGCGCAAGGATTCTGCCGAATTCGCCCTGATTCGAATGCTGGTGGATAATACCGAACAAGCCCTGGCCCTGCTGACCGAAAACGATTATCTCTTTGATACGGTGGATGTGATCGCTGTGAAACTGGAGAACCGGCCTGGTGAACTGGCCAAAATCACCACGCAATTCGGTGAGGAGGGAATCAATATCAATTATGTCTACGGGTCGGTTTCTTCCCCGGATGAAAAATGCCTGTTCGTCTTCTGCCCGGAGGACATCCGGCTTGCCTCCCGAATTTTCGGGAAGTAAATATCACTCGGCAGCGAAACCGAATCGGAACAAAAAGGGCAACCCGGAGGTTGCCCATACAATTTATCGGAGCGGGTTGACCTTACTCAAAGGTGAGACAGATCGCGCTATTTCCGCTTCAGCTCCTCATCCGTTCCGGATTCCTCCGGCGGCCTATGGGGCGATGTGTCATACGTCGGGGGTGTGGGCGGATGTTGATGAATCTTTTCCTCATAAACCGACAGCAACAAGATGGTGGCGATCGGCTGGGTAAACAGCCAGCCGACAAAAACGGAACTGCCGATGGCCGAAATGGACACGAACAGAATCGCGGTGATCACATGGTCCATGGCGTCGGCACCCTTGACCATTTGGTAGCTCTCTTTGACGGCGTCGATCAGTCCGAAATTCCGGTCGGTCATCAGCGGGATCATATAGAGGCAGATATAGGTAATTCCAAAGATCACCAGGATGCCCGGCAGAAAGAAAAGGGAAAAACCGATGGTGATCAGAATGGCCGCCGCCAGTCCGAACCCCAGAAGTGGAAGAAACAGCCGCATTTCAGAGAAGATATCCTGAATCTTCGGCTCCCGGCCGCTTCGAATCATGAGCAGGATGGATTGCATATATCCCGCCAATACCACCGGTGCCAGTATTCCGATGCTTAGAAAACCGACGATTCCGGTGGCCAGGGTAATCAAAATCAAAGGCCCGATATATTTGAGCGTCAGTGTCCAAGAACGTTCCAGGTGAAATTTAAAATCCATTGTCCTTTTAAGCCTCCTTATCCATTGAAATAAGTTGAATTGGGTTGAATTGCACCGGACCCTTCGGTTCGCTTCCTCCCGATTCGGACCGCGTGGACCAGTATCGCCGCCACCACGGTCAGAATAATCAGGAAGGCCAGCAGCGGGGTATACTGACCGAGAACCTGAAGGTCCGATACTTTGAAATAGGGGGCCAGATAGGCCCGACGAACCAGGTCCCGCATCACCGCCATCACCAGAACCAGCAGAACCAGGGAAAAGGCCGCCGGCCATACCCGGTTTTTAAATCCATAATAGAGGGCCTGCACCACCAGGCCGAGTCCGACGATGAATACGGTGGTGTGGAGCGTGCTCTCCCCCAGAAAAAGCAGCATGATCCGGTTGGGAATGCTGATTTGGAACCAGAACCCGATCAGCACCTGAAAGAGGGTGGCGATAGTGAACCACCGCATTCCCCGGTGAATGTGCTCTTCGGCCCCGGAAATTCCTTTCTTTTCCTTCAAGGTCCATACCACGGCCGTGAAGAGGCCGGCCACGGCCATGGATGCGGTCAGGAAATGGAGATACCTGGGAAGCACCGTCGGGTCCGACAGGTTGAGAAGGGTTCCGCCGGGTTCCACGAAATATCGCGGCCAGGTGGTGGGATCCAGCATCAGGGTCATGTTGTTGGTGAAGAAAAAAGCGATGACCAGAAAACAGGCCACCGTTACGCCGATAATACCGTTTCGAAGCCCCGCCAGGGCCTCGAATTTGTATTGGTATATGTAGGCGCAGTAATACCCGAGGATCAACAGCCCGATCACCGATAACCAGTAGACCGCCATCAGTTGAGAGCTGACATAAAAGAAGTGGCCGTAAAGCACCTGCATGAAGAGCAGGGTGCCGACTCCGAAGTTGATTGCCAGAGCGATGACGAACGGAAGCCTCACCGATATGTCTTTTTGGAAAGGCGCACCGCCATCTTCGGACAGGCGTTTCAAACCGGTCACCAGGGCCATGA
>JBEPWQ010000280.1:0-5294 GCA_041642315.1 Desulfobacteraceae bacterium | reverse complement strand
CGGTATCGGTAGCGGTGGGGTTTTTCCTGGAGGATGAGGCCGCTGCCGACCTCTGTTATCAAAAATCATAGGTCAAAATGGCCTCGGTCCGCCGGCACAACTCCCGCCCGTAATCGGTCCACCGCCCTTGCCCCCAGTATCGGTAGCAGCTGGTCTGAGAGACCATCAGGTAAAACAGGGCGTTCCGGTACCGGTATTCCGAAGTCGATACATCGGATCGAAGCACCCTTTCTTGGAACAGGGCGCTGACCTTCTCCATGGGGCCGAGAAGATCCTCATAGCCCCGGACCCAGGAGATGTTGCCGGTCCAGCTGCCGCCCTCCATATGAAACCGATCGTCTGCCTTCGCCGCCGCCTCGATCATCTCGGCCAGTCGCTCCGGTCCCTCACCGGGTTCCATCCGCTCCCAGATCCGGTGCTGATGGATGGGTTGCACCTCGGGAAGATCCGTTTCCGATATACCGAGAGATTCCAGATACTCCAGATATTCGGTCAGGTTCACCAATGCGGTTTCACCGCCGGCGGATTCCCGCACCACTTCCTGATATTTGGGTGGGAATTCGTTCATCATCACGCCCCCGTTTTCGCCGTCGGCGATCTGGACAACGATCGGGGGAACCGATTTCCCGGCGAGATCAATTCGATGTAACCCCTTGGCCTCATAATACGGCTGCATCTGTCCCACCAGTTTGGTATCGCTGCCCTGGGTTTTAATGACGGCGATGATGGAGACCGTTTCTCCGGCACTGTCGGTGCAGACCAGCCGGTGCGGCAGGTGCCTGGATATAGGAGAATTCCCGCCCAGTGGTCGTTCAATGGTATGCTCCTGAACCAGAACCCAGGTATAGCCGCAGTCCTTCAGGGTTTTCACAAAGGCGTAGGCCACATCGGGATGATTGGGCAAGGCCATTTCCGGAGGCGAAAACCCCCGGACCCGGGCCAGGGCCTCGGTGCCGAAAAGCGAGGCGAAATGGTGCCGCCAGGCCCGCACATGGAGCCGGAAATCCTGCACCGGCGTGGACGGAGCCACCGGATGGCCCCAGGCGGTGCCGATCCACTCCACGCACGGGCGAAAGGCCGGATCGCAGGTGATCCGTTTGAGGTGCTCGAATACATCGTTCAGCCCCATTTTCTGCAATCCGTAGAGCAGGGTCCCGGAATAATCGAGCATGATGCGGGGCCGCTTTCCTTCGGCAACCAATTCGGGAATGAATTCCCCCATCCGTTTGTAACACCAGTGAAAAACCGGCGCGTTGTGGTTGTCCCCCTCATTCGGGTGTTCCATCATATACTGCAGGTTGCTGATCACCTCGGCCGTACGCAAGTCCGACCCGCCCGCCGGTATCAGCGGCTGGTGCATGTGCAGGGCAGGGGCTGCGCAGGCCCGCAGCCGGGTAAAATCGAGGCCGCTCTCCGGCAGGTAAAGGCGCCGACGGCGGTTTTCGGCCGCCACTTGCGCAATGGTATCCTCCGCACCGCAGACAGCGGGCAGCCCGCCTTCCATATTGTCCGACGGCAAATGCATGGTGGTATCGTCCTCCCTTTGGGTTGGAGAATGCTGAGCAGGGGCGCTCCATATCCTCTTTTTACGGTTCAAAAATACCATGAAGACGGTATTGGCCGCAATGGATTATCCCCATAGCATCTCGTCCTAAGGGAAATCATCCGGATTCCGGAAGGAAAGAAACGAAAAAGGAGGAAAAGTGATGATCATCACGACACCGCTTTCAGGTACCGGCGACCTCAATGAAGACGGTACGACCCGGCAGGAATTCATCCGACAAAGCAGGGTGGGCGACAAGGTGCGCCTGAAACCCCATCCGGTGGATCGCTATTCGGTAGTGGTGGAAACTCTGGAAGGAAAAGGCCTGGGCCACCTGCCCCCCGATGCCGCCGGTATGATTCGGGAACGGCTTGCAAAAGAGAAAAAAGGCTATCTGACCGGTTCCGTCCTGGAACAGCAAGCTGAAGCAGGCGCGCCCAACCTGCTGATCCATATCGAACCGAACCGGTTCCCTTACCGGGTATTGATGGCGGTCGCCGCATTCATACTGCTCGCGCTGATTCTGCTTCTGTTGTAAACGAGCCCGCCTTTTGAATCGATCCCGGAAAAAAATGAGGACCCTCCGACTGAAAAGGACGTGTCAGTTTTTTGCCGGAGGACGATTTGGGCCGCGCACCGCATGGATGAGGGTCTCTCCCGAACCGGTTTTGGAGAGATATTGTTCGGCCCCGGCCTCCCGCATTCGAATCGCCGTTTCCGGATCATCGAACATGGACAAACCGATGATCCGAATCTCCGGATGGCGCGCTTTGATCCGTCGGGTGGCTTCCATGCCCCCGATGCCCGGCATGGCCACATCCATCAGAATCACGTCCGGGTGGATTCGGTCGGCCATATCCAGGGCTTCCTCTCCGTTCTCCGCCTCGGCGACAACGTCGATGCCCTTCTGGTCGGCCAATAAGGCTTTGAGGCCGCTTCTCATGACCTGATGGTCATCCACCAGGGCGACCCGCAGCACCGGAGAGGTCGTCGCATGTACCGCCTCAGATTCCAGAGATAAATCCCAATTTCCCCCGGGTGCCGATGAATCGGGTCCAGGCCCGGCATAATCCAGGGGCATCACCAGGGTGAAGACGCTCCCCTGCCCGGGGGTGCTTTGAATTTCAAACCGCCCCCCCAGAAGAAGCGCCCTTTCCCGAATGCTGAAGAGGCCGAAACCGGCGGGTTCATCGAAATTTGTGATTTCTTCGGGATCAAATCCCGCTCCCGCATCCCGAATGCGGAGCTGAACCCCTTCGGCCGAACGGACCAATTCCAATCCGGCCTCGTCGGTTCCGGCATGCTTCACGGTGTTGAAAAGACACTCCTGGGCGGAGCGAAAGAGAAACAGCTTCATGGACACATGGGAGGGTTCGGCATCCGATTGGGCGTCTACGGTGACGCCGAGGCCGTGCATCTGCTGCATCCGATCGGCCAGCCAGTGCAGTGCGGCCACCAGGCCGTGCTGTTTCAAAGTGGGCGGACTTAAATCGTGGGACAGGCTGCGGGACTTTTCGATCGCCTGTTTCAAAAGGAGGGACACCTCACGGATGGCCGATTCGATCCCCTCTTTGTGAATCTTTTTGGAAAAACCATCCAGATGGAAATTGGCCCCGGCCAGGATCTGCTGCAGATCGTCATGGAGAAGACCGGCCAGTCGATCCCGCTCCCGTTCTTCGGCGTCGGTCAATTCCAGGGCGAGCCGCTTCAATTGCCGGGTCCGATTCGACAGCTGACCCAGCAGGTCTCTCACTTCGTACTGCCGGAGACGATTATCGACGGCCGCCCGGAGTGTGGTGATAAAGGAGGTCACCTGTATCGGCCGGTGCAGGATGGTGGTGTTGCGCCGCCGGGCGAGTTCTTCCAGATACTGCGGCAACCCCCCGCGGCCGGTGAAGATGATCAGAGGCAGATCCGACCACTTGGGTTGATTCTCAAGCACGATTTGCAGTCGGTCCGCGGCCGCCGCGTTGATCGCTTCAGCGGCGATAACCGCCGGACCGGAGCCGGCCCCGATCCGCCGCATCAGTTCGTCAAAAGATCGGCAGGCGATGCATTCCACGCCGGCCCGGCGGAGCAAATCACGAGACAGGTCCGAATCCCGTCCGGTGGGGGCGATCACCAGAACCGCCGAATCCTTCCCCACCGGGCTCAGAGATTCAGAATGAATATCCGGTTGTTTCATCATTTTTCCCGTCATTCATCAAGGATTCGATATCACCGATGAATTCCGGATATCCGGACAGCACATTGCGGAAGTGTCGCAGGGGTTCACCCACTCGAACCCCCTCCTGGTCGATTCGGATTTCACGGATCGTCTTCTCATGATCCCCGTGGCGTTTCTTGAGGACCGAAATGCATCGGCGAATCATGCCGCCGGCCTCGAAATTCCGCATCATCACCACGGTATCGGCGATATAGCTGGCATCGACATCCTCCGCCTTATGTACGGTAAACCCCTGGGTAGCCACAACCAGCAAGGTCAGAACACCGGCGCCGTTCAGAAAACTCAGCAGTTCATGAAGCTGCACCATCAACTGGCGCTGCTCGGGCATGGCATTCAAATATCCGCTGAGGCTGTCGATGACTACGATCTTCAGGTCTTTTTCGTCCGTGGCATGAAGCACCTGGAAGGCGAATTCGCCGGGGGTCAACTCCCCGACGTTGACCTGGCGCAGGTCAATCAGCCCCTGTTCGATATGGTCCGCCATGTCCATTCCGAGCCCGGAGGCGCGCCGCAGAAAGGTCTGGCGTCGTTCATCAAAGCAGAAAATCACGGATCGATCCCCCCGCTTGGCAGCCGCATCCGCATACAGACCGGCCAGGGTGCTTTTGCCCGCCCCGGTTGTTCCCGTAATCAGACAGGCGGTTCCCTCTTCCAGACCGCCGCCGAACAATGTATCCAACTTCGGATTGCCGCTGGAAATGACGCCCCATTGCGCCTGGCGTTCGGTATGGCTCACCTCGATTCGAGGGTATACCTCGAGGCCCCCGGTCAGAATTCGGAAATCATGGCGCCCACCGATAAAGTCCATGCCCCGCATCTTGGTCGGGTCCAGCCATCGGCGCGGCTCACCGTAACCGGGCCGGTGAATGCCGAGTTCGATCACCCCGTGCACCACGGTCTGAAGCGATTCCAGGTCCACCGCGTTGGATTCACTGGCTGTAAAAAGGGTCGTGCAGCCCAGTCGGTTGACGTGCTGTTTCAGTTTCAGCAGTTGCCGGCGAAGCTGATAGGGGCTGTCCACCAGGATGCCCAGTTCAGTAATGGAATCGAACACCAGGCGCTGGGGCTTGTGCTTCTCAATGGCTTCCAGAATCGTGTTGTGTACTTCATGCAGCTCGATATCGGCGGTGCTGAAAAGGGTCTGCTCTTCCACTGAAGTCCGCCGGATATTTTCAGGCAGTTCGAGCAGATCAACCCCCTCGAGAGACCAACCATGAGAAGTCAGAATGGCCTCCAGTTCCGGCCGGGTCTGGAGCAAAGAAGCGTAGAGCACCCGCTCGCCCATCCGGACCCCTTCCCGCAGAAAATGAAATCCCAGGGTGGTTTTGCCGGTGCCCGGCCCGCCGTGGACGAGATAGACCATATCTTTCGGCAAACCGCCTTTGAGGATGTGGTTCAGACCGTCCACACCCATGCCGACCCGTTCTGTGCCGGATAATGCTTCCGCCATATCGACTCGCTCCGTTTTCACCGCCTCTTTTAACGGCTGAATACCTGACATACTTCACGCAATGGAAAGGCGAT
>JBEPWQ010000279.1:0-5320 GCA_041642315.1 Desulfobacteraceae bacterium | reverse complement strand
GCGGTAAAACGGCGGGTCATTGAGTAAAAGAAAAGCAGCCATGAATTTTGCTGTAACAATTCGTCCGGTATCATTCGAAGCCGTTGTGCCAGATCCCCGATTCTTCCGCTTTTCAGCAGAGGTACGCCGATGTGTTCAAGAACCTCGGCCGCCTCCGAATAGGTGCCGGCCTGAAGAAAACAGTCCAGTGCGTATTCATGGTATCCCTTCTGTCGATATGCCTGCCCCGCCTTGAGATATAGACGACGCTTTTCTTCTGGCGTGGTGTCCAGGTCGAATCTGCTTTTGAGAAAATCTCTGAATAGCTGATGAAAACGGAAAATCTTACGATTTTGAGGATTATAAACATAATGAACGAACACATTCCTTTGTGAGAATCGCTCCAATAGCTTTTCAGCTTCTTCGGTCTCCAGAACTTCTCGAACTACAGACGGTTCCATTGTCTCCAGAATGGAGGCGGTAAGCAAAAACCGCTTGGATCGTTCATTCAATGATGAAAATATCTCCTCACCCAGGTATTTAAACGCTTCCTTTCTGAATTCTTGGATGGATGCTTCCGTCAGAAAATGTTCCTGAACCATTCTCGGCACCCGCTTGAATGCCTCCGAAAAAAGAAGCAATCCGCCGACCCATCCTTCCGTCAGACGGTGGATTCTCTCCACCTGATCCATTGATATTCTGAGTTCGTGGACCTTTTTTAAAAAGGTTCGGGTCTCCTCCAGAGAAAAAGCGAGCTGTTCATTGGTGATCATCGCCGCTTCCTGCCGCATCTTCCAACCGTGAATTTCAAAAGGAGGTTCGGATCGGGAAAGCAGAAGGAAGCGGATTTTGGCGTCCGGCTCTTCCATGAATACCTGAAGCAGTCGAAAGGAAGGCGCCTCAGGGGAAAGGCGGTCCAATCCGTCAAAGACCACCTGTACGGGTGAGGGAAGATTTTCGGTCAGCGCATGTATCCAGCCTTGAAAAAGGGGGACTTCCTCCCTGGGGCCGAAATCCATGGCCGCATATTGAAGGATGCCTGAAAAGTCATGGTCCGGCAGCACCGATTGCAGGGAGTGGATGACCAATCGAAACAGGTTCACCGGGTCGGATTCATCGATGCTCAGATTGATCCAGGCCGAGGGCCTTTCGCAGGTTTTCGCATACAAAGCCGCGAGCGTCGATTTGCCCTGGGCCGCCTGGCCGAGGATGAGAATTATTTTCTGTTCCCGGTGGTGCGTAAGGGTTTCGATCAAACGATCCCGGTGAATAACCTGCATCAGCCGAGGGGGTCTGATTTTGGAATAACTAAACGTAAGATTCATACCCTGCCTCCGTAGCGGTTGCTTTCAGAAAATTCCTGCAATCCGGTTTTGTCAGGGCCACTTCAATGGCGGAATGCACCGGCGGGCCGGCTGAGTCAGAATCGGTAGCCGAAGCTCAATCCGGTAAAGTGGGACAAATTTTTGTATTCGCCCGGAAATGCCGGATTATCGGTGCGTCTGTTTTCAAAAAAATCGGCCATATAGAAAAAATCGAGGGTCCATGTACCCGTGCGATACCCGAGGCCGAGGCTCACATTGTGCTGGTCCGCATCCGGATTGCCCGGATTGAGGGCATGGGTCGGCACAGGGCTCGACACATAGGCATATCCGCACCGGATCGAATACTTTTGAGTGACCTGGTAATCGGCACCGATTTTGATGAACCAGATGTCTTCATAATCGAAGTCGATGGCGAAATCGGTCAGCCCCGCCCGGGGAACCTCTTCGTGAAGATCGAGTTCCAATCTCTCGAACCGGGACCAGCCGGTCCACTCGAATTCCAGACAGAAAGTGAAGGCCGACGTCGGTCGATACGCAATGCCGAAACTCAGCACCTCGGGGAAATCGAGCGTACCATCCGCATTCACCTCGATCTCAGACCGGCCTGTCACCGTCTGAAGGGCAGGCGCCAGGTTTTTGAGGCGGATGGTGATGTCCTGGTCCACATCCGCTTTGCTTCGGTATGCTGCTCCGAAGCTGAACCGCTGTTCCGGAAACAGAAGAATGCCGAAATTATAGCCGAATCCGCCGCCGTCCCCTTCCAAAGAAAATTCGGCGTCTTCAGCACCGAGTGGGGACTGATCGACCTTCCGTTCGGCTTCATTCCAGGCGTGCATGTAAAAAAAGCCCGCCCCCACCGACACCCATGGCAGTACCCGGCAGGCGAGCACCGGACCGGCCGCCAGGGTACTGATCAGGCTGTCGGTGGTGAGATATCGGGTGAGTCCGTCTTTCGGCCACTCCCGGCCGCCGATGCCGAAAGGCGAGTAGATGCCGAATCCCACAGCCAGATCGTCTCTTTTCAAATCGCTGGTAAGATACAGGTGGAACGGCAAAAAGACCTGGGTTCCCGATTCTTCCGTTTCTCCGGCCGGATTTTCGTATTCGGTGGATCCGATGATGGCGGTGGCGCCCGTGTACACTTGGGTGCCTTCGAGATGGGGAATTCCGCCGGGATTATGAAGGACGGCCGAGGGATCATCTGCGATCGCCACGAAAGCCGCTCCCATTCCGGCGGCCTTGGTTCCTTGAAAGGGGGTGCCCCCTTCGGCGTTTCCGTAAAAGAACAACACCAGACATGCCGCTGCGGAAATAATCCGATTCGTATTCATCTCCATTATGCCCATGGGCCCAAACCGTTTCCCATCCCCCGGTCGATCTGTCGGAGTAAGGAGCTTTCTCCGGCAGATAGATAATCCGAGTTCGGCGCATGCCTTTCGACGCCTCTTTCCTTGATTCCCCTCCTCACTTTTTACTCGGTTTTGATAATGAAGATTCAGTGTATTTATGAGATCGGATTTTACCATATCTGCTTTCTGAAATACACCTTTAATTCTTTGTGGGGGATATGCTATGGACTGGGAACGGAGGAGACCGAAATGATCTGCAATGATGGTACGCAAAGGAGACCGCCCGATGGATAAAGACAGCTCCCTCACCACAGAGATCATCGACTATATTGAATCGCTTTACGGGGTCAAGGCGGGGATCGCCGTGTTATCGGCCGTGCTGGACGGCCGGTCCTACCGGGCGAATTCGAGCGCCTGGAAATCGACCACCGGCCTGGACGGAGAACCGGCGCCGGAATGGCCCGCCGAGGCCCGGACGGTATTGGTGCTGGGTGTAAAGCACCCCGAGGATGCGCCCCGGCTGGACTGGTGGATGCGGGGCAATACCCCGGGCAACCGGCGGCTCATGGACATATCCGAGCGGGTGATCGCTCATCTTCGGCAACAGTACGCGATGGATGCGGTGCAGCTGCCCTACTATGTAGAACGGGGCGGGGTGTTCCTCAAGGACGCGGCGGTTCTGGCCGGCCTGGGAATCGTCGGCCGGAACAACCTGTTTCTTCATCCGGAATGGGGCCCCCGCATTCGGTTGCGCGGGATACTGGTGCAGGCCGACCTGGCGCCGACCCGGCTTCGCGAACCGTTTTCGCCGTGCGATACCTGCGATGAGCCCTGCCACCGGGCCTGCCCCATGAAGGCCTTTGCCGACGGCGCTTATTCTCGACAGCGTTGCGCCGGACAGATGCGGTTGAATGAGCGCCAACCGGTTCCCGATCCGGAGGCGGGCGGCGATGCATCCGACGAAATGGTCATTCAATATTGCCGCAGATGTGAACTGGCGTGCCCGGTGGGTGCGTAATCAGATCATTCGAAAGGAGATTCAATGAACATACCGATGGTTCCCATCGGCACCGTCCGCACCGATGCCGTCGATCTGCCCCGCCACTGGAGCCTGTCGGACGTGGAAGGCACATTGGAAATCGACCCCGAATACACGCCGGGCCTGCGAGACATCGAGCCCGGCCAGAAGATCGTGGTGCTGTTTCATTTCCACAAAAGCCCGCCTTTTTCCGAAGACCTGCTGTTTCAGACCCCGCCCCACAAATCCGAGGCCAAAGGCGTCTTCAGCATCTGTTCGCCCAGGCGGCCCAACCCCATCGGCCTGTCGGTGGTGGAGGTCACCGCCGTCCACGGCAACCGAATCGATGTGCGCGGAATCGATATGTTCGACGGAACGCCGATTCTGGATATCAAGCCGCATATTACAGGGGAAGAGGGTTGATTCTGCCCTCGCCGGACATAGGGTAGGCAGAGATGATTGCACCGGCACTTGAACAAGAGGCCTCACTGGTGTTCCTGCAATCAATCGGAGAGAAATGGTAGGCGATTTCCTGGTATTTTACCCCGAAGCCGCCTTTTTCGAATTCTCCGAAGGAGCGAATTCCCCCTGGAAAGATGTTTCCAGGTCATCGGTCCACAGATCCCGCCGAAAGATTACCCGGGGCCGAAAGGGTTTGAAATGGTGTTCCCGAATGCAGCCATACCAGAGGCCCGCCTGATAGGACAACTGCTCCATGGAAAAGAAGATGAAAAAGGAGATCAACTTGGCCTCGGGCAAGCGGGAGCTGTAATCCAGAATGCCGGCGGTCAGGTGGGCCACAAAGATGGCGGCCGCAGGCACCGGCAGCAGATAGAATATCACCAGCCCCACCAGCAGGTAGTGGCGGGACACGAATCCGGTGCAGTAATGGAGAAATTTCAAATCGGTTTTGAGGGCGGTGAGCATCACATGGTGCGGCCCGATGGGCAGATTCCGGCGCCGGATTCGAATGTATTTGATGCCGGCGTTTATGAAAAAAAGGGCGAGGGCGGAGATCAGCCAGAAGCTCGACCCCAGCAGAAAGGACAGAATCACCAGAAGCCACAGGAGCGATTCCATAACCGGCACCAGAAACGGTTTGACCTTGGTCGGATGGCGCTTCTGAAGGATCGGTTCAATGGTACCGCTCACGTAACTTCGTTTCAGAAATGAAAAAAACCGGTCCCGGGGCAGTTGCAGCACCTTTCCCAGTGGGCGGTATTCGAGCCCGTATCCGGCCTCCTGAATTCGCCAGAAAAGGTCGGCCTCTCCGGCATGGCTCAGGGGTTCCTGAAACCCGCCCACCGATTCGAAGATCGATCGCCGGACCAGAAAATTCCAGGCGGCGATGGGGATGTAGGGTTCGGCCGGGCTGAACCGGACGAACTCATCGGCCCGGTTCATCTGAGAACGGAATTGCAGGTACTGGTCGAGTTCGGTGTACTCATAGAAAAAATCGGTGCCGCCTCCCACGGCGCCCAGGGTCTCGTCCCGAAAGGCCGGAAGCAGTTCTTGAAGCCAGGCCTGGGGGACTTTGCAGCGGGCGTCGGTGAAGGCCAGAAATTCGCCCGTGGCCTCCCGGGCGGCCCGGTTTCGGCATGCGGCCGGTGAAGGCCGGTCCGGCATCCGACATATTCGAACCTCCGGAA
>JBEPWQ010000278.1:0-5324 GCA_041642315.1 Desulfobacteraceae bacterium | reverse complement strand
TTTCCGGCGTAAATCCATTTGAGAAGGTGCGCCCTGGGGATGCCGATAAAGGCCTGCGGCATACTCTCCTTGAGGCACTGCACCATTCGTTTTAACCCCATCCCCGGATCCACGATCACCGGAACGGCTCCGACCTTGAAAAGAGCGAAGGTGAGCGCAAAGAAGTCGAGGCTGGGGTTCACCATCAGAATGGTTCGGGTGCCCTGTTTCACCCCGACGGATTCAAGCCCGTGGGCCAGACAGTCGGATTCCCGATCGAGCTGAAGAAAGGTGAGATGGGTATACGCCACCCGTCCGTTTTCATCCCATCCCGCCGGGAACACCACTGCGCGTTTATGAGGCCGGCGATCGGCCATCTCTTTTAAGCGAAAGGCGATATTGACGATGCGCGAAGAGGACGCGCCGGGAATGAATTTCGGTTCCTGGATACCCGCGACTTCAGGCTCGGGGAAACCCGGGGAGAATGGCTCTGAATGTGGAATTTCCTTTGTAGAGGCCGCTTCCGTCGACGGTTTCTCCGGTGAGGTCTCGAAGGTGGGCTTTTCTTCAATGGATTCACCGGTCTCTTCCTCCGCGGCGTGCTCGTTCTCTTCTGCTTCGATTTTTCGAAACTGCTCTGTATTGTCCATGCGATACCTTGAAGGGAGGCTTCTGGGTAAATGATATGTAAGGTCTTTTACTACATCAGGACGAATGTTTTTTCAAGAAGTCTTTGACTTCCGCGAGAACGGCGTCGGGCTGATCCTCCAGCAGATAGTGACCGGCATTCAAAAAAAGCCGGGATTGGGCATGGGGAAACCGTCTCTGCCATTCCTCCAGATAGTCGTTGTCGAACACGAAATCGTGAGATCCCCACAGAAGAAGGATCGGAAGATGGGACAACCGGTGCAGGTGGTGACCGGCCCATTGGACGAGGTGAAAACTGGGGTCTCTTTCAGTCCCGGGAATGTCCTGAACGAATTTCAAGGTTGCGATTCGGTGGCGAGGAGAATCGTAGGGAGCGATCAGCCCGGCCTTGACCTCGGGCGGAAGCGGTTTTCGCGGAGCCATGTACAGGGCGGCTCGGGCGAAAAGATTACACCCCAGAACCGCCGGAACGGCAAAGAACGTCAAATATCGAATCAACCACAGCCGAATCGGCAGGCCCTTGTTCCCGGGCGGCGGAAAGCCGGCGGTATTGGTAAGAATCAACCGGTTGATCCGATCCGGATGCCGCAGGGCGTAGATGGTGCCGATCATTCCGCCCCAGTCGTGGACCATCAGGGTGATATTCCGGTCGATGCATAGAAAATCCAGAAGATGTTCCAGATCAGCCACCCGGTTCTCGAGTCGATAGCCGTATCGATCCGCTCCCGGTTTGTCGGAGAGCCCGCATCCGATATGGTCCGGCACGATACAGCGGTATTCAGTAGAAAGCCCCCGCACCATTCTCCTGAAGTAAAAGGACCAGGTCGGATTGCCGTGAAGCATGACGATCGGATCTCCCCGCCCCTCATCCAGGTAATGGTAACGAACTCCGTCCAGATTCAAAAAATGGGAGTCAAAGGGGTAGAGCCGACGGAAATCACTTACCATTCCACCCCCATCATGATGCAGTTCAGGCCGCTGCCGATGCCGAAAAAACCGACCTTGTCGCCGGGCTCAAGAAATTCCCGCTCATCGGCAATGGCGGCGGTAACCGGCAGGGAGACGGTGCCGATGTTTCCGAGGAACTGAAAGGTGGTGAAATCTTTTTCCTTCGGGATGCCGATCGACTCCAGAATCGTCTTCTGATGAGAGGCTCCCACCTGGTGGCAGATGATCTTGTCGGGTTTGTCGGAAGGCCAGGCGATTGAAGCCATAAAATCCCGGTAGGTGTCGGCACCCAGCTGAACCCCGTTTTTGAGGACGCTGACCGAATCGGTCTTCATGACCTGAACGCCGTCGACCGCGCATCCGGCATCCGGCCCCCAAAGGCAGAGTCCGTGAAACCGGGAGGCGTTTCGGGTCACCCCGCCGACCAGGCGATGCCCCCGGTCGGAAAGGGACCGGTCGGTCAGCAGCACCGCCACCGCTCCTGAACCGCCGGTCAGGGTGGCGACCGTCTCCTTGAAAAGCGCCATATTCGGGTTTTCCAGGAGGCGATTGATGGTGATGTCCACGATCTCACGGGCGGTTTCACAGGAGACCACCAGTCCGGCCCGAATCTGGCCCAGTTCGATGGCATTGGCCGCCTGAATCATCCCGTTGATGACCCCGAGGCAGGCGTTGGATACGTCATAGATCTGGGTCCGGTCTCCAAGTCCCAGGCCGTCCGCCACTGCACAGGCGGTGGCCGGTTCCAGGTTGTCCCGGCAGACCCCGCCGTAAATGAGCATGCCGATATCCCCGGGGGATACACCGGAAGCCGCCAGCGCTTTTCGACCGGCCGCCACCGCCCCCTGGGAGACCTTGTATCCCGGGTCCCAGAATCGTCTTTCAAAAATCCCGGTAATCGCCTCCAGTTGCCCCTGTTTAAAATGAAGCCTCTGGTAAAGGGGTTTCAGGCGATTTTCCAGGTCCTGAGAAGAGACCACGTTGGGCGGCAGTTCGTACCCGATCGAATTGATATTAACTTTGAAATAGCGCATAGATGTCAACCAGGGGAATGAATCGGAACCAGCCGAATCGCAAAGTTTTCCATTTGATAAATAAAAAGACCGTCCACTTTCAGATACCCGTTCGCCCACATGGCGGGCGAATCTCCTTCCTCGATGCGGGTGATGACGGCGTCTACCTCCACCGTTCTGTTGCTCTGGATAATTTGCCCGCGATAGATCCAGCTGTGAGGATCCTCGCACACCATTTCAAATCGATGGCTTTCTTTCAAGTGTTTCCATCGTTGCAAAGCCGCGAACTTCAAAAGCTGCAAAAAGGATTCGATGCCCAGAGAACCCGGGCAGACCGGATCCTGATAAAAATGGGCCGAAAAAAACCATTCATCGGGCTCCACAGATTTGCTTCCCCTGATAAAACCCAATCCGTGGGGTCCGCCGTCCGGAACGAAGAGATCCACCCGATCGATCATTCGAAGCGCCTTGGCGGGCATGGCCAGAGACGGCGCCGGGTCGACGGCGCGGTCATCCGGAGTAAGCGGCGCCTCTGCCGCAAACGGATGGGAGCCGCCCTCGGCGATCTCTTCCAAAGAGGGCTGGTAGGCCGTCTCCCCGGCCGCTTGTATCCCCACCTGCTGGGCCAGCGCGCTTTGTGAAAAGAAACCGAAAGTGGTCTCACCTTGATAAAGCGTTTTATCGGTGTTCAGAATTTCCAGATCATAGTTCTGTATGATCATTCCGCCGGCCTGGGAGACCCGGGTCAGACGAACCCGCATGGTCAGCCGTCCGGCATCCGGACCGACGGGTCTGTGAAGAACCGCTCTTCCGCCCAGGTTCCGGAATTTAAGGTCCGAATCGCTGCGCAATGCCGAGCCCAGATAGGCGGCGGTCCAGCCGCAGGCTTGAAGCGGAATCTCCAGCAGCACGCAAAACGGCATGGTTCCGGATCGGTCTGCTCGGAAATACCAGGCATCGGGCGGCACATCGTATTCGGCCACGATCCAGCCGCCCGGTTTGAGGATCCAGGGCTCCGGTTCAGCCGAGATGATCCGGTCCATGAAGAAATAGGGCGGTCCGGGCAGCCGGGCGATAAAGCGATCCCGGTCGAAGGGGGTATACCGCTCCCCGAAGGCTTCCGAGGGATTTCCCACGGCAAAGGCCAGAATCCGTTCCCGGGTGTACAGGGGAGAAGACGGGGTTCCGGAGGTGCCGGTGGCAGCCTCTATCCGTCTATTGCGCCCCGACCAGAAAGATTCGAGATCCTCCCGGGTCACCCCGGTCAGCTTCACCGACATCCCGGTAAACCGAACGATTTTCTGCCCGTCGCCGAACATCATGGCATCCGCGATCACATAGGGTTCGGGGTTGAATCCCATCTCCTTAATTTCGACTTCATAAATCACTCGACGGGTATCGGGGGTGACCGGTCCCCGACATTTGAGCACGCTCTCGATCCCGATCACCGGCTCATAGCAGGCTTCCGGCTTATCGACGACCCATCCCATCCGCTGAAGCAGCACCCGAAGGGTATGGTTGCAGCACTCATACATCAGGGTGCCGGGCATGACCATGTCGTCCACGAAGTGGCAGGTCAAAAACCAGTCGTCGGGGTGGATGTCCGCTTCGGCCCGAATCATTCCCAGTCGGTATCGTCCGCCGAGGGGATCAAGATGAAGCACCCGGTCCAGAAGCCGCATTCGCCCGTCCGGCAGCCGCAGCGACTCCGGTACCCTGATCCCCGCGAAGTCGGGGCCGAAGCACCGGGCGAGATCTCCCGCTCGCAGGGCCTCAACCGCCGCGTCCGGATAGCTTTCCACACCCGGAACGGAAACCAGGTCGGGGAAATCTTTGAAACCGGGTTGCGGATGCTTTTCGGCTTCCGTGAGAATGATGCCGCCGGAATTTCGAACCTCCTCTTCGGTAAAAAACCCGGCGCAGCCGTCCCGCATGGAGATCAAATGTTCGTCGCCGATATACCCCTCGAAACGAAAGAAAAACATGTAGGTGTAGCCCGACTTGACGAACCGGTCGATTTCAATCTCATATCGAATGGTCTCGCCGGGCCGCGGGAGCCCCCGATGAAATTCTGCCTTGGCATCCAGAAGCCGGTAGGTCCGTTTTCCCTTCACTTTGAGGTCGATCCCCAGGTAGGAGCAGAGAAAAAGATCGGCCTGACCGGCTTCGACGGAGATGCAGACCGGGGCTCGACCCCCGTCCAGATACCAGGCTTGCGGCAGGACATCGTGCTCGGTCACCACCCGGCCGGAGCCGAGGGATCCCTTTTCACCCTCCACCGTGAGAATGCGGTCCACCAGCATGAGCGGCTCATCCGGCAGACGGACCCGGGCCCGGTAGGTGTCCACCTCGGCGAATTCCGGTCCCAGAACATTGGCGACCGACCCGACAGCAAATTCCATGCACATCTCCCGCGGAACGGCCGGAATCGGCGCTTCAGGTTGAGATGTTGATGCCGATGTCCGGCTGGTTTCCGAAAACCGGCCGGAGATCATATGCGCCAGCAGTTCATTCTGCAGGGAAAAGGTCCGGCCGAACCGGCGGGTCATTTCATCCGAAAATTCCAGAAACCGCCTGTGAACCTCCGCCGTGGCCTCTATGTTTTCCGCCATGGGACCCGCAAGACCTTCAAACGGATTAAAAAAACGGTCGGGATTCGCAGCTGAAGCTGAAGTCGACACTCTATCTTCGGCAAGATTTTCAGGAAAGTCATCAGGGGGAAGGGTTTCTTCAGGA
>JBEPWQ010000277.1:0-5387 GCA_041642315.1 Desulfobacteraceae bacterium | reverse complement strand
AACCCGGCCTTTTTCATCATGGGAATGGTAAAGGCACCGGTGGAAACGGTATTGGCGATGGCGCTTCCCGAGATGGAACCGAAAAGCCCGGAAGCGATGACCGAGACCTTGCCCGGCCCGCCGATTTTGTGTCCCACCGCAGCCAATGGAAAGTCGATAAAGAATTTCTGGGCCCCGCAGTTCTCCAGGAATGCGCCGAAGAGCACGAAAAGCACCACATAGGTGGCCAGGACGTTGGCCATGATCCCGAACACACCGTCGCTTCGATAGAAGATACTGGTACACAGCCCCTTGAAGGTGTCGCCGCCATGGGCGAACAACTCAGGAAGGTAAGGCCCGTAGACCCCATACAGCAGCAAGAGAACGCCGAGGATCACAAAAACGCTTCCGACCACCCGCCGGGCCAATTCGATTCCCACCAGAACGCCGACCACGGCGACCGCCTGGTCCAGGGGGGTTTCGATGCCGGTTCGATAGTTGATGACTTCGAAATTGAGTATCCAGTACCCGATGGTGGTCATGGAGAGCAAGATCAGAATATAGTCGATCACCCGCCCGATTTTGGATTTGGACTGGTAGGCCAGAAAAATCAGGATATAGGTGATGATGACGTAAATCCCTCGATGGTACTGGGTCGAAGCCGGTTCGATGACCGCCGAATAGGAGTAGTAGAGGACCAGAAACACCGACAGAGCATCAAAGATGATTTTCTCAAAGCCTTTTAAATTTTTGTACATGGCTTCCTCGCGGGGACGGCTGGCAGGAAAGGAAAATAGGGGGACCGGCCCTGTCGACCGGTCCCCCCCGATCCGTCATGAAACTGCTTTCATGGAAACTGCTTTACTTGTCCAGCACCCCTTTTTCTTTCCAGAACTTTTCAGCGCCCGGGTGGAACGGGGTGACGATGCCTTTGGGGCCGTTTTCAACGCTCATTTCCTTGAAGGTCTTCTTCTGACCGACCATATGCTTAAGCCCTTCTTCAGTGTAGATGACGGAGAGCAGCTTGTAAACGACATCCTCGGGGACGTCCGCATTGGCCACCCAGAGGGTCGCATCCTGAAAGGAGTTGACATCCTTTTCCACGCCTTTGTAAGTGCCGGCCGGAATGACGATCTTGGAAAAATAGGGGTATTTTTCAATGAAACCCGATTCGACGGCGTCTTCCCAGAGGCCGACCAGGGCGATGTCGTTGGTCTGCGCCGCCATAATCACGGCGCCGCTGGGGAAGGCGGTGAACAGCCAGAAGGCATCCAGCTGATTGTTGCCGAATGCGGCGGCGGCATCATTGTAGCCCATGGCATTTCGTTCAATCTTGTCCCAGATTCCCATGTGCGTGAAGAAAAGTTCACAGTTGGCAAAAGCGCCCGACCCGGCATTGCCGACCCCGACCTTTTTGCCCGTCAGCTGTTTGGTGGAGGTGATGCCGGAATCATCCCGAACCACCAGCTGGGCGGGTGCGCCGTAGAGATAGGCCACCGCTTTGACGTTTTCATATTTGTTGGGGTCATTTTTCATCATTCCGTGCAGCCCCTGATAGACATGACCGGAATAGACCGTGCCCATCTGGACCTTGCCGGAGTTGACGTTTCGAAGGTTTTCCACGGAACCGCCGGAAGACTGGGCCAGCACCCGAATGTCTTCGAGGTTCTTCACCGGTTTATAGACCTGAATGGCGTTTGCAACCACCTGAAAGGTACCGCCGGCAGGCCCGCCGCCGAAGATAACCCGTTTTTTAACGGCGTGGGATTCGGCGGAAAAACCCAGGGTTAGAACGAAAACGGCACAAATGCTTGCCAGTATGGTAAACAGCTTTCGACGCTTCATACGATTCCTCCTCAAAGTTGGTCGTAGTAAGTTTGAATGGAATGTTCGAGGGCAAACGGATTCCCCCCAGCCCCCTCATAACGCGTTCGTTCACCTCCTTCCTTAAGACCAATAATTTTAGCAAAATCCATTCCAAACCTGATAATGGGTCGAATCCATTGATTCCTCGGACCTTTCCATTCCACGGCCGGAATTATGCCGGCGAATCGGTCGAAAATCCACCGCAAAAAGGCCATTTTTCGCCGATCGTATTCTTTGCGACTGCTCTCGGCTTGAAAAGGAACTCATCCCATTCAAATTTGACACCGGTCGGCGGGTGGCCTATTTTTTGAACAATAAAGCATATTCAATCCGGAAATTTGCATTTACCCAATAGAAAAGGAGCGGGCATGGTTCTCTACGACGACATCTATTCCTGGAAAGGGTGGGGGGGCAAACTGAAACTCGGCAGCGGACGATGCCGCCTGCGGATCTATGATTTGAGAAAAGATCCAAAAAAAGGCGTGGCCCATCTCAAGCCGATCATCGTTATCATCTCGGATCTCCCCGATGAGACCGCCTGGGCCCCGACAAAAATGACGGTCAAAAGCTGCGCCAGCCACATCGCAAGTAATGTGGTCAAGGAGTTCGATATCGATCCGAACCGAATGATGTGGATTGAACACTATCCGGAGCCTCCGGACAAAGATCGCATTCGATATTCCCGGGAACGGTTCGATCTGGCCGAATTTACCTGGCATGGGCGGGATGCCACCAAAGCGGCCTGGAATCCGCTGCATAGGGAGATGAAGGATCTCGTGAAACGGCTCATGGCCGAAGCCGATTCAAAATAATTCCGCCCGAATCAGCCCTTCGGCCTCATCTTCTCCAATTCATCCATCTTCATGGCGAAACTGTGGCCTTCTTCGGGAAACCGTCCCGCTTCCACATCCGCCTTAAATTGAATAAAGGCCTCGGTGACCTTATCACTGATTTTGGCATACTGCTTGACGAACTTGGGAACGAACCGATCGAACAGGCCCACCAAATCATGGGTGACCAGGACCTGGCCGTCGCAGTGGATGCCGGCACCGATGCCGATGGTGGGAATGGCGACCGCCTCGGTGACCATTTTGGCGATCGGGGCCGGAACGGCTTCCAGGACCAGGGAAAAACATCCCGCCTTTTCCAGAGCCCGCGCATCCTCGACCAGGGCCTGGGCCGCTTCGGCGCTTTTGCCCTGCACCTTGAAGCCGCCCAGTGCCGAGGCGGTCTGAGGGGTAAGCCCGATATGGCCCTGTACCGGAATGCCGGAACGCACGATGGACTCCACCACCGGTGCCATACAAACGCCCCCTTCCAGTTTCACGCAGTCGGCCCGGCCCTCTTTCATAATCCGGGTGGCGTTTTCCACCGCCTTTTCTGCGGAGACGTTGTAGGATCCGAACGGCATGTCCCCCACCACCAGGGCATGCCGCACCGCCCGGCTCACCGCTTTGATGTGGTGGATCATCTCGTCCATGGTCACCGAAACGGTGTCTTCATAGCCCAGCACCACCATTCCCAGGGAATCCCCCACCAGGATCATATCGATCCCCGCCCGGTCCACCAGCAGCGCCCAGGGGTAGTCATAGGCGGTCAGCATGGTGACCGGGGTGCCGGTTCCTTTTCTGGCTCTGATACCCGGAATGGTTGTTTTCTTCCGCTCTGTCATGGGCTCTCCTTTCTTTCCCGGCCGCCTCCGATCGGGATTCAATTGCACCGATGGCTGAATGTCGCCTCCAGCGCCTGAATGGTCTCCCACAGAAAACGGTTGACCGGTGTGGGGATTCC
Organism: Desulfobacteraceae bacterium; assembly: GCA_041642315.1. Taxonomy (GTDB): domain Bacteria; phylum Desulfobacterota; class Desulfobacteria; order Desulfobacterales; family Desulfococcaceae; genus JAABSQ01. The sequence continues at coordinate 1,751 of JBEPWQ010000277.1, read as the reverse complement.
GACCGCCCTCCCCTCTCGCACCACGGCTCCGTTGATGACGTCGACCTCGGTTCGGGCGCCCCGCAAAATGTCCTGGAGCATGCTGGCCCGGTTGGCGGCGGTTTTTTCACAGACCGTTTTGACATGGGCCAGGGAATTTTCATAGGGCAGCCGAATTCCCAAAGCCTCGGCCACCGCCGTCGCCTCGGCTACCGCCCCGGCAATGATCGGTTCGCATTCCGGCGCCGTCCCCAGAACGCCGTTGGGGACCCGAAGTACACCGGCCAGGGCGTTGATCCCCACGTTGATGATCAGCTTTCCCCAGATGAGTGAATCCAAATCCTCGCAAAGGTGGGTTTCGATTCCCGCAGCCCGAAATACATCCACCATGGCCTCGATGTTTTCTCCGGAGCCGCCGATATGGGTGGGTCCCTCCCCGCCGTGGCGAATCCGGCCGGGCCCCAGGAGGGTGCCGCCGTGGGAGGTGACCCCGGCCATGGCCCGGCCTTGTCCGAGCACCCGGGCGATGGTCTCCCGGTTGCCCACCCCGTTTTGCAGGGTCAGAACCTTCCCTTTGTCCCCCAAAAGGGGAACAGCGGTCCGGGCCGCCGATTCGGTCAAATAGGATTTGGTGAAGATGATCGCCAGCTCGAAACCCGGCTGAATCTCTCCGGATTCGGTGACGGCGGATAAACGACAGTTTCGAGTCGTTCCATCGATTTCTTCCACGGTGAGCCCCATTTCGGAAATGGCCCGCACATGATCTTCGTAGGGATCGACCAGGCAGACCTCGGCCGCCGACGAGAGAAACGCCCCGAACAGGGACCCCATGGCCCCGGCGCCGATGATGACGATGCGCATCCGGTTCGCCTCCCGTTTAAATGCGGTTCAGGGCCAGAGGCGTGTCCGCCATTTCTGCGTTGGCCGCCTTGAGTTTGTCTTCGTTGGAAATCACCGCTACCCCGCGCTGGCCCGGTCCCGCTTCAAAATACATGCCGGCGGCGGCCTGAATCCGATCCCGATTCAGTTGAAGCAGCTGAGATTTGAACCGGGCCCGGGTTTCGTCGGTAAGCCCGATCAGCTGCCGGTAAAACGCCTTGCGGGCGGCCTGCCCGGGCGGGTCCGGCCGGTCGATTTCGGAGCAGACCTGAAGGATCGCCTCCTTGATGTCCTCATCGCTGTAATCCCCGGATCGGATGAAATCGGCGGCCCCGTTGAAGGCCCTCAGGGTATTGACGATGTGGGGGTCGCGGTAAGAGGCCATGCAGAAGATCCCGTCTTCGGGATTGTAGAGGGAAAACCCGCCGTAAGCCCCGCCCTTTTCCCGAATCTCCCGGTGGAGAAAGAGGGAGCGGAGCATCTTTCCAATCACCGCCAGGGCCGGGGCGTCCGAATGGCCCATACGGACCGTTTCAAAGGCGCTGGCCACAAAGGAAACCGCCGTGGAGGTGGCCCATCCTTCCCGAGGAAGCCCTTCGGCGTCGATTTCCAGAGACGGGGCCCGGTATCCTTCCGCTTCCCCGGCTTCCAGTCCGTCCAGAATGGACTGAACCGGGGGCACCGCGTCGGTCAAAGCCGAATCTTCTCCGACCAGAGCCAGCTTCAGGTTTTTCCGGGTAAAAAGGTATTTGCCGATGGACACCAGCTCCTCGGACAGCGTCCGCAGCCGATCCTCGCTCGCGTTTTGGGTGATCGATTTAATGGTCTTGAGCTGATGCACCCCTCGCCAGGTTTCATTGAGCCGACGGGTGACCGAGTAATTTCTCGAGGCC
>JBEPWQ010000276.1:0-5391 GCA_041642315.1 Desulfobacteraceae bacterium | reverse complement strand
GGAAACTGAATGGTTCGGCCCGTCTGTTCCTGATAGCGCATGTAAACCGAACGGCCGAGAGTGTTAATCTGTCGGCCCGAGTCATTGATATAGTATTCCCGCTGGACGTCGTATCCGCACCATTCCAGGATATTGGCCACCGTATCACCCACCGCCGCCCCTCGGCCGTGGCCCACATGAAGGGGACCTGTCGGATTGGCGCTGACGAACTCTACCTGCACCCGTTCCTTCCGGCCGATATTCGACCTGCCGAAATTCTCGTCCGCCTCGTGAATGGCCCCGAGTGCCGGCCCCCAGGCGGCCGGTCCGATGAAAAAATTGATAAACCCCGGCCCCGCGATTTCGGTTTTGTGGATGACCCCCTCCGGGTCTTCTATGTGGTTGATGATGGCCTCGGCGATCTTTTGCGGTGCCATTTTCTGAACCGAGGCCGCCACCATGGCCATATTGGTGGAATAATCGCCGTGGGCATCCAGTTTCGGCTCCTCGACCGCCATGGGCGGAAAGGCCGAAGACGGCAGCACTCCGCTCTCATGCGCCCGTTCTGCCGCCTTCAACACCAGATCCCGAATTTTCTCTTTCATCGTCATCATCATATAGATTCAAGTACCCTGTTGTCTGTACACAGTGACACATTTTCAGCAATCTTACAAAGAATTTTAACACATAAAGAGTTTTCAGATTCAAGTCAAGCACAGGATCGGTGTCCTTCGGTAAACCCTGCAGGGCGGGGTCGATTTTCCGTCCTTGCAATCGGGAGGGGTCGAGGATATATAAGATGACTTTTTACAACCAACACGCTCTCGATCGGGGAATGGGTATCCGCATTGAAGATGACCGAGTTCAACCGGCATACTCCGCATTTGGCCATGGCCGCGCTGCTGGCCGGGGCGGTGATGATCAGCTTTTCCGGGGTTTGGGTGAAGATCGCCCGGGTGGAGCCGGATGTCTCCGCCTTCTACCGTGTGTTTTTCGGCGGGCTTATTCTGCTGCCGGCCGCCTGGCGCCGGGGGGAAATTCAGTGGCGGGGTTCCAGGCACCTTCTTCTGGGACTGATCTGCGGGGTATTGTTCGCTCTGGATCTGGTGTTTTACCATGCCAGCATCCAGTATGTGGGCCCGGGCCTGGGCACCATTCTGCCCAATTTTCAGGTCTTCATTCTGGCGGCCATCGGGGTGATCTTTCTGGGGGAAAGAATCCGGCTGATCTATTTGATTTCCGTTCCCACGGCATTTGTGGGGCTTTTTCTGATTGTGGGCCTCCACTGGGATCAGCTCGGCCGGGCCTACAAAATCGGGGTCTATTTCGGGCTGATCGCGGCCGCCTGCTATGCGGGGGTTCTGCTGTCCCTTCGCAGGCTCCAATCGGACCAGGCCGGGGTGTCGATTTTCTATGTGCTGACCCTGGTCTCTTTCATAACGGCGGCCCTGCTGGCCGGCGCAATTCAGATCAAGGGCGGCAGCTTTGGAATTCCCGATACCGGAAGCTTTCTGGCTCTGGTCGCCCTGGGCCTGTTCAGTCAGTCCGTGGGGTGGATTCTCATCACCAACGCCCTGCCCAGAATCCGGGCATCTCTCTCCGGGCTGGTGCTGCTGCTTCAGCCCGCCCTGGCTTTCGTCTGGGATGTGCTCTTCTTTCAGCGGCCGACCAGCCCGTTGAACTGGCTGGGGTTGGGGTTTGTGCTGACCGCCATCTACCTGGGGACGGTGCGGCGGACGGCGCCCCTTACCGGAGCGATTCGAGATAAGAAAGAAGATGAAAGGAAATCCTGGTCTGAGAAAAAAAGATTCGGCCGGCGCCCGAAAGCGCGCCGGCCGAATCGGTAAGGACGGCGGGATGGTGGCGGGTTCTAAATCGCGTCTTTTCCTTTCTCGCCGGTTCTCACCCGAACCGCTTTTTCCACCGGCAGAACGAAGATCTTGCCGTCGCCCAGTTTTCCGGTATGGGCCGCTTCCTGGATTTTTTCCACCACCTGGTCGGCCCAATCGGATTCCACCACGATTTCGATCTTGATTTTGGGGATGAAATCGACCACATATTCCGCGCCCCGGTAGATCTCTTTGTGGCCTTTCTGTCGGCCGTACCCCTTGACCTCGGAGATGGTCATTCCCTGAATCCCCATTTCATTGAGGGCTTCCTTGACGTCGTCCAGCTTGAACGGTTTGATGACTGCCTCGATTTTTTTCATACAATAACCTCCTTATGTCCGTTACATTGATTACATTTCGATTTCAAACGCTCGTTCGCCGTGGAGCGAGCTGTCCAGGCCCTTGACCTCATCGTCATGCTCCACCCGAAGTCCGCCGGTCAGGACCCTGGTGATCAGGACCACGACAAAGGTGGCCACGGCGGTATACACAATGGTGGCGACGATGGAGACGATCTGAATCCAGAGTTGTTGGGGGTTGCCGTAAAACAGTCCGGCCGCGCCCTCGGTGATGGTCGGGTTGGCGAACAGACCGGTGGCGATGGCCCCCCACATGCCGCACATGCCGTGGACCCCGAAGGCGTCCAGTGAGTCGTCGTAGCCGATCTTCTGCTTCAGCACGGCCACGCTGAAGAAGCCGAAGGTTCCCGACACCAGGCCGATGATCAGGGATGCCGGCATGTTGACGAACCCGGCCCCCGGGGTGATGGCCACCAGCCCCGCGACAGCCCCGGAGGCGATCCCCAGAACCGTCGGTTTTTTCTCCACATACCACTCTGCGAACATCCATGCAAGCGCCCCCATGGCGGCGGAGGTGTTGGTCACCAGAAAGGCCGATGCGGCCACCCCGTTCGCGGCCAGTTCACTGCCGGCATTGAATCCGAACCATCCGAACCAGAGCATGGCCGCACCCAGGGCGGTGAGGGTCACACTGGAGGGAAACATGGCCTCTTTGCCGTAACCGGCCCGTTTGCCCACCATCAGGGCGAGCACCAGACCGGCCACGCCCGCGTTGATGTGAACCACGTTGCCGCCCGCGAAATCGAGGGCCCCCATGTCGGACATCCAGCCCCCGCCCCAGACCCAGTGGGCGATGGGGCAGTAGACGAAGGTGAGCCAGAGAATGGCAAAGACGATCCATGAGGAAAATTTCATTCGGTCCACAATGGCGCCCAGAACCAGGGCCACAGTGATGGCGGCAAAGGTCATTTGAAAAACCACAAAGACATAGGTGGGGATGGTTCCTGACAAGCTGTCGACGGTGATCCCTGCCAGAAACAAATGGGAAAGGCCGCCGATGACGCTGCCCACGTCGGGTCCGAAGGCCAGGGTGTAGCCCCACATGACCCAGACGATGCTGCCCAGGCAATAGGCCACGAAGGTCATGGCGAAGGTGTTGAGTAGGTTTTTATACCGGGACATGCCGCCGTAAAACAGGGCCAGGCCCGCCGGGGTCATCATCATGACCAGGGCCGAGGCGACGATGATCCAGGTGGTGTCTCCGGAATTGAGGACATCCTGAGCGAAAGCTGAAGAAAAAGGATACAACAGCATCGGCAGTGCAAGTAAAAGGACTCTTAACTTCTTCATTCTGGATTTGTCTCCTTTTCATAGGGTGAACAGGTATCAGCTATTTTTTGAACCTGCCAGCAGAGTGCATATGCAACTCGCTGACACCTCCCGTGGTAGACGGTCTGCCCGAGAAAATCCGGTCATGTTCTATCGTTCAGGTGGCGTTCTTTGTCTTTTTGTCATAGGGCCTCGCCTCCGGCAGCTCCGATTCAATGGCTTCATGAATGCGGGCCACCTGCTCCGGTGAGTCCACCTTCTGGCCGTCGAAATCCCGCACGTAGAACACATCCACCACCTGCTCCACCCGGGTGGAGACCTGGGCGCTCCAGATGTCGAGGCGGCATTTGAACAGGGTGTCGGTGAGCCGAAACAGAAGGCCCGGCACATCACAGGTGAAGATTTCGATGATGGTGAAAAAGCCGGAGCTGGTATTGTCGATATTGATTTGGTTGGGAAATTCCCAGGCCGGAGAGCCGGGAAACGGATTGCAGGACATCTGGGTTTCGACTTCTGTGGTCAGATCGAGTCTGCCGGACAAGGCGTTGTTCAGGTCCTGTTCGGCCCGGTCCCATCGCTCGTTTTCAAAGATCGGGTCCGGAGGCGGGGTGACCGTGAAGAGGTTCAGGGCGATGTTGTTTCGCCAGGTATAGACCTGAGCGTCCAGCACATGAATTCGGTTGAGGGCCAGCACCCCGGCGATCTTCGAGAAAAATCCGGGCATGTCTTTGCCGCAGACCGCCACCGTGCGGGTGTTTGATTCGGGGGCGGCGGTGATTTTCCATTGAAAGGGGCGATCCCCCAAATCCTTGTACAATCGGATGTGTTCCTGAATTTCACTGGTGGGCACATAGAGCAGGTACCGGGGCGACATGACATGGAACAGCCCTTCCAGATCGACGCCGTGCTGAAGGGAAGGATCGCCTTCCAGAATATCCGCCGTCTTTTCCCGGGCCAGGGCCGCCGCATCCTGATTGGCCAGTTCCCCTTTTTCCATCACGCTCAGCGTTTTGAAAAAAAGGTCCCGCAGGAGGGTTGCGGTCCATTCATTCCAGGCACGGGGGCCGGTGGCGATCAAATCTCCCAGTGTCAGCAAATAGAGCATCTTCAGCCGCAGAGGATCCGCCACCTTACGGGCGCAGCAGACGGCGGTCTCCTCCACCTCGAGATCCCGGCGGGTGGCGGTCTTGAGCATCAGAAGATGCTCCTGCACCAGAAAAGAGACGGTGTCCGTATCCGCCTCGGAATAGCCGAACCGCTGAAGAACCCGGGCGGCGATTTCGGCGCCGGTTTCGGAATGGTCGGCATCAGAATCTCCTTTGCCGATGTCGTGAAGCAGTCCGGCCCAGAGCAGTAAACGCTTGTCCGGCAGTTCTTTGTACAGCTCACCGCACAATTCGTCCCGGGTGGGATCTTCATCGCCTCCGAATCTTTTCAGAATCCGCACCGTGCGGAGCAGGTGCTTGTCCACTGGAAACACATGGTAGGAGTCATACTCGATTCGGTTCACCACCGCCTCCATTTCCGGGATGAGGCGGGAGAGAAATCCGGTGTTGCTCATTTCATTGAGGACATTGAAGGCGTCCAGGGATTTGAGGATCAGAATCCGTTCAAAGGAGGCCACCGTCTCCGGTTCGCATCGGAATGCATCGTCCACCAGGTTGGTGAATTCTCGAATCAGTCGCCTCGCCTCAGGGCTCAGGGGGAGCTTCAGCCGGGCGCTCTCCTCGAAAATGCGGATCAGCAAGGGGGGATGATCCATGATCGCGTTGGGGGATTCAAAATCGAGGGTGTCTTTGCGGATTTCCAGCCCGGCCACTTCGGGCATCTTCTGGGCGGTTTTACGTTTGATGCGGAACCATTTCTTGGTCTTGCCCACCTCGTAGAGGAACATC
>JBEPWQ010000275.1:0-5414 GCA_041642315.1 Desulfobacteraceae bacterium | reverse complement strand
GGCGCCGGAATTCGGCCGCCGTGCCGAATAAAGGGATTCGCCCCCCGTGCGTTGTTGACCGGCATGATCACCGACTGCCCGAGCAGACCCCCGAAAAAAGCCCGGTCTCCGGCCTGTTTGCCCGGCACCGGAATCAGCCGGGTGGCGGTGGTTTTTCGGTTGATCACCCCGATGGCCATTTCATCGGCGATAATGGCCGCCACCGTGTCTTCGGAGGTGTCGCCGGGGATGGCCACCATGTCAAGCCCGACGGAGCAGACGCTGGTGATGGCCTCCAGTTTTTCCAGAGAGAGATGACCGTCTTCCGCAGCCCGGGAGATATTGAGATCTTCGCTGACCGGAATAAAGGCGCCGCTCATGCCCCCGACCGAGGAGCTGGCAAAAGCCCCGCCCTTTTTGACCGCGTCGTTGATCAGGGCCAGGGCTGCGGTGGTGCCGGGAACCCCGATGGCCAGAAGCCCCAGGCTCTGAAAGATCTCTCCCACACTGTCGCCCACATTGGGGGTCGGCGCCAGGGAAAGATCTACCGCACCGAATTGGATGCCCAGGCGGTCGGCCACCTCCCCGCCGATGAGTTCCCCTACACGGGTCACTTTATATGCGGTTCGTTTGATCAACTCGGAAATCTGGCCCAGTGTCATGTCGGGTTGCGCTTCCAGAGCCCTGTCCACGGCCCGTTTCACCACACCCGGGCCGCTGACCCCGACGTTGATGACCGCGTCCGCCTCGCCGATGCCGAGATAGGCCCCGGCCATAAAGGGAATGTCCTGGGGGATATTGGCGAAGACGCAGAGTTTGGCGCAGGCCAGGCCGTCGCGGTCGGCGGAAAGGGCGGCCGCCTGCTTGATGATCCGGCCCATCAGGAGGACCGCATCCATGTTGATGCCGGCTTTGGAAGAGGCCACGTTGACGGAGGCGCAGACACGGTCGGTTTCGCTCAGGGCCCGGGGTATGGCTTCGATGAGCGACCGGTCTCCCCGGGCGATGCCCTTTTCCACCAGGGCCGAAAAGCCGCCCACGAAATCGATGTTCACCTCCCGGGCGATTTCGTTGAGGGTTTTGGCCACTTCAACCATCTGGTCCGCGGAAAAGGGGGCCGCGGCCACCGCGATGGGACTGACCGAAATACGCTTGTTGACCACTGGAATACCGTATTTGTCCCCGACCTCGCTGCAGGTCGGCACCAGCTGCCGGGCCAGTCCGGCGATTTTTTCTCGAATTTTCTTTTTAAAGGTTTCCAAATCATGGCTGGCGCAGTCGAGCAGGTTGATGCCCAGGGTAACGGCTCGAACGTCGAGATGCTCATTTTTGAGCATCTCGATAGTGGAAATGATTTCGCGTTGGGTCAGCATAAGATAACTGATCTTTCTCTTGTTCTAAGTTGAGTGAAAAATCGGTACGCCTTTAAACATGCGGTATACCGCTTCAGTCGGCTTCCGGCAAAGCGGGACGGACCTTGATGATCCGTTCCTTTTTGATCTGTACGGTGCCCGGTTTGGCGTCCCGGGGTTTGCTGACGTGCCGTGCCAGGGTACAGGCCACAGGTGTAGTGCCGGCGTTTCTGGCCTTGCTGTGATAGGCTGCGACGGCCGCCGCCTGCTGAAGGATGTGCTTGTCCGGTTCGGCGTCGGACCGGGCCCGCAGCACCACATGGCTGCCGGGAACCCCCCTGACGTGAAACCACCAGTCGTCGGGGTGGGCCAGTTTCAGGCTCAACCGGTCGTTATCGGCATCGGTTTTACCCGCCAGAACCGTCCAGCCGCCGTCCAGCCGATATTCATAGACCCGGATTCCCTTCACGATTTTGGCTTGGGGAGGTGTATTCATGATTGGCTTGTCTTTTCAACTATGTCACCAGCCAGATGGCCCGGTCGGTGGTTCGACTGATAATATAATTGGAGACGCTGCCCATGAAAAAGGCTTTGTTGACGCCCCGTCGGCCCAGGACGATCGTGCCGTAGCCGCCTTGTCGGGCTTCCTCCATGATGATTCCGCCCACCCTGCCCATGCTTTTTTTGATCTTCTTGACCTTGATCCGATCCTCGGGGATGCCGGCTTTTCGAAAGCGTCTGTAGGTATGGCTCATGAAGCTTTCGATGCATTTTTTATCCCCCTGGGAGATGATGTACTCCACTTCACCGTCCGAATCCTCGAAATCGATGGGACAGTAATCCCCCAATCTGGGAATCACATGAACCAGCGTGATTTCCACATTCGGGCTGCCCCCGGCGATGAAGCTGACATGATCTACGGCCCGCAGGGCGCTTTCGGAGCCGTCCACAGCGATCAGGATCTTTTCCGATTCCACCTTGCCGTCCACCACCCACAGCGGAATCACCTGGGAGTGTTCCACCAGTTTGGCGGTGGTGCTGCCCATGAAGACCTCCTGTACACGGGAAAACCCGCGGCGCCCGGCTACCAGTGCATCATACCTGCCTTTCTGGGCATGTTCGATAATGTCCTTGTCCAACCCCAGTTTCCGGGTTTCGGTCTTGGTTTCGATCCGCTCGGCGTCGATTCCCATACCGACCATGTCGGCTTTCAACGCCTGGAGCATCTCCTCGGACTTTCGGGTGTTTTCTTTTTTGATTTTCATCAAGGCCGATTGCGCCTTCATGTTGGTCTTGGCTTCATCGGCTAAAAATCCGGAAACCGCCGGCTGAATGTGAAGCAGGGTGTAGGTCAGTTCTTTGATGAACGAGGACATGTTGACGCAATAGCGAACGGCGTTCTTGGAATTGATGGAATCATCCACCGCCAGGAGTATTTTCTTTTCGATATTGCCCATTTTTTAGTCCTTTCAATTGTTCCTTGACCTCGGCGCCTTGGTTACAAAAGCCCCCTGAAACGAATGAACATGTATAATACGGTCCATGATCCGATCGCCACCTTGAAGGCGATCAGAAAGTTCAGCAAAGGGGTGGCTCCGCCGCTCAGCAGTGATCCGTAATATCCCCGGGGAAATTGGACGCCCGCCAGGATCGGAACGGAAAGGCCCAGAAGCAGAAGCACCGAGCACTTTTCCCAAAGTGATGCATGCCATTTTTCATGGCGTTCGCGCGACCGCCAGTGTTCCGATGTGACCGCCACCAGCCCGCTGCAGGTGCCCCCCGCCACTCCGGCGGCGAACCCGCCCCCCGGAGCCAGATGCCCTCGAATGGCAAGTTCGAGAGCGACCAGTCCGGCAATCATGGCCCCGATTCGAGCCAGAATCACGATGGTTTCGTGAGAAGCATGATAAATCGTCATCGCTTCCGGCTGCCGGGGCAGATAATGTTGAACCCCGAGAACCGCCACCGTAAACACGAACACCTCGAATATGGTATCATATATTCGAAAATGGAACAATATGCCGGTGACGGAATTCGGAATGCCGGTAATCCGCATCACCATCATCACCCGGTTGGGGGCCGGATCGGCGAGTTCGAGCGGACAATGGCTCAGCCAGGCGAAAACAATCACAGCGGCAGATATGTATAGAAATCTCATTCTTGTTCAACCCTTTTCCCGGCCCGCCGATTTTACGACATCGATTCGGCCGTCGTAGAAGCACGATTGAAAGAGCCGGGTCAGAGACCGGTCGTGTTGGGCCAACCGAAGGACATAGCGTGCCGAAGTCGATTCTCCGGCGGCATTCTTTCCCGGGTGATCGGATTCGGAAGGCCCGAACACGGCATGAATGTGGCCCCGGCGCAGGGCCCGGTTCATGGCCGACCGGTCGGTGAACCGGACGATCTCAAGTTCCAGGGAATGAGAATGGCAACATCGGCGGATCGGTTCAAACAAGGGGTCGCAGGCCGATCCATTCGGCAGGGGGAAGGATTCGTGCGTTTCCAGCCATCCGATCTGGACCACCATAGAGGAGCGGACCGCGATAAGGTAGAGAAGAACGGTCAGCAGAGTACCCATCAGGGCCTCGGTCAAAGCCACATCCGGGGCCCCCATCGCGGCATAGATGAGGGCTGCCACGGTACCCATTATTCCCCGAGAGATCAGCGCATAAAAGGGACGCTTCTGAATGACGGTTACCAGTGCGGTGAGGGGAAGAAGGGCGACCAGCCCGATCATCAGGACCGGATTCACGGCTGCCTCCGGGACCCGGCGCCCCGGGCTATCACGAAACCGAAGCTGGTTCCCCAGAATATGACCGAAATCAGTGCCAGGGTCAGGGCGGCCCAGTGTTCGGGAGAACGAATGAGCAGCCCGATGATGATCAGCGCCGAACCGAGGGAATCGGAAATCCCCAGAACATGTATCTTCCACAACAGCGTTTTTCTGCCCGGAAGCCAGAGGGTTCCCCAGACCCAGAAAAAAAGGCCGAGACCGAGAAGGGCAAGGGAAAGGATCAATCGCAATGAATTTCCAGACGTTCAAAGAGGTAAGCCAGAAACATAAGGCCGGCGTTTCCCATGCTGAGGGTGATGACGCCCACCAGAGCGATAAAGCCGTCCGCTTTGATCACCGCCAGCGCCAGCATCAATACCCCGCTCTTGGCGGATACGCTGGCGAAGGCCATCATTTTTTCCCATATGGTTCCCGATCGAAAGAAATCGAAAATCGGAAGGGCCAGGGCCGCTATCATTCCGGCGATAATCCAATTCATGTTCCGGCTTTCCTTTTCAGTGAATGCACCCGGACCCGGCCCTTTCCATGTTGATCGGTATCGGTGACCAGGGTTTGAGGGGTGAGTGTGATGATAAAGATTTGTTCAAAGGTCGTCCAAGGATCCATTTCTCCCGGTTTCCATTCGGTTGTTTCCCGAGGGTGAGGAAGAATCATCAGTTTGAGGGCCTGCCCATAGGCCGACGGTATGGCGGCGAGCACTTTGAGGCCCATGAGAATGTACCGACGAAGGGGCGCCCGGTGTTTCGGCAGGCGGGCCACGGCCGCGGCCCCCGCCGCTCCGATCAGAATATTGTCCGGAGTGAAATCCCCCGTCATTAGAAGCCAGAAGCCGAGACTGAGAAAGGCCGCTCCGATCATGGCCGGACTCCGAGGATCATCAACGCCAGCAATACGACGCAGGTCAAGCCGATGATATCCTCCAGCCGCTCCCAGCGGTTCGGCAACCGTATCCGGATCAGGCGGCGAATCCCTGCATAATGAACTCCACAGCCGGCCGCCGTGATTCCGATGGCTTCCAGCCATTGGGGACGGAGATAGGGTCCGGCCGCAACCCCGGTGATCAATAGAAAACCGGTAAGAAGCAAAGCCGAATCCCTGGCAAACCGGCCGGGAAGCGGTTCAAGAACCGGTTTCAGAAAAATCAGACGCGAGAGGATAGCGGCGGTTCCCACGGCGGCGGCCGTCATAAAGGGGCGCTGCCATGACAGAATGTGCTCGAAAGCCGCGGCCTTGGCGCTGAAGCCTCCGAAGAGCGGCATCCCGCAGATGGAAAGGGCCGCAAGAAGCAT
>JBEPWQ010000274.1:0-5512 GCA_041642315.1 Desulfobacteraceae bacterium | reverse complement strand
CCAGAATGGATGCGATTCCCTCCGATTTTTTGGCTTCCTTATTTTCCACCCGGGGATCCGAAGCGATATCGTCGAAAACGAGGTGCCCGTTTTTGACCAGTTCGTCCACCATAGCCTTGCCCCGATAGGGATCGGAATGGAGATAATTATCGGAAAGCCCTTTCTGGTAGGCAGGAGAGAACACATCTTCCTTCTGGGGATCGGCCAGAAAGATGCACGCGGCCTTTCCGTTCATGCTATCGATGGCGCTTTGAACAATAAGATCCAGCAGTTCATCCCGGTTCAATGTCGATCCGAATGCCTTGCTGATCATACAGAACGTCTTGAAGTAGTCCTTTCTATCGGTCATCTTTCCTCTCCTTGTCGAACAGCATTCGATGGGGTCCTTTTAAAAAGCGCAGAAATCCGCAGGATCAGCGGCCTCCTCTATTGTTTTTGGTGCTTTTCCCGGTGGACCGGGTCGGGGTGGTTTTGCCCTTCTTTGCTTTGGATTTTTGAACCGGTACTGCGGCAGAGGCGGTCTCTTCGGCGGCAGTCCGGGTGGATGGGGTCTTCTTTTTTCGGCTCCGGGTCGGCTTCTTGGGGGTATCCTCCCGTTCCCTGAGCCAGGCGACGATTTTGGGCGCAAACAGACGCTGGCATTTGGAGCTGACATAGATGCCGATATGCCCTGTTTCAAGGCAGATATCCTCGATGTCTTTGCTGCCCACGTTTTTGGTAAGATGTTTACATGCCTCGGGCGGCACCAGGTGATCGAATTTGCCGTAAATGTTCAGCAGCGGCATGGTAATCTTTTTGAGATCCACCCGCTTGCCGTCCAGCTCGAGTTTGTTCTGAATCAGGAGGTTTCTCTGATAGCAATCCACAATGAACTGCCGGAATGTGGCCCCGGGCACATCCGGACTGTCGAAGATCCATTTCTCCATTCGGACGAAGTTTTCCACAAAATCCTTGTTGTCTATGTGCTCGAAAAAGCCGATATATTTATCGATGATCAGCCGAGCCGGATTGAGCAGCAGAAATCCCAGGTTCATCAGATCGCCGGGCATATTTCCGTAGGCGCTGCCCATGTCGTAGGCATGGGTGTTTCGCATCCAGATATGGAGCAGACCGGTGTCGGTGTCGAAGTTGGTCGGGGTGACGGTGGTGACCAGGTTCTTGATTTTTTCCGGGTGCAGCGCCGAATACATCACCGAAAAAGCCCCGCCCATGCAGATGCCCATGAGATTCAGGTGGGGGAGATCGTGTTTTCCCAGAATAAAATCGACCACATTATCCATGTACATGTTGACGTGATCGTCGATGGTCAGAAACTGGTCTTTGCGGGTAGGATACCCCCAATCGATCATGTAGACCTCGATCCCGTTGTCCAGAAAGGTCTGGATAACGCTTCTGCCCGGTTGGAGGTCGAGCATGGTCTCGCGGTTGATCAGTGCATAGACGATCAGGAGCGGATATTTATGCGCCACCTTTTCGGGCCTGTAATACTTGACCCGCATTCGATCCTCTTCATAGACCACCTCGAAAGGGGTGGTGGAGAGATCGGTCTCCAGAGGGCCCAGCAGCACCTCCGAGGCCTTTTGAGCCCGGCTTTTGGCCTTCTCGGTGCTTTCGGTCAGCTTTTTTAGAATCAGATCAACGGCGATTTTGGGTTCGCTCATATGCCTCCTCCTTTCCGTAAACCGTTACCCCTTCTTGGGGGAAGGCCGGCCGCCCGCTTGCTTGGAAAGCGCTCTCACCTTCTTTTTCAGGTGATAGATTTCTTTATAAAGTTCATCCATTTCCCGATTGGTGGGGATGGGCAGGCGCTGCAGCAGATCACAGATAAACGCCTCCTTGGCGTCCCGGTACTGGACCAGGGAACTGATGGTCTTGTCCATCACCTGGGTGTATTCCGGGGACTTTAGCAGGGTCATGTAGTGGCCCTCGAGTATCTTGATCCAGATTTTATAATATTGATTGAAGTCATCATGGATTTCGCCCGTTTCGGCCATCTCTTCAAGTTTTTCCTGCATCACCGCGGCGGTCTTCTCGATCGGCACATAAAACATGTACAGGAATTCGCTGAGGGAGGTCTGAAACAGGTTGTGTTTGTCTACAAATTCATTGAACCGTTCCTGATAGAAGCGGGTCAGCCCCAGGGAAGGGACCTTCAGGAATTTTTGGAATTCTTTTTCATAGAGTTCCCGAATCGCCCGAAAGGTGTCCTGATCGATGTCTTCAAAATTGTAGGCCTTGCTCTGCTGCCCCATCTTAACCGCCCGCTCCATGAACTGTTTCTGAAGTTCGTGGTAGCCTTCCAGGGCCTGCTTCATCATCGCCGTAGCCAGATCCGGGACCGAATCCATCCCCTTCATCATGGCGTCCAGATTTTCCGGTTTGCTGAAAGTTTTCATCATCGACTGAAAAATCTTGCCACCGGCTTCAAAACTCTTTCGGGCCTGACGGGTCGGTCCTTTTTTCGTTTTTTCCCGGGCATCCGCGAACCCGGGAAAACCGAACGAGGTAAATGCCTCCGGTTGAACGGTCGCCATATTCTGCCAGAAATCCATGGCCGATTTCATCCAAAACGAAAACATTTCCTCCGGGGTCGTTTGATCCTTGTCATCCATAAGCTGCTCCGTTTCCTCCCGAATGATGGTCTCTTCACACCCTATCGAACTGGATTTTCAGGTTTAACCCCACCATAACGCAGAGAAGAATCAAAAACAAGTCGTAAATCGGTGCATCTTCACTTATTTTCCTCCTTTTCAGATACGGTATGATCCCAAAAATAATGAAAGGGAGTCATTTTTTTAACGTTCTTTTCAGTCCGCATGGACAGATCCATCCCCATCTCCAAATAGGAGGTAAACTGCTCCTCCATGTTTTTCTTGTAATAGAGATAGCTGTCGATGATCTTTTCTAAATATTTCTCAAAAAAATCATTGAGAACGTCTTCACCGAATCGAATGATCAGGTGAAGAAGCGATACCGGCAGGAGCGCGTTGTTCTTTTTGGCCCGCTCCATGATGATCTGGCTCAGAATAAAGGCGGTGACATCCTGGTTCGTTTTCAGATCGATCACTCCGATCTGGACTCCCTCCTTGATCATTTTCGCCACATCCTCCAGGGTTACGTATGCGCTCTGTTCCGTATCGTACAACCGCCGATTCGGGTATTTCTTTAAAACCTTTTTATGGTCCATTTTATATTTCCCAAGGCAAAAGGTGACTGTGACACATTGCAACAAAAATCATGTGTTTTCATTTTACATCAAATTAATCCATATACTGAAAGCCGCATAAAGTAAAGGGTATAAAAAGGATAGCCGATCGATTCGGTCTTGCCTGCGGTACATTGTGCATTGCAATATTTTTTGCTTGACAAAATCTTTGAAGTCGCTATTATACCATTCAGCACACCGACCACGGGTGCACCATTTTTTTTATCTAACACCACAGATTGGAGGCAAAACATGGAACAAGGAAAAATCGCCAAACAGATGCTGTCGTATCAGAAGAGTCTTTTCGAAAGCTCTTTCAATGCCGTCTGCGCGGTCCAGGACCAAACCGAGCAGATGACGAAAACCTTTATCGAGCAGATGCCCCTGATTCCCGAAGAGGGCAAAAAGACCCTGAAGCAATCGATGGATACCTACAAAACAGCCCGAGACAATTTCAAAAAATCGGTTGAAGACGGCTACGCCCAGCTGGAAAAACTGTTCGAAGGAAAATAGGCCCGTTCGACCACCGATGCGCCTGTCTGAATACCCGTTCAATGACAACACTACCCAAAAAAGAGGAAAAGAACGAAAATGGACCAGAAAATGATGTTTAAGCAGATGCTCGCCTTTCAGAAAACCACCTTCGACAATTCCTTCAACGCCATGGCCGCCATGCAGGAGCAGGGCGAAAAAATGGTCAATACCTTTCTGGAGCAGGCCGAATGGCTTCCGGAAGAAGGAAAAAAAGCGGTGGCCAACTGGATCAACGCCTATAAAGAGGGTCGGACCAAATACCGGGAAGCGGTGGAAAAAAATTTTGATAAAGTGGAAGAATATTTCTCGGTTTCCGAGGCCAAGACCCAGTAATCGCGATCGGTTTTACCCTGCGCATTTTATCAACCCGGCTTTGGGCAAGGGCTGCCATAACCGATCTGCTCATCGACCGGGTTGACAAATCATGGAATCTACAGGAAAATCATTTCTGCAATAAGGTGCGTCAAGAAGGAACTTACACCCTATACCCCATTTACATAGAAGGAAAATAGACCCATACTTAGGGGTAAGTTGGACGAAAGCCCCCCGGCTGAAAGCCACTAAAATCTTCATACAAAAAGCCGGGATCAGCATTCACCCGGATTTCGGAGGTACAGTAAGATGCCCACTTTAAAGGACTCTCAAGAAAATTGCCTGTCCGAGGATCTCTTTGAAAAAATGATGACCCCGGCCCAGGCCTTTGCAAACCATTTACAAACCACTCAGAATTACTGTGCCGGTTTTACAAAATATCTCAATGAATTCTTGACCCCTTTCGTCATTTCCACCAACTATTTCAGTGAAGTCGAGCGAGAACGGCTGATGAGTCGTTCCCCGCTGGAAAGTTTCCTGTCCTATTTGGGATTGTGGACATTCAACCTGGATCTCACCAACAAAGCCGCCATGGCCAGCATGCGGGTGGTCAGTGAATACGCCAGAAAGGAAATGCCCAATGCAGTAGAAGCGATGCTCAACACCTGGTTCGGCGCCGAGGGCGAAAATATCGAAGACTTTTCCGCCCGCCAGGCCAAGATGATGGAAATGGTGACCCAGACATTCCCCCAAGCCATTCAGGATGCCGAGGCGGATTTCGGATTTCACTTTGAACGTGGACGGGATATTAAATTCGCCGAAACCGACCGGTTCATTCTCTATCAGGTCATGCCCACCGATAAGAATGTCGAGGTGCGGGAAGACGGCAAGCCGGTGCTGATCCTTCCCCCGTTCGTATTGGGGGCCAATATTCTGGCGTTTCTGCCCGAAGAGAATCGAAGCTATACCCATGCCTTCGCCAACCAGGGCATTCCGACCTATATTCGAATTCTCAAAGATATCTCCACCACCCCGGCCCTTCAGACCATGACCGGAGAGGATGACGCCCTCGATACCAAGTTCTTCTGTGAAAAGATCCAGGCGCGCCACGGAAATCCGGTAACCCTCAACGGATATTGCCAGGGCGGTTTTTCAGCGGTCTGCGATCTACTCTCCGGCGAGTTGGACGGCCTGGTGGACGCCCTGATCACCTGCGTCTCCCCGATGGACGGAACCCGCAGCATCGGCCTGAAGGAATTCCTCAGCGACCTGCCCACGCGCTTCAACGATTTACTGTACGGCACCAAAACCCTTCCCAGCGGAAACAAGGTCGGGGACGGACTCCTGATGGGATGGGTCTACAAGCTCAAATCCATCGAGGTGGAGGCGCCCATGGTCGCCTTCTTTCGGGACATGATGATGTTCCGGCCGAGAAAAGGCCGTCTGCTCCAAATCAGCAAA
>JBEPWQ010000273.1:0-5551 GCA_041642315.1 Desulfobacteraceae bacterium | reverse complement strand
GCGAATCCGAGTCTGGCGAGCACTTTGACCCAGGGTTTCACCTCTTTGGCAGCCTCTTGGGTCTTCCGTTTTGTGGCATTTTTTGCCTGCTTGGCGTCATCGACTGCACTCATAACAAGACTCCTTTGTTTTCTGTTCGAATGAGGCAAGGATATCGGAACCCGCTATATTTCTTATGCCGGGAGCCTTTTGGTGTATATCTGTCTGTAAACTGTAGGAGGTGAGCGGCCGGGGGACAATCAGGTAAAAAGGGTAGATGTCATTCACATGGACAGTATATTAATATGCCCGAGAACTTCAGAGGCGGAAAGGAGACATCAGAACGGCGGCGGTGACCGCCGCACCGATTCCCATGACGATCCAGTCTCGGGCGCGAAGGCGGTATTCCTTGTAAAAGGAACGGCCGGGACGGCCGAAACCTCTGGCTTCCAGAGCCTCGGCAAGCTCCTCGGCCAGCTGAAAGGCCTGAAGGAGCAACGGCGCCAGAAATGCCGGATAATGGCGAAGCGCATACAAACCCGGCTCCAGAGGGATCCCCCGAGCCTGCTGGGCGGCGATTACTCCTCGGGCTTTTCGACCGATGACCGGCACAAACTGCATGGCGGTGGTGGTGACAAATGCGGCAGAATAGGGAAGTCCCATTTTGACCAGGGCATTGCCCAAATCCTCCGGAAGGGTGACGGCGAAAAAGGCGAAAAAGGCGGTGGTGAGGGTGAGGAGCTTCAATCCGGCCAGAATGCCGGCCGGGGCCCCGGCGGACCAGGCGGTTACCGCACCGAAAAAAAGCGCCATCGGAAGGACCAGCCGAAGCCAGCGGCCGTATGCTTTCAACCGGCGCATGATCAGGATAAAGCCGATCAGCACGGCCCACTCTGTCGCCAGGCTCGGCAGTCGGCCGGAAGCCACCACCAGCACAGCGTAATGGATCACCAGGATGAGTTTGGTTCGCGGGTCCAGCACCGATCTTATTTCCGAACGGTCTCGTGAAGACCGACCTTCTCCAGAAAGCGGATATCCGGTAGAATAGTTTCCGGGGAATCATCCCGAACGATTCGGCCTTCCTGCATCACCAGCCATCGGGGACTGTTTTCGGCGGCAAAGGCCAGATCATGGGTGGCGAAAATGACGGTTCGGCCCCGGGACCGGATTTCGGACAGCAGACCGCCCAATGAGCTTCGGAAATGGCCGTCCTGGCCGGCGGTGGGTTCATCCATTACCAGAATGTCCGGCTTGGCCGCCAGAGCTGCGGCAAAGGCGACCCGTTTTTTTTCGCCGCCGCTGAGCCGGAAGGGGGAACGGTTCAAAAGCGGGACCAGTTCGAAAAGGCGAATGATCTCTTCGATCCAAGCCTCATCCAGACAATCCATGGCCCGGGGGCCGGCCAGAATTTCCTCCTGAACCGTCAGCTTGAAAAATTGGCCGGCGGGATTCTGAAAGGCCATTCCTACTTGGCGGGCCAGCTGGGATACTTTCCGGTTTCGAATACTCTCTCCGAGCAACCGTATTCGGCCCTTTGCGGGGCGCACAAGACCGTTCAAGTGTTTGAGCAGGGTCGTTTTTCCGGCGCCGTTGGCTCCGAGAACCGCGACCGACTCCCCCCTGTGAATCGCGAACCGGATTCGGTCCAGGACCATTCGACCCCCGACCTTATAGGTGATATCTTCGGCCGTCAGAACGGGAGTCCGGTTCCGTTCATTCGAATTTCCGGGAAGCGGCCGATCGGCGACGCGAGGGTTTTCAGCTTTCCACCCCAAGGTCAGGCCGAAGCGGTCCGCATTCTTGGAGGTCAGGAGGAACGACGGCGGCCCATCCTCTTTTATCCGGCCCTGATCGACCAGAATCATTCGACCGGCATCGGGGGCGGTATAATTCATTCGGTGTTCGGCGATGATGATTCCGGTCCCCCGGCCGTGAATATTCCGGAGGGCTTTTCGCACCCGGCCGACATGGGCCGGGTCCAGGTTGGCATAGGGCTCGTCCAACACCAGCACCTTCGGTTTCAGGCAGAGCATGGCGGCAATCGAAGCCAGTTGCTGTTCACCGCCGGACAGCGAATGGGGATCACGATTCAGCAGATGCGTGATCCCTAATTTTTGGGCGGTATTTGGAACCCGCCGTTTCATCTCCTGGCGGGGGATTCCGAGACTTTCCAATCCAAAAGCCAACTCGTTTTCCACGGTTCGGTTAAACAGCTGGGATTCGGGATTCTGAAACACCATGCCGACCTGGGAGAAAAAATCGCCGACGGTCCATTCCGCCGTGTTCCGTCCCCCCACCTGCACCCGGCCTTCCAGAAGCCCACCGTAAAAATGGGGAATCAGGCCATTGAAGGTTCGGCACAAGGTCGATTTGCCCGAACCGCTGGGCCCGGCGATAAGGAAGTATTCATTTCCCTGAATCGCCAGATCCATTTGGTTCAGTTTCCAATCCGGGGGGGCTTTTTTATAAGAATACCGGAGCTGTTCAGTAAGGATAAAATTCTCCGCAGATGCCGCTTTTCCCGGCTCCGCCGGCGACTCCGGTTTTTCCGAATTCATTGCAGACTCGGGGTAAGATCCACCAGGTCGGCCCGTTCGAGCATTCGAACAGCCAACACCCCCAGGATCGCCCCGGCGACCGTGCTGCCAAGGAATGAGGGAATCAGGGCCAGAACCGGAATCGCCTTTCCCATGAAGACCGGCGCAACCAGCAATGCACTGGCCACCGGGGCGAGAATGCCGGTGCCGAAGATTTCACCGCCGGCGCCCGCATACAGGTTTCGGGTTCTGCGGTACAGGTATCCGGCAAGGAAAGCGCCGATCATGCCGCCGGGAAAAGCCAGAAGGGTCCCGACCCCCATTGCGTTTCGGATCAGACCGATAACGGCGGCCACCGTTACCGCCCACCAGGGTCCCAGAAGAACCGCGCTCAGTATATTGACGAAGTGCTGAGTGGGATTAATCTTCGCGATTCCCACCGGGAAAGAGGTGTAAGGCGCCAGGGCCACGCCCATGGCGACGAAAACAACGGCATAGGCCACCTTGCGGGTGTCTGTCGGCTTCGCCTTTTGTGGATTTTTTCTTGTATGCATATCTGCCTCCTTTGTAAATGAGCGCTCGGTTTCCTTGTGAGAAATTGTGACTGTCGAGCAAAATTCTAAAACGGAAAACCTGATACGCACTGAAGAAAGGAGGGGATCATCAGGAGGGATGAAAACCGCCGTTTTTGACGGATCTCAACGGCACCGCTGAAACCTCTCCGACTTCCCTACGACAGTATCAACTGTATCAGGTTCAAAGGGTATGATCTCAGTTCCGTAAAGAAGCCGGAACACCCCTCATCGGATCGCTCACATCTATTATCAGGATCGATGCAAAAGATCAAGGGTTTCAAACCGTTCCAAAAAAACGGGGGTGTGACTCTGATGTCGAGAGAGACCAAAAAGATCGAGGTTTCCGGAGTCGCTCAAGAAAGGGGCACCGCTAAATCCAGCCTGGTGGTGGATTTCAAGCCGTCTCTATGCAATGAATTCCAGGTCGTGAACCGGAATTGGAGTAAGGGCGACCTGGACAGGACCGCCCTTGAGAGAAAGGAGAGTGCCATGGAAAGCCGCGTTCCTGCGCCCCGCATCGGAAACTTTCCGAAAGAATAAGCAGTACCGAAAGGTTTACAGTCCTATTCTTTCGGCAAGATTTTGACCGCCACGGTTCCTTCTAAGGCCTTTTTAAATTTTTGAGCATCCGAATCATCCCCCACGATGGCCCCGTAATGCATCGGAATGGCCAGTTTCGGGTTTATGGCCCGGGCCGCTTCCACCGCCTGGTCGGCATTCATTACATAGGTGCCGGAGACCGGCAGCATTGCGATATCCACATCCATTTCCTTCATTTCAGGTATAAAATCGGTGTCTCCGGAATGATAGATGCGGACCCCGTCTATGGTGACGATAAAGCCGAGCCATCCGTTTGCTTTGGGATGAAATTCTTTGTCGGTATTGTAAGCCGGAACTCCCTCAATGGTGACGCCCTCAATGGTGACCGAATCGCCGGGTTTGATCTTTCGAATATCGCCTTCCAGTTTTCTGGCCGAATTGGACTCGGTAACGATGATCGTATCCGCCTTCTGCACTTTTTTGACGTCGGGGGGTACGCAGTGGTCGAAATGGTCATGGGTGATCAGAACCAGATCGGCCTTGGGGCCCTCTTGAATTTCATAAGGATCGAAGTAAATCACCTTGCTCCCGTCGATGCGAAAGGTATCGTGGCCAAGCCAGTGAATCTTTTTTTCCATCTCCTGGACTTCCATATTCTACCTCCTCTGTAGTATCGATGAACTGCCGCCTGCTTTTTCAATCGGTTACGCCGGCCAGACGCATGGCGCTGGTCACCATCTCTCTGGCCTCCTCCTGAATCTGTTTCAGGTGATCTTTTCCTTTGAAGCTTTCGGTGTAGATTTTATAAATTTCTTCGGTGCCCGAGGGCCGGGCCGCAAACCAGCCGTTTTCGGTCACCACCTTGAGGCCGCCGATGGAGGCGTTGTTGCCGGGCGCCCGGGTGAGTTTCCGTTGGATCGGTTCGCCGGCCAATGTGTCGGCTTCGACCTGGTCGGGAGAGAGCCTTTTCAGGACCTCTTTCTGAGGGCGGGTGGCCGGGGCGTCCAACCGTTCATAGACAGGGCTTCCGAATTCTTCGGATAAATTCCTGTAATATTCGCCCGGGTCCCGCTGGGTCTTGGCGGTGATTTCTGCGGCCAGCAGGTTCATGATGATGCCGTCTTTGTCGGTGGTCCAAACCGTGCCGTCCAATCGAAGAAAGGAGGCCCCGGCGCTTTCCTCTCCGGCGAATCCGTAACCGCCTTCAAGGAGGCCGTCCACAAACCACTTGAACCCGACCGGCACTTCGGAAAGAGGCCTGTTCAAATGAGCGGCGATCCGGTCGATCATACTGCTGCTCACCAGGGTTTTACCCACCGCTGCCTTCGGTTTCCAGCGGGGCCGGTTTTGAAAAAGATAATGTATAGCCACCGCCAGGTAATGGTTGGGGTTCATGAGTCCGACACTGCGGGTGACGATACCGTGCCGGTCGACATCCGGATCATTGCCGAAGGCGATGTCGTAGCGCTCTTTCATATCGATGAGCTGGGCCATGGCGAAAGGCGAGGAGCAGTCCATTCGGATTTTTCCGTCCTTGTCTACCGACATAAAGCTGAAGGTGGCATCGATCCTCTTGTTGACCACTTCCAGATTCAGACCGTACTTGTCCGCAATAGGTTCCCAGAAATGTACGGCGGCCCCGCCCATGGGATCGACCCCGATGCGAAGGCCGGAAGCTCCGATGGCGGCCATGTCCAGCACGTTTTCGAGGTCATTCACATATGGGGTGATGAAATCGTACTCCCGGACGGTGTCGTCGGATAAAGCCTTGCCATACGGCATGCGTTTGACATCCGCGTTTTTTCCTTGGAGGATGGCGTTTGCCCGGTCCTGAATCCACCGGGTGACCTCTGCGTCGGCCGGCCCGCCATGCGGGGGATTGTACTTGAACCCGCCGTCCCCGGGCGGATTGTGAGAAGG
>JBEPWQ010000272.1:0-5569 GCA_041642315.1 Desulfobacteraceae bacterium | reverse complement strand
GCCCTGATGGCCGAAGCCGGTCGCCAGGCGCGGTGCTAGCCAGCGCCTTCGGCGCATCATAACGGCCCGTGTCCGGATGGTCTCCCAAGGTACATCCATTTGGAAGGCCAAGGGTCGAGATTCGACATTCCCAAATGCAAATCACTCCGATTCCGCCCTCGTGGGCATCCGACGTGAAAGGGCGCCCTTTTTCCCAGTAATTTCAGTGTTGGCAGAGTAGCTCCGCGCATTGTTGTGTAAATACCCGTGCTTCCAAATACATAATACCCCCCCGCGTATATACAGAGTGCTCCTTATTGCGAAATTCTCCCGTTTTTGAAAAGTTCAGGGATAATTGCAAATGGAAACCACCATCGGCACCAAACGGATACAGGACAAGGGGCATTCTCATTATGAAAGGAAGGGTATTGATCACCGGCGGGGCCGGATTCATCGGCTCGCATGTGACGGATGAACTGCTCAAAAGCGGATATGCGGTCCGCATTCTGGACAACCTCAACCCCCAGGTTCACGGCCGCAGTACCGATCCTCCGGAATACCTCGACCCGGAGGCCGAATTCATCGATGGAGACATCCGCAACATGGAGATCCTCCGCAAGGCCCTGGAGGATGTCACCCATGTCTGCCACCTGGCCGCGGAAGTCGGGGTGGGCCAGAGCATGTATGAGATCGAAAAATATACCAGCGTCAATACCATGGCCACGGCCACCCTCATGCAGGCGCTGATCGAACGGCCGGCGGAAAAACTGGTGGTCGCCTCCAGCATGTCCATCTACGGAGAAGGCCTGTACCAGTCCAGGTCCGGAGAACTCTACACCCAGACCCGGCGAACCCCGGAGCAACACCGGAAAGGTCGGTGGGAGATCGACGATCTCAATGGTGACCCCCTGTTTCCGGTTCCCACTCCCGAGCAGAAGGGGCCTTCCCTTTCTTCGATCTACGCCCTGACCAAATTCGACCAGGAGCAGATGGCCCTGATCATCGGCAAGGCCTACCGGATGCCGGTGACGGCGTTACGGTTTTTCAACACCTACGGGCCCCGCCAGGCCCTGTCCAATCCGTACACCGGTGTGCTGGCCATCTTTTCCTCCCGGCTGCTGAATGACAAGCCGCCGCTGATCTTTGAGGACGGCCGGCAGAAGCGGGACTTCGTCAGTGTTCATGATGTGGCCCGGGCCTGCCGGTTGGCTTTGGAGAACCCCCAGGCCGACGGCCAGGTTTTCAATATCGGAAGCGGGCGCGCCTTTTCCATTCTGGAAGTCGCCGAAGCCGTCAGCCGGGTGCTGGGAAAAGCCCATATCCTGCCCGAAATCACCGGCCGATACCGCGCCGGCGATATCCGCCACTGCTTCGCCGATATTTCCCTCGCCGAAAACAGATTGAATTATTCCCCTCGGGTTACCCTGGAAGAGGGTCTGGAAGAACTCGCTGGTTGGCTTGACGGCCGAACCGCCGACGACCATGTGGAATACGCGGCGTCGGAACTAAGGGAAAGGGGGCTCACTATATGACCTCTTCCGCTGCCTCGGCCGAAGCAACACCGCCCGTCGGAATCGTCGAGTGGTTTCGGCCCGGTGAATACGACCGGGTCGAGAAGGCCCTCTCGGATCTGAAGCGCTTGAAGGTGCATCTGCTGCGGACCGGCATTTTCTGGGCCGATTTCCAAACCCCGGACAGTGATGTATGGTTCGACTGGCTGCTGCCACGCCTGTCTCGTGAGATGGAAGTACTCCCTTGCTTCACCTGCACGCCCCCGTCTCTGGGGGTCTTTTCCAAGGCCGAACCGCCCCCGCGGAATGCCCGGAATTATGCCGACCTTCTCGATCAGATGGTCACCCGCTACGGAAACCATTTCGAGTGGGTGGAACTCTGGAACGCGCCCAACAGCATCGATGACTGGGACCGGCGGATGGACCCGGACCGGACCCTTTTCTGCGACATGATTTCGGCCGCCGCCGGCCGGATGAAGCAGCGGGGCAAGAAGACGGTTCTCGGCGCAACGGCGCCGACAGACCCGAGCCGGCTGGATCTGATGTGCCGGCGGAAAGCACTGGCCGACATCGACGCCGTCGGTATTCACGGATTTACCGGCACCCGGGAGTTCGACCGGCAGAACCGGGGAGACCTTCTTGACCGGGTCAAAACAGTCCTGCACAGCTATTCCTACGCTCCTGAAATCTGGATCACCGAGGCGGGTTATTCCACCTGGCGTCATGAGGAATTCCGGCAACTGGCTCATTTTCACCATCTGATTCAGACCCCGGCTCAGCGTATTTACTGGTACCGCCTTCACGATCTCCATCCGGAAGCCTCCCGGCAGGACCTGTTTCGGGAGAATGAAAAGCAGCACCACTTCGGCCTGGTCAAGGCGGACGGCACCCAAAAACTGCTTTTCAGAACCTGGGCCGAATCGGGCATCGACGGCGTCAATGCTCTATTCGAGATGGTCCGGGAAGCGGGGCCGCTGGAAAAATCCGCCCTGGTCAGCGAAAGAACCGGGCTTCGCAGACGAACCCGACCGGAAAAGCCGGTTCTGATTACCGGCGGCGCCGGGTTCATCGGCATTAACCTGGCCCATCGGCTTCTGAGCGAGGGCAAACGGGTGCTGATCTATGACAACATCTCCCGGCCCGGAGTTGAACTCAACCTGCGATGGCTGTGGAAACGGTATGGCGATCGAATCCAGATCCTGGCCCGGGATGTTCGGAACCCCTTCTATTTGCGGGAGGCGGTCCGCCGGGCGGAACAGGTCTTTCATTTCGCAGCCCAGGTGGCGGTCACCACCAGCCTGGAAAGCCCGATGGACGACTTCGAAATCAACCTGAGAGGCACCCTCAATCTTCTGGAGGCCATGCGCGCCCAGACCCATCCGCCGCCGCTGGTCTTCACCTCCACCAACAAGGTATACGGGGCGTTGGAGGAAATCCCGCTGCGGACCGACGGCAGCCGGGTGGAACCGGTGGATCGAACCCTTCGCCGACAGGGTGTGGCCGAAGACCGTCCCCTGGATCTTCACAGCCCCTACGGCTGTTCCAAAGGGGCCGCGGATCAGTATGTGCTCGACTATACCCGGGTCTTTTCCCTCCCCTGCGCGGTCTTTCGCATGAGCTGCATCTACGGCCCACACCAGTTCGGCACCGAGGATCAGGGGTGGGTCGCCCATTTCATCATCCGCACACTGGCCGACGGTCCCCTGACCCTGTACGGCGACGGCAAACAGGTCCGGGATGTGCTTTTTGTGGAAGATCTTCTGAACGCTTTTCAGGCGGCCCAGAAACACATGGACCGCATCTCGGGGCTGGCCTTCAATATCGGCGGCGGCCCTGGAAACACCCTCAGCCTATTGGAACTGCTGGATCTTCTGAGAAAACTTCACGGCTCCATTCCCGAGGTGCGCTTTTCCGAGTGGCGCACCGGGGATCAGCGCTATTATGTCTCCAATGTCGACCGCTTCCGGAAAGCCACCGGATGGGCCCCGAGCGTCGGGGTGCGCCAGGGGGTGGAATCGCTCTATCGGTGGCTTGCCGAAGCCCGGTTCGATGCCGGCGGCCGATATCGGCACCAGGGGGAGGCGGCATGACCGAAATGAAAGCCGCCGTTTTCGAAGAACCCAAAGTCATCCAAATCAAGCGGGTCCCCCTGCCGGAACCCGGTCCCGAACAGGTCCGCATTCAATTGGAAGGATGCGGGCTTTGCGCATCCAACCTGCCGGTGTGGGAGGGGCGGCCGTGGTTCGAGTACCCCCTGCAGCCCGGCGCTCCCGGCCATGAAGGATGGGGCCGTATAGACCGGATCGGCAAGGAAACCTCTCCATTCCGGGTCGGCGACCGGGTCGCCATGATGTCGGAAAAAGCCTATGCCGAATACGATGTGGCCGATGCCGATTCGGTGGTTCTTCTGCCCGAGGCATTGAATCAGAAGCGGTTTCCCGGCGAACCCCTCGGCTGCGCCATGAATATTTTTCGGCGAAGCGGCATCGAAGCCGATCAGGTGGTGGGAATCGTCGGGATCGGCTTTCTGGGGGCCATGCTCACCCAATTGGCCTCGAACGCCGGCGCAAAGGTGATCGCCGCCTCCCGCCGGCCCTATTCGCTGTCGGTGGCCCGGGACTGCGGGGCCGCGGAAACTTTGTCGGTGGAAGATCCGGATAGGGTCATGGACCAAGCCATGAAACTGACACGCGGGGAAGGATGCGACCGGGTCATCGAAGCGGTGGGCATGCAGGAAACCCTCGACCTGGCCTCTCGAATGGTCCGGGTGCGGGGTCGACTGGTCATCGCCGGTTACCACCAGGACGGGCTTCGAACCGTGGATATGCAGTCCTGGAACTGGCGGGGCCTGGATGTCATCAATGGACACGAAAGAGATCCCGACATCTACAGTCGCGGGATTCGAGAAGCCGCCGAAGCCGTCTCCCGGAAAAAAATCGATCCCGCGCCCCTGTTCACCCATTCCTTTCCCCTGGATCTGATCGGCCAGGCCTTTAAAACCATGTCGAAGCGACCCGAGGGATTTCTAAAGGCGGTTTTATGTTTCTGAAAAGTCTTTCTTCGGATTCCGCAAGTTATACACTTCCATTGAATGTCGTTCAGGCACTGCCGAAGCTCGGGTTTTTAGGGGTGGGATGGATCGGCCGCCACCGTTTGGAAGCGGTCGCCGAAAGCGGCCTCGCCCAAATCGCCGCGGTGGCAGATCCGGCGGCCGAAACGGCCCGAACCGCGGCACAGTCGGCACCCGGCACCCGGATTGTCCCGGATCCGGCGGACCTTCTTTCCGAAGATCTCGACGGAATCGTCATCGCCACCCCCAGCGCGCTGCATGCCGAACAATCCATCGCCGCTCTTGAAGCCGGAAAGGCGGTCTTCTGCCAGAAACCTCTCGGAAGAAACGCAGCGGAAACCCGGGCGGTCATCGCAGCCGCCCGAAAAGCGGACCGACTGCTGGGTGTCGATCTCTGCTACCGCCATGTGCGGGCGGTCCGGGAAATTCAAACCCGCATTCGAGCAGGCGATATCGGGGATATCTACGGCGTCGACCTGGTGTTTCACAATGCCTACGGCCCGGATAAAGACTGGTATTATGATCCGGCCGCCGCCGGCGGCGGGTGCGTCATCGACCTGGGCATTCATCTGGTGGACCTTCTGTTGTGGGCCCTCGATTTCCCCAAGGTGGAAAACGTCACCAGCCGGCTTTACAAGAACGGAAAGCCCTTGAAGGGAGACCGTCGCTGTGTGGAGGACTACGCCGTAGCCCGGATCGACCTCGACAACGGACCTTCCGCCGCCCTCGCCTGCTCCTGGGGCCTTCAGGCCGGCCGGGATGCCGTGATCGGCGCGACTTTTTACGGAACCGAGGGCGGCCTTGGATTGATCAATGTGAACGGGTCTTTCTACGATTTCAGGGCCGAACTCTATCGCGGCACGGCCCGTGAAGTCCTGTGCGAACCGCCGGATGCCTGGGGCGGCCGTGCCGCCGTGGCCTGGACCGAACAGCTGTCCCGAAGCCGCCGGTTCGACCCGTTCATTGAACAGATGATCCCGGTATCCGAGGTGTTGGATGCCGTTTTGGA
>JBEPWQ010000271.1:0-5570 GCA_041642315.1 Desulfobacteraceae bacterium | reverse complement strand
TCCTCGACCGGGTCGCCGCTTTCAACTGTCCGCTGGTGGAGATCACCGGAGGGGAACCGCTTCTGCAGACCGAGACGCCCGCTTTGATTTATCGACTGCTCGAATCGGGCCACGAAGTGCTTCTGGAAACCAACGGCAGCCGCGATATCGGTGCGGTCGACAGCCGGTGCGTCCGGATCATGGATATCAAATGTCCGTCGAGCGGGGAGCATCTTCGCAATGACCTGACGAACCTGACCCGGCTGACCGATCAGGACGAGATCAAATTCGTGATCGGTGACCGCGAAGACTACGAATTCGCCAAAAAGACCCTCCTCGATTCCTGGGATCCGGCAAGACATTCCAATCCGGTTCACTTTTCTCCGGTACACGGCATGCAGGACCCGAAGCGGCTGTCCGAATGGATCCTCAGGGATGGTTTGAATGTCCGGCTGCATCTTCAGATGCACAAAATCATCTGGGATCCCAACAAGCGAGGGGTATGAGGCTTTTAAAAGATTTTTGGGAAGAAGTCAAAAAGATTGTAACCTTTAAATAGCTGATATAATGAACAAAAAATAATGAGATGCGGCATTATGTCTCGAAAAGCATTTATGGAGCGAACCATTCGGATCGCTAAGGGGGAGTGCAGGCCAAAGAAGGATGAACCCAAGGTCTGGTTCGAATCCATTAAAACATTGGCCCAAATCTTGGTCAGGGGCCCAGTCAGATGCCATATTGTTGCCATTGGTCGATTCCCCTTTATCCGCATCCGAGTTAGCGGATGCACTCGGACTTGAGGCCAAGACAGGAGCCTTCAAACGCGCCCTCAAATCGCTGTTGGACCAGGGGCTGATTGCTTACACCCTTCCCGATAAACCTACCAGCCGGCTACAAAAATACCGTCTGACCGAAAAAGGGAAAGCATTTCTGGAGCAGAGGAAGGGGATCGTGGAAAATGAAGGGACAAAGACATGAACCATAAAAAAGCGGTCGTGCTCTCCAGCGGCGGTCTGGATTCGACCACGGCGATGGCCATTGCCAGATCCGAAGGCTATGAGGTGTACAGCCTAAGTTTCAGCTACGGCCAGCGCCATTCCGTAGAATTGGCGGCGGCCAAACGAGTGGCCGAAGCCCTGGTTGCGAAAGAGCACCTGGTGATCGATATCGATCTGAGACTGATCGGCGGGTCCGCTTTAACGGCCGATATCGACGTGCCCAAAGACCGGCAGGAAAATGAAATGACCGAAGAAATACCGGTGACCTATGTGCCGGCACGGAACACGATATTTCTCTCCTATGGTCTGGGATGGGCCGAGGTGATCGGCGTCGCCGACATTTTCATCGGGGTCAATGCCGTGGATTACAGCGGATACCCGGACTGCCGTCCCGAGTTTATCGAGGCCTTTGAAAAACTGGCGAACCTGGCGACCAAGGCCGGGGTGGAAGGAACTTTGAAAACCAGGATTCGAACCCCGCTCATCCACCTGACCAAGGCGGAGATCATCCGTAAAGGGACGGAGTTGGGAGTCGATTACGGGTTGACCGTCAGCTGCTACGACCCCTCCCCGGAAGGCGGGGCCTGCGGGCATTGCGACAGCTGTCTGCTGAGAAAAAAGGGATTTCAGAAAGCCGGTGTTCCGGATCCGACACACTATGCTTGAAAAAATTGACTTTCCACCCCAACCATCTACAGATGTATTTGTTTCAATGATCAGCCCTCATGTAAGCAAAGGGCGAAGGAATCTTGCTGCAAGTACCATTTTTCTATTGCGAAATATCGGAATGAATGCCTTCCAAACCATCCTTTTTCCGAATATCGAGCGAAAGGAGATCAAGAGAATCAACCACCTTGATTCCGAAGCGATTCAGCAAGAAAACCTCGATATTCAAGCCGAATTAGATCGGGTTTTTATCATTTCAGAAGCATGCCTCTCTCTTTCCTCTCGGCAGATTCATTTTGTGGGTGATATTTTAGAAGTAATGTTGAATATTCGATCTTGGAACGATGATATATCGACTAAACAAGGGCAAGAGCTTTGGGGGAAAAGGACGATCACATATTTTGTATATGATCCTCGTTTCAAGCAATTTGCTCCGACGAAATTTTGTGCGTATACTGTGATTAACTCCCCTGATTTAAGTTGCAAAACCGCTTTTTCTGAGTTGTCCTATTCCAAAATGAATATTTGAATTATTCTAAAATAGAGGCTTCCAATCTCATTTTTGATGGCCAAAAGGCAAGAATCCATCTTTGCAAAAATTTAGGAATGATTCAAAACGACAGCCCTGCCGCAAAGAGGAGTTTTGATAAATGGTTCAAGAGACATTCGGGATCAATAGCAATCCATCCGAACGGTCCTATTTTTATCATTCCACCCAAGTGGGCCATTGATTAGTTCTCTGTAAAGGGAGGCGATTCTTACAGCATCGGGAAATTTATAGAAAAGCTTTAATCCACATTAGAGACTTAGGAACTGGCCAGGCGCACAACCCGGAGGAGGGCAGATGAAAGAGGTCCACGAAGTCTACGTCAAAACCCATTTTTCCGCGGCCCACTGCCTCGAAGGATACGATGGAGACTGCGCCCGCATGCACGGGCACAACTGGATCATCGAGGTCTATGTGCGATGCGAGCGGCTGAATGAGATCGGCATCGGCATCGATTTTCGCGACATTAAAATAGCGGTCAAGGATGTCCTCCAGGGTCTGGATCACTTCAACCTGAATGAACTGCCCGCCTTTCGGTCGGTCAATCCCACCTCCGAAAATATCGCCCGCTACCTCTACAAGGAACTGGCCCGAAAGCTGAACGGGGACGCAATTCGCATATCCAAGGTCAAGGTCTCGGAAACCCCGGGCGCCGGGGCGTTTTATTGGGAAGAGGAATAAAACGTTTCCTTGCTGATTGTCGATCCATTCAACTGACTCGATTAACGAACGTATGTTTCGGAGCTTGCTCCGGAAAGCGTTCACTCGTTGAGCTGCAGCGGTAGACTTGAAGAATCTGGACGATATGATATCATGAACACAGAAACAGATTATCGAAGGAGCGGAATTGGTATCCCGGCGAAAGCATTTAGTGAAATTGCATTTTTAGAGTACTATCAGGCAAATCAGTTGGCCGAGCTATTGGTGGTATAAGTATAAACCATGGTTATCTTGTATATATTGTTATTCTCAATAAAATAATGATATAGAGGAAGACACAACATATGGCGTTACAAAAAATCACATTAGATCTGCCAGAAAATATTTACATCCGCCTGCAAAATGCAGCGCAAGCCACGAAGCAACCCCTCGACCAAGTTATTCTTCGAGCCGTCCAGATGGGCAGCCCGCCCGGATGGGACGACATCCCGGCCGAATATCAAGCCGATATAGCCGCCTTGGAACGTCTTGATGATCGTTCGTTGTGGCGCATTGCCCGTTCTCGTCAAACTCATGCGGATTTTGATTCATATCAGAATTTGCTTGATAAAAAACGGGAAGGAACGATTTCAGATGCGGAACGTCAAACATTGCGCGATTTGAGAGCCGAATCCGATCTGTTTATGCTTCGAAAAGCCCATGCGGCCGCCTTGCTCAGGTGGCGAGGGCATAAAATTCCCCCGACGGAAAAGCTGTAGCGGATTCGCATATCCAAGGTCAAGGTCTCGGAAACCCCGGGCGCCGGGGCGTTTTATTGGGAAGAGGAATAAATGGAATTTCAACGATCTTTTTCCACAAGGCGCTCATTCAGATATTTATGAATAATGCTCGACACGAGGGTCTGATAGGGGATCCCCTCCTGCAGAGCCTTTATTTTCAGCTCCTGCAAGTCTTTCGGCGAGATCCGGATATTCATCCGCTCGCTTTTGGTGAATGTATTCCGGGCCGCCTGTCGGAGTTTCTTGATCTCCTTTTCTTTTTCCGGTCCTTCTATAGGAATCCATTCATCTTTTTCAATGGATTCCATCAGGTCCTTTTCTTCTTCATCCAAAGGTTTAAACGGGCCCATTTTTATTCTCCTCACTCAAATATTTTTTTGTATATTTCCGGCTGGGGAAAATGGTTTTAAGAAACAGGTAATCATCTTCCTCCACATAAGGGACGACATATGCGTAATCGTTGATTTCAATTACCGCAAGCATTTGATGTTGATACCGCTCTTTCGGGTGCCTGATAATCGCAAGTACCTGATCCGTCTGGATAAGAAAAGCGGCTTCTTCAAAAGAGACGCCTCTTTCTCGTTGCAATTGCTTGTTTTTTTGAGTGTCCCATTCAAATCTCATGTGATTGTATCGTAAAAAAAATGTGTGCCTGTTGTCAATGCACCGCCTGGCGAATCCTTGAATTTAATGCTGACCACTCCATTCGAAGCGGTAATCTTATACAGTTCATCTCGCTCAGGACCAATTGAAGAAATTTTTTGATAGTCATGCTGGTTTTGTGAATGCACTGCGGAGCGCCTCGGCCGATCACCGGCGTCTTGGCTTGAAAAAGCACGGCTTCTGTCCCATATTATTTGTGACGCAATTGACACCCAAAGGAGGTATGCATGAAATGTCCTGTCTGCAAAGAAATCGATCTGACCATGGCGGACCGTCAGGGGGTTGAAATCGATTATTGCCCCAACTGCCGAGGGGTCTGGCTCGACCGCGGAGAACTCGACAAAATCATCGAGCGGACGTCGGCTTCGCTGGAAAGTACGGAAAAACATCCGCCGCAAAACCGCAATCGATACTCGGAAGGTTTTCGGGAAAACCGCCATCATGATGATGAACATTATCGTAAAAAGAAGAAACGCGGGATTCTCGGCGAAATTTTCGACTTCTGATATGGATGTAAGGAAAAGGAGAAAAATTTAAAAAAGGTAATTCACCGCAAAGGGCAAAAGAATGGATGAACGATTCTATTTATTAAACATCAGACTCCTGGACATTGAACCGGAGATCTGGCGGCGGTTCGTCGTGCCGGGTTCCATTACCCTGGATCGTCTTCACGATGTCATTCAGATCGTCATGGGCTGGACCGACAGTCATCTGCATGAGTTTACAATTGGGAAAACACGGTACGCGGAATATCCCGAATCCAAAGAAGAGGGGCTGGAATGCGGCCGATACCGCCTGGTCGATCTGATCAAGCAGAAGGGCCGCACTTTTCAATATTTCTACGATTTCGGCGACAACTGGGCGCATGAGGTTGTTCTCGAGGACAGCCGCTATCACAACCCTCGGCTTCAGTTTCCCATCGAATGCCTGGAGGGCGAAAGAGCCTGCCCGCCGGAGGATGTCGGCGGTGTGCCCGGGTATTATGAATTCCAAAAAGCTGTGAAAGATCCGTCCCATGAGGACCACGGCCGGCTCAAGGAATGGTGGGGTGGGGATTACGACAGTGAGCATTTCGACGTGGACGAGGTGAACCTCGAACTGCTGAAATACCTGCGGTGGTCGCGGGAAAGATTCAAGCCCTGGCAGGAAGAACTGTGAGTGCGGCAAGAAAAGCGATATGAAAAGCGGATGGGGGTAGGAATTTTTCGAAGCAGCACCAGGGAAACGGCCGCTTCCAAGCCGGTATGCATCCGATATTCGGGTGCTATTTGAAAGTCC
>JBEPWQ010000270.1:0-5570 GCA_041642315.1 Desulfobacteraceae bacterium | reverse complement strand
GATTTCAGCCATCAACTCGTTTTTGTCTGGATCGATCCGAACCATATCGGCCGGCACCGGATGCATCTTGTCTTCCTCTCCCTGAACGATCACGTACACCACCGAAGTGCGATCCTCCGACAGGTAATTCATTTCGACGGTGCCGAGTGTTTCACCGTTTTTGCCGACAATCTCTTTGCCCAACCACTCATCGGCCTTGGCCGGCTCGATTTTAGCGACGGTTTTCATTTGCTGTTCCTGCTGCTTTTGGGCCATTTGCTGCCCTTCTTCCTTTCGCTGCTCTTTTTGCTGCTGCTCGGTAATCACCTCTACCTGCGGCTCACCCTGCTTCTCGATTTCGACTTGGGCCTGCTCTTGCTCCTCGACATAGACCTGGGCTTGCTCCGACTTTTCGACCTGGACTTCGGGCTCGCTCTTTTCAACCCTCACTTCAGGCTTTTGCTGCTTCACTTCTACCTCGGGCTTTTCCTGTTTGACCGCTACTTTCGGCTCTTCCTGCTGGAGGTCCACCTTCGGCTGCTGCTGTTGGACGGAAACTTCCGGCTTCGGCTGTTCAACCTTCACCTGAATCTCCGGGGCCGGCTGCTCCACCGCGACTTTGGGCGGCTCCTGCTGTACCTCGACCTCGGGTTCGGACTGCTTTACTTGGACCTGCGGTTCGGACTGATCGACGTCGACCTCGGCACCGGGCTGCCTGACCATGACCTGACCGCTTTTCTGCTGATCGAGTTTGGCCTGTTTCTGAGGCTCCGCTTCCCCGCCTGGGGTGTAAACGAGATAATCGGGATCATCTCCCTCTTTCAGCTGGTTCCAGGGTATCCGGTTTTCTTCTTCGCCCAGACCCAGAAAGCCGCCTTCTTCGACGGTTACGGCCTCGATCTGGCCGTCCGGTCCCGTTTCAACCTCCTCGATGGTGCCGAGTGTTTCACCCTGCTGGTTGCGAATCTCCTTTCCCTTGAGATCTTCGGGATTGGCCTGCATCGTTTGCGCCGGGAGACTTGAGGCGAAAAGCAGGAAAATCGCTGTGAAAATTGAAAGTATCGCTGCCTTGTTCATAATTCTACCTCCTACATTTTTTATAGGTGTGGTTTGATTTTTCTGTTTCCTTACCATTACCAGATGTTTCAAGCCGTTTTTACGGGTTCGGATTTCGATAGGGTTCTCCTTTCGTAAGTGTCATATGATAGTTCTAAAAAGAACCCATATGGGATGTGCGCATGAAAATTTGCTCCTTTAAAAATGTATCACCTCCTTTAAGGATCGATTTTGGATCTCAACCTTTTTCGAATTCAAATACCGGATAAGAACGCGGAGGTTCGCAATGAAGCGGATCTTGAATGAAAAATTAATCAAAAAACCAAAGGAATAAAATAGGGTACATCATGTAGATGAGGGACGGAAGAATATTAGTTTCGCCTACTTTTCGCAAAGCAATCGCACCACTCCTGGAGTTCATTTTCGTGAAAAACGGTGGTTTAAAAAAGCCCTTGCGAAGTTCGGAACGATGATGATCGGAAATTCTGTTCAGCGGAAAAAGGTCTGAATAAAAAAAGCCGCTCCGAAAAACGAGAACGGCTTTTGATGGATTGGAATTTCTTTTCTTAACCGATATTAACCGGCATGCCCAGCTTGAAAGACTATTTCTCCGGTCGAAGCGGTTCCGGCATCACCAGGGAAGGACCCCAGATTTCCACTTTCCGATGGGTGACGAACGGATCCATCTGCTGCCTCAAGCCTTTCCACACCTCGCCTTCACTGAATGCCGCCCAATCCGACAATGTCTTCCAAACGGTGGTGATTCGAATCTCGGGCGAACCCAGGATATTGCGATTGGCCCGAATTTCAATCAGTCCCGGGCTGGCCAGAACGACGCCGGAAGCCCGTTTGGCCCATTCCTGGTAGGCCTTCTGATCGGCGCCGGGCAGTAAATCATAGGTCATGTTGATTTCAATCATTCCAGGCTCCTTTCGCAGGTAAATTTAAAAGCTGCTTTTTTATCTTTTGATCCATTCCACCTTGTACAGATCACTTCGGCGGCTCTCCAGGTTTCGCACACTGCCGAGCTTTCGAAGCTCTTTGAGCAGGTCCAGGTCCACATCCGCCAAGAGGGTCATTTCGGTATTGGGGGTAGCCTCCGCCGCGATCGCATCATGGGGAAAGGCGAAATCGGACGGGGTAAAGATGGCCGACTGGGAATACTGGATATCCATGTTCTCCACCCTGGGGAGATTGCCGACGCTGCCGGAAATGGCTACATAGCACTCATTTTCAATGGCCCGGGCCTGGGCGCAGCGGCGCACCCGAAGATAGCCGTTTTTGGTGTCGGTCCAGAAGGGCACCAGCAGAATCTGCATGCCCATCTGGGCGAGAATGCGGGGCAATTCCGGATACTCGACATCATAGCAGACCAGGATTCCGATCCGTCCCACGTCGGTATTGAAAATCTTGAGTTTGTCTCCGCCCTGAAGACCCCAGTATTCGGCCTCATCCGGGGTGACATGAAGTTTGTACTGGGCATCCCAGGTGCCGTCCCTCCGGCACAGAAAAGAGACATTGCAAAGCAGTTCACCGTCATATTCGGGCAGACTGCCGCTCACGATATTGATGTTGTAGGTGACCGCCATGTTCAGCATTTCATCCCGCAGCCGTTCGGTATATTCGGCCAGAGAGCGCATCGCCTTGGGCGGGTCCTGCTGGTCGTATTCGGCCAGCATCGGGGCGTTGAAAAGTTCCGGAAACAGAAGGATATCCGCGTTGTATCCGGAAACCGTATCGACGAAAAATTCCACCTGCTGAAGGAGATCGTCGATGGACGTGAACCGGCGCATCTGCCACTGGACTACGCCGAGGCGCACAATCGATTTTCTTCCCCAGATCATCTTCTTTCGGGGGGATTCATAATATATGTTGTTCCATTCCAGATAGACCGCATGGCTTTTGGAGCGACTGTCTTCCGGAATGTAGTTTCGGATCACCCGTTTGGGATGAAATTCATTGGCGATTTGAAAGGTCAGCACCGGATCGACGATTTCCCGGTTTCGAACTTTTTTGATGTACTGGGTGGGGGTCAGTTCTTTGCTGTACTTGGCATAACCGGGTATCCGGCCGCCGACGATGATTCCCTTGAGATTGAGATTTTCGCAGAGTTCTTTGCGGGCGTCATAGAGGCGACGGCCCAGCCGCATGCCGCGGTAATCCTTGTGTACGAACAGATCGATGCCGTAAAGGTAATCTCCGTCGGAATCATGCTTTTTGAATCGGCCGTCGGATACCACATCATCATAGGAATGCTCCATCTCGAGCTTGGACTGGTCGATGATCAGGGTCAGGGCCGCCGCGACCACCGACCCCTTGTCTTCGACCCCGATCTGGCCTTCGGGAAACAGGGAGAGCAGGGTGGAGAATTCATCGAATTTCCATTCTCCGCCCATTCGGGCGTACGCCTCCCGCATGATTTCACGGATGTCTTCATAATCCGAAATCCGAAGGTTTCGAATGACAAGTTTATGGCTGGTGGTCTCGATTTCCGAATTGATCATATTGTGCCGGGCTGTCCTTCTATGCCGATTGTGGTTAATTCTGATTACGGATGAAAGATGATACAGATTTTCAGGCGGTTCTCAAATAATGAACGATCATGACATAAATTCGAAATTTAGGCAAGTGAAGAACCGCAAATCGGCGCGGCGGATACGGTTGAAAATGGGGGTTGTCGGTCGAATCAAAGGGCCTTATGTTAGAAAACAGAATTCATCACGCTTTCCATTATTTATCCGATCCGGTCCGGCTTTGCCCGAAGGCACCGGTAGGTATCACGCAGGCAGGTCTTTCCATGATTTTCAATGCCTGTGAATTTAGAGGAGGGAGAACCATGCCGACACGCATTGAAACCGATTCCATGGGCAGCATTCGGGTGGACCACGACCGTTATTGGGGGGCCCAGACCCAGCGGTCTCTGCAGAACTTCAAAATCGGGGAGGAGCGAATGCCGCGGGATGTGATCCGCGCCCTCGGAATATTGAAAAAGGCCTGCGCCCAGGCCAATATGGAACTGGGGGTGCTGGATGCCGGGGTCAGCGATTTTATCGTACGGGCCGCCGAGGAGGTGATGGAGGGGCTGCTGGACGATCACTTCCCGCTGGTGGTCTGGCAGACCGGCAGCGGCACCCAGACCAACATGAACGCCAACGAGGTCATCGCCAATCGGGCCATTGAAATGGCCGGCGGAAAGCTCGGCGGAAAGGACCCGGTTCACCCCAACGACCATGTCAACATGTCCCAGTCCTCCAACGATACTTTCCCGACGGTCATGCACATCGCCGGCGCCGAAACCATTCGAAACCGCTTGATTCCTGCGCTAACACACCTTCAATCGGAACTCGACAAGAAGGTGAAAGCCTTTGACGACATCGTCAAGATCGGCCGGACCCATCTTCAGGATGCGACTCCGATTACCTTGGGTCAGGAATTTTCAGGGTATGCCAAACAGGTGGAACTGGGGATCGGCCGTGCCCAGGGATGCCTGCCCAACCTTTATCGGCTGGCCATCGGCGGCACCGCGGTAGGCACCGGTTTAAACGCCCCGGAAGGATTCGACCGGAAGGCTGCCGAAAAAATCGCGGAGATCACCAGGCTTCCCTTTACGGCCGCCGACAACAAGTTCGAGGGGCTGGCGGCCCATGACGCCGTTGTGGAGGCCAGCGGGGCCACCCGGACGATCGCCGGCAGTCTTATGAAAATCGCCAATGACATTCGGTGGCTGGCCAGCGGCCCCCGGTGCGGGATCGGCGAACTCATCCTTCCGGCCAACGAACCGGGCAGTTCCATTATGCCGGGAAAAGTCAACCCCACCCAATGCGAGGCCATGACCATGGTGGCGGCCCGGGTCATGGGAAACGATGTGACCATTGGTTTTGCCGGCTCCCAGGGCAATTTCGAACTCAATGTGTTCAAACCGGTGATGCTCTACAGCCTGATTCAGTCGGTTCGCCTTCTCTCGGATGCAACGGAAAGCTTCACCGATAACCTGGTGGTGGGGATTCGGGCGGACCGCGATCGTATCGACGATCTGCTCCATCAATCCCTCATGCTGGTGACCGCCCTGAGCCCCAAAATCGGCTATGACAAGGCCGCCGAGGTGGCCCACGAAGCCCACAAATCCGGCCGCACGCTCAAGCAGACGGCGGTGGACCTGGGGTATGTCACCGCCGATGAATTCGACGCGATCGTTAAACCCGAGGAGATGGTGAAACCCGGGTTGAAGAAGAGATAAACGCGATATCGATTCGATCCCGAGAGAACGAGGGTGCTTTGCCGCTCGTATCGTCCGCCGGGGGCGGGGGTTTATTCGGCTCCGGCGGCTTGGGTTCAGTAACTTCCGGAGGGGGCGGCACCGGTTCTTCCATCTCCTGCGTTTCGGTGATCGGCTTTGGTGGGGGGGGAGTCGTTTCATCCCCGCTCCCGCATCCCATGAAGAAAAAAGAAAAGTAAAGAACGGATACAATGAAGAGGGTCATGGCTGTTTTGTTTTTTGCTTTATTCATTTTATCCCTCCTATCTTGTGTGGTGAA
>JBEPWQ010000269.1:0-5641 GCA_041642315.1 Desulfobacteraceae bacterium | reverse complement strand
CGGCGGATTTCGATGAAGCCATCGACCGGGTGATCGGGGGGCTTCAGAAAAAAAACCGGGTAATGAATGCGCTGGAGAAAGAAATCGTCGCCTTCCATGAGTCCGGACACGCCATCGTGGCCGAAAGCGTCGATCACGCCGATCCCGTCCATAAAATTTCCATTATTCCCCGGGGGATCGCCGCCCTCGGATACACCCAACAGCAGCCAACGGAGGACCGTTATCTGATGACGCGTTCGGAACTGATCGATCGACTGGCGGTTTTTCTGGGCGGCCGGGTGGCGGAGGAACTGGTCTTCGATGAAATCTCCACCGGGGCGCAAAACGACCTCCAGCGGGCTTCCGACATCGCGCGGGCCATGGTCGCGGAATACGGAATGAGCGAGTCCCTGGGCCTGGTGAGCTACGAGCGCCCGAGCCGGCCGATGTTTCCTCCGGACGGTTTTTCTTCGGGCAAACAATACAGCGAAGCCAAAGCCGCCCAGATCGACGACGAGGTTTCGCGGATCATGGAGGAAGCCCATCAGCGCGTGCGACAGATCCTCTCGGAACGTCGAGCGGTCCTGGACGATCTGGCCCGGCTGCTTTCGCAAAAGGAAAGCGTGCAGGGCGAAGAGCTAAGACAAATGCTGGCGGCCGCCGTCGGAAAAGGGGCGGTGGCGGCGCCTGATCCGTCGTCCGCGGGCATGACGGCGGATAACTGAGCGGCGCCGGAAAGGAGGGACCTCTTATGGTTCCGGGCAATCAGGTCATCCTCCTGCAAAACGGCGAAGGATTTTTCCCGGCGGTGGAAGCAGCCATGGACCGGGCCGTCCATGACATATATCTGGAGACCTATGTTTTTAAAAACGACACCGTTGGAAGACGCATTGCGAAAGCGCTCGGGCGGGCGGCCCTGCGCGGCGTCAAGACGCACGTCCTGGTCGATGGATACGGCTCGTTCGATTTGCCGAAATCCATGGTCGACGATCTTGAGGCTGCCGGCGCGATGGTGTTGAAATTTCGCTCCAAGACTTCGCCCTGGACGCTGCGCCGACGGCGGTTACGCCGCCTGCACCGGAAAATTGTGGTCGTAGACCGGGAGATTGCTTTTGTCGGCGGCATCAACATGGTCGATGATATGAGAACGCTTGGTCAAACATCGCCCCGTTTCGACTATGCCGTCAGGGTGGAAGGGCCTCTGGTGGGAGACATTTATGATTCCGTCGCCCATGTCTGGTCCCGGGCGGCCCGGACTCGATTGCAGGTTTGCTGGAACCGGCGCGGCGACGACCGCGCACCTGTGATCGAACCCCGTGGGCGGATGCGCTCCGCATTCCTGGCGCGGGACAACATCCTTCATCGCCGGGACATCGAAGACGCTTATCTGCGGGCCATCGAACAGGCAAAATCCGACATCGTCATTGCCAACGCATTCTTTTTTCCAGGATTGAATTTTCGTCACGCGCTTCTGGAGGCGGCCGGCCGGGGCGTCCGGGTGGTGCTGCTGTTGCAGGGAAAAGTGGAGCATCGACTGCTGCATTACGCCTCCCACGCCCTGTACGGCGATTTTCTCGATGGCGACATCGAAATCTATGAATATCACAAGAGCCTGATGCACGCCAAGGTTGCCGTGATCGACGAGTATTGGGCCACGGTTGGTTCCTCGAACCTGGACCCTTTCAGCCTGTTGCTGTCGCTGGAGGCGAATGTCGTGGTTGAGGATGAAACTTTTGCAAAACAGCTGAAACGCAGTCTGATGCAGGCCATCGAAGCCGATTCGCGACGGATTGTCGAGAAAAACTGGCGAACCAAAACCTTTCGGCTGCGCCTGGCAAGCTGGCTGTGTTACGGCCTGGTGCGATTCATGATCGGCATCGCGGGGTATGCTCCGGCCAAAAACTATTCCGATAACAAGCCGATAAGGAAACATGTATCGTGAAGACCACCCGAAAACCACAATATTCGCGAATCGCGGTCATATATGGCCATTGGTCGAATATGACCGTGTGCATTCCTCCGCCAGCCGCGCCTTCTCCAGTGTTTCATCAATAACTTTTTCCATATAAATCCTGAAGATGCATCTTGAAATGCAATGCATGAACATGTCGGCACGGATTATGAATACACCTGTAGAAGTAAAGCAGGAGATAATCCATAAACGCTGAATGGAAAGGAAATATCATGTTCAAACAAAGGGAAACCCAAAATATCGATGAATTGCTATCCGAGGCCGACGAACTCCTCGGGCAGATTCATTCCGGTGTTTTCAACGACGTGGAAGAGGCGCATCGCCTGGAATTCGAAAAGCACGCTCAAAACCTGAGAAGGATCAAGGCCAAGGTTCAGGAAAAGAGCGAAAAGGGAGGACCGCCGGAACCGAACTCCGGCGCCAGTGGCATGCACGAGGCGATCCTGGACATTGTAAAAGCCATGCATGGCCTGAAAAGGAAAGGCAAGGCCAAGGAGACCATTAGGAAGATGGCCGATTTATGAATAAGGAGATCAGTTATGGCTGAATGG
This sequence comes from Desulfobacteraceae bacterium, assembly GCA_041642315.1. Lineage (GTDB taxonomy): Bacteria > Desulfobacterota > Desulfobacteria > Desulfobacterales > Desulfococcaceae > JAABSQ01. The sequence goes on along the minus strand of JBEPWQ010000269.1, from coordinate 3,139 downwards.
AATCTACCCCCGGAGGGATCGACGCCGACTCTGGAAGAGATGCTGGAAAAAATCCGCCGGCAGTTTAAAGGCTTTAAAGGCGGTCCGGTCCTGATCATAGTCGTCGTTGCGGCGGCTGTCTTCTGGACAGCCTGGTTCACCGTCCAGCCGGAAGAGACGGGAATTGTGCAGCGGTTCGGGAAAGTGACCCGCACGGCCGGCCCGGGCCTTCATTTCAAACTGCCTCTCGGCATCGAAACGATTCGTCTGCTCCCCACGGCCCGAGTGCTGAAGGAGGAGTTCGGTTTCCGGACGGTGGCCACGGTGCCCGGACAGAAAACCCGCTATGATCCGAGCGGTTCCTACAAGGACGAATCTCTGATGCTGACCGGAGATTTGAATGTGATCGATGTTCAGTGGATCATCCAGTACCGCATCGAAGACCCGATCCGCTACCTGTTCCAGGTCCGCGACACATCGAAAACCATCCGGGACACCGCAGAGGCGGTCATGCGCCGGGCGGTGGGCAACCGTCTGGGCAGCGATGTGCTGACCACCGGCCGGGTGGCGGTGGCCAGTGAAGCGAAAATCGAGATCCAGAAAATCCTTTCGTCCTATGATTCGGGCGTGCGCCTGGTGACCGTGGAGCTTCAGGACGTGACCCCGCCGGATACCGTGAAGCCCGCCTTCAATGAAGTCAACGAGTCGCGCCAGGACAAGGAGCGGACGATTAACAAGGCCCAGGAGCAGGCCAACCGGGAGATCCCCAAGGCCCGGGGGGTGGCGGCGCAAAGCATCAGCGAGGCCGAAGGCTATGCACTGGAGCGAATCAACCGGGCCGAAGGCGAAGCGACCCGTTTCGAGGCAATTTTGGCCCAATACCAGGAAGCCCCCCAGGTCACGCGCCGGCGGCTTTACCTGGAGGCCATGACGGGACTGCTGGCCGACATGAAGGGGCTTTATATCGTGGATCAGGATCAGAAGGCCATGGTGCCGTGGCTATCAATGGAGTCCGGGGAGTCCGGCGCGCGACCGCAGACGTCGGTGGAAGGAGGGCAACCATGAAGTTTACGTTGAAAACGGGGATTATCGCCCTGTCGGCATTGATCGGCATCTTGCTGTTCAGCAGCCTTTACACGTTGGAAGAGGGCCGGCAGGCCATTGTCGTGCAGTTCGGCCGGCCCGTCGGGGAACCGGTGACCGAGGCCGGGCTGCACTTGAAACTGCCCTTTGTGCAGGAGGTGCTGCGATTCGAAAAACGTCTGCTGGTCTGGGACGGAGATCCGAATCAGGTTCCCACCAAAGGGCGCGAGTTCATCTGGGTGGACACCACCGCCCGGTGGCGGATCGCGGACGCGAAAAAATTCCTGGAAAACGTGGCCAGCGAAGAGGGCGCCCAGTCCCGCCTGAACGACATTCTCGATTCCGTGGTGCGCGATCAGGTGTCGAGCAGCGAACTCGTGGAACTGGTTCGCAGCGCATCGTGGGAGGTCCCCGAAGACGAGGTGTTGAAGGAGGTTCCCAAGGAGCGGGAGGAAGAGCTGAAAAGAGAGATTGCCCGCGGCCGTGAAGAGATCACCCGAACGATTTTGGCGGAAGCGCAGAAAATCATCCCGCAGTACGGCATCGAACTGGTGGATGTGCGCATCAAGCGGCTCGACTACGTGGAAAGCGTCCGTGAAAAGGTCTACGAGCGCATGATTTCCGAGCGCAAGCGCATCGCGGCCCAGTTCCGCTCCGAAGGCGAGGGACGCAGCGCGGAAATCCTGGGAACCATGGAAAAAGAACTGCGCCGGATTCGCTCCACGGCCTACCGCCAGGTGCAGGAGGTCCAGGGCGAAGCCGACGCGGAGGCCACCCGGATATACGGCGATGCCTACAACAAAAACCCGGAATTTTACGCTTTTCTGCGCACCCTTGAGAGCTACAAGGAAAAGACCAATATGAATTCCGTGCTGGTCCTCACCACGGACAGCGATTTTTATCGATACATCAAACGGGCGAATCCAGACGAATGAAAACTATCGAGGACGAGGTCCGGTTCCATTGCTTTGGCGCCTGCAAGGGCGATTGGGACATTTGCGAACTGATCGTTCTGCGCAAGAAAGACGGGAATACCCGTTTTCAAGAAATTACGGCGATTCTTTAGCGGGGCAAACGGTGTTCCCCATTTATGATGCAGATGCCCGCGTGACCGGACTTTTCCCTGGAACATCCTTAGGGGCGGGCTTTCGATATGCAGCCGATCGAAGACGGAGATGTTCCATGAACCCTGTTGCTGAATGCTTTGCGGAAAAGAATGGAGCGCCTGAAAGGCTGAAAAGGAGAGGAAAATGAAATGCAACACGATCTCACCCCTCTGCAAGGACCCGCTTTTGGGGGAGAATTGCCGGCATGGGTCTTGTTTGAAGCAAAACAAGCCTAGCGCCCATCCCAATCGCTGCATAGTGGTTGATGATGACCACGCGATTATAGAATACGTGGTCCGTCTGCTTGCAATGCTGGGATTTCAGGGGGTCGAAACCGCCCAAAGCCAACCTGACGTGATGAACAAACTCACCTTCGGCCCTTACGAATTGTTGATCACGGATTTGGAGATGCCGGACATGAATGGTTACCGACTGACCCAAAGGGTCAAACAGAATGCGTATGACACCAAAACGATCATCATGACGGGCCGCTATGAGGGCGATTGCCTGGAAATGATGGCCTCGCGCTGGGCGGACGGGTGGCTTTTCAAACCGTTCGGATTGAAAGAACTGCGCTCCATGCTTTCGTCGCTTGGGTTGCTTGCGGCCAGACACTCCGGATACCCAGGCAAATCGTTGCAACGATAGGTTCAGATACCGACGAGCGCCTGTGCATTGAGTTACGATTTTTTTTAAACGATTGAGACCGTAAGATAAAACATCCATTTTATAAGAAATAGCTACCTACGGCGTTGAACCATCACTTTTCATGGTGGACCCGGAAAAGGTTCCCCCGATCCGGTGTGAAAGAATTTAGATCGGCCGACAAGGCGGATTCAGGCGATAACGAAACTGGCGATCACGATCGTTCGCCACAGGAAGGAGGTGATGAATATGCCGAATCAAGATGGAACCGGACCCAAAGGTCAGGGACCGAAAGACGGTCATGGCAAGAGAACTTTACTGCAACC
>JBEPWQ010000268.1:0-5649 GCA_041642315.1 Desulfobacteraceae bacterium | reverse complement strand
CCATCTCTTTGGCCACTTCCACGGCTTTGTGGGCGCCCTTGATGGTATCGAAGGTGTCGATGAGCAGCACCGTGTTGCCCGGAAAGACCTCGGAAAAGGCCCGAAAGGCGTCGATCTCCTCTTCGAAACTGGTGACAAAGGAGTGGGCCATGGTGCCTGAAGTGGGGATGCCGAACATTTTCCCCGCCAGCACATTGCTGGTGCCGTCGAATCCGGCGATGTAGCTCGACCGGGCCACCTTCACGCCGGCATCGACGCCCTGGGTCCGCCGCAGAGAAAAATCGATCAGCTTGCGGCCTTTGGCGGCGGCCACGCTTCGAGCCGCCTTGCCGGCGATGGTGATCGGCAAGCTCATGGCGTTGATGATGAAGGTTTCCGCCAGCTGGGCCTGAATGATCGGGGCGGTCACTTCCAGAACCGGTTCGTCTTTATAAAAGATCCGGCCTTCGGGCATGGCGAAAACATCCCCGGTGAAACGCAGGTTGGACAAATACTGGAGAAAATCGGCCGTGAACATGTCGGTTTTTTCCAGATAATTGAGCGCGTCCTGGTCGAAATGGAAATCTTCTAAAAAATCGAGCACATCCGTGAGGCCGTTGCTGACGAAGTAGCCGCGATCCTTGGGATATTCTCGAATGAACAGGCTGAAGGTCGCCGGGGCGAACATTTCTTTCTCATAATACGCCGCGGCCATGGTGAGCTGATAGAGATCCGTCAAGAGATTCAGGTCTTGCGATTGTAGGATCATAGGTGGCCTCCTTTCTTCTATAGTAAGCTTACCATTACTCCTATTAATAAACTTACCGTTCCTCGGTATGAAGTCGAATGGGGTAAATTGCGTATTTTATTTATTTTTTTCCCGCAAATCCAGAGCAATTCAAAAATACTGAATACCTCGGGTGACAGATACTATATTGACCTTATTTCACATTTTCCGGACAGCACGTACGGTGTTTTCAATGATCGGCGATTACCAAAGGTTCACCAACGACCTCAACTCATCCATACCGAAGTAAGGAGGACATTCCATGTTTTTCATCGATCTTTTATTTGCATTCTTTTTTGCGCTGCTGCTGGCGGGCCTTTTCGGTCTTGCGTTTCGAAGCCGGGGACCCTGGGGCAGCATCTGGCTTTTTTTTCTGATCCTCTTTCTGGCCACCTGGGCCGGCGGGGTCTGGGTGACGCCGATCGGGGCGCCGGTATGGGGCGCATACTGGATTCCCTTTCTCTTTGTCGCCGTCATTTTCGCCCTGATCCTGAGTGCGGCTGCGGCCGCGGTTCCGGAAGAAGAGAGCACGGTGGAGCTGGTGGATGAACAGCGGTTGGAACAAGAAGAAAGGGCCACCACTGCCACAATGGGGATTTTCTTTTGGGTATTGATGGTGGTGCTGATCATCGCCATCATCGCCGCATATGTGTAACAGGAGCGACTGAACTCCATCCATTGAAAGCTTACAAGGGAAAAATAGGAGGAAAAAATGGCCAAAGTAGCAATCAACGGACTGGGCAGAATCGGACGGGCGGCATTGAAGATCATCGCTGAAACGCCGGAACTGGATCTGGTCGCCGTTAATGATCTCATTCCCACGGAAAACCTGGTATACCTGCTCAAGTACGATACCGTATACGGTCGGTATCATAAAAAAGTGGCCCATTCCGAAGAGGGCATTCAGATTGAAGGCAACACCTACAAGGTCTTCAATGAAAAAGACCCGTCCAAACTTCCCTGGGAGGATCTCGGAGTGGAGCTGGTCTTTGAATGTACCGGTGTGTTCCGAAAAAAAGAAGGTATGGAAAAGCACCTTCAAGCCGGCGCCAAAAAGGTGATCCTGTCGGCGCCCGCCAAAAGCGATGACGTCCCCATGGTGGTGCCCGGGGTCAACAACCCGGAGACTCAAGTGGATCTACTATCCACCGCCAGCTGCACCACCAACTGTATCGCTCCCGTATACGAGGTGATGGGCAGGCGGATCGGGGTGGAAAAGGCGATCATGACCACGATCCATGCGTACACCTCCAGTCAGACCATTGTGGACGGCCCCCGGAACAAGGTGCGGCGGGGTCGGGCCGGCGCCGCCAATTTCGTGCCCACCACCACCGGCGCGGCCAAAGCCACAACCAAGGTACTGCCCCAGTACGAAGGCACCTTCGACGGCGTCGCCGTGCGAGGGCCCATTCCGGCCGGATCCATTACCGACATCGTTTTTGTCACCAAAAGAGATACCTCGGCGGATGAAATCAACGATATTTTTCGAGAAGAAGCGGAAACAGATCGGTACAAGGGCATTCTCGGCGTCACGGATGAGATGATCGTCTCCTCCGATATTATCCAGGATGACCGTGCCTCGGTGGTGGATATGACCATGACCAAGGTGATCGGCGGCAATCTGGTGAAGGTGATGAGCTGGTACGACAATGAATGGGGATACGCCAGTCAGATGATTCGGGAAGGTGTTCGAATGGTCAAAACCGGATAATCGAAAGACGAATTGACCGCGTTTCGGGGCGTGAACCGGAATCGGTTTCGAAGAAAGGAAAAAGATGATGAACGCCAAAGCCTTGGAACCTGAAAAACTCTATCGGCGGTGCGACCCTGCGCAGTTTTCTTTCGAGACAACGGAAGATCTGAAAGACGTCACCGAAATCATCGGTCAGCCTCGGGCGGTGGCCGCCATCCAGTACGGCATGGAAATGGAGCAGGAAGGATACAATGTCTTCGCCCTGGGCCAGCCCGGAACCGGAAAATACGCCATGATCCGCGAACTGCTTCACCAGCGGGCCGCCGAGGAGGATGTGCCCCCGGACATCTGTTATGTCTACAATTTTGATGAGGGGCACAAACCGGTAAAACTGATCGTCCCCTCGGGGCGCGGAAAAAATCTGTCGCAGGAGATGGAAACACTGGTGGAGGAGGTTCGAAACGCGCTGCGTGCCGCATTTGAAAGCGAAGAATATCAGAACCGCCGCCAGTCCATCACCCAGGAATTCCAGGAAAAACAGCAGGAAGCCTTTGAAGCGCTTCAGAAAAAAGGAGAGGAATACAACCTTTCGCCTCTGCGCACCCCTCAGGGACTGGTGTTTGCGCCGGTGAGAGAAGGGGAGGTGCTGCCGCCGGACGAATTCAAGAAGCTCCCGGATGAGGAGCGCCAAGAGATCGAAAAAAAAGCTGAAGAACTTCAGCAGGAGGCCCAGAAGATCTTCCAGAAGGTTCCCCAGTGGGAACGGGATCTGCGGGAGAAGCGGCGTGAACTCAACAAGGAAGTCACCCGGTTCACCGTCGGCCCGATGATCGACGAACTGAAAAAGAAATATGACGACGTGGAGTCGGTGCAAAAATACCTGGAGGCGGTGGAAAAGGACATCATTGAAAATGTTCGAAATTTCTTCCTCCAGGAAAAAGCCCAGCAGGAAGGCGGCGAACAACAGGGACCTGCGCCGGGCATTCAGGCGACCGGCGCAGGTCCCGAGGCGGAGAATCCGGCTTTGCGCCGGTACAAGGTCAATGTTCTGGTGGACCACAGCAAATCCGAAGGCGCTCCGGTGATCTTTGAAGAAAACCCCACCTATCAGAATCTGGTGGGGCGGGTCGAGCATCTCTCCCATATGGGCGCGCTGATCACCGATTTCAATATGATTCGGCCGGGATCCCTCCACCGGGCCAAAGGCGGCTATCTTATTCTGGATCTGCTCAAGATTCTTCAGCAGCCCTTTGCCTGGGAAGGATTGAAGCGGGCCCTGAAAACCAGGGAGATCAAGATCGAATCCATCGGTCAGATGTATAGCTTCATCTCCACCGTCTCCCTGGAACCCGAGGCGGTTCCCTTGAATGTGAAAGTCATTCTGCTGGGCAGCCCGTTGTTCTATTATATGGTCCGTCACTATGATCCGGAGTTCGCCGACCTGTTCAAGGTGGCTGCGGATTTCGATTTCCGCATGGATCGAAATACGGAGAATGAACAGGAATATGCCCGGCTGATCGCCACCATCATCCACAAAGAAAAGTTGAAACCCTTTGACCGGAGCGGCGTGGCCCGGGTGATCGAGCACAGTTCCCGAATGCTCGAAGACCGGGAAAAACTGTCGATCATCATGCGTTCGGTGGCCGATCTGCTGCAGGAATCGGATTACTGGGCGGGCAAAAACGGCGACGCCGCGGTGAACGCCCAGGCGGTTCAGAAGGCGATCGATGCCAAGTTCTTTCGCTCGGACCGGATTCGGGAAGCCATGCATGAGCAGATCCAGCGGGATATCGTTCTGATCGACACCGAGGGCGAAAAGACCGCCCAGATCAATGGACTGGCGGTGATGCAGCTGGGCGAATTCGCTTTCGGCAAGCCCAACAAGATCACGGCCCGGGTGCATCTGGGCAAGGGCAATGTGGTGGATATCGAACGGGAGGTGGCCATGGGCGGCCCCATTCATTCCAAAGGGGTGCTGATCCTGGCCGGGTTTCTCAACGGCCGGTATGCGGTGGACCGGCCCCTGTCTCTGTCCGCCAGCCTGGTATTCGAGCAGTCCTACGGCGGCGTGGAGGGGGACAGCGCCTCTTCGGCGGAGCTCTATTCTCTGCTCTCCGCCATTTCGGAGGTTCCGATCAAGCAGTCCTTTGCGGTGACCGGCTCGGTCAACCAGCACGGGCGGGTTCAGGCGATCGGCGGGGTCAATGAAAAGATCGAGGGGTTTTACGATGTCTGCAAGGCCCGGGGGCTGACGGGAGAGCAGGGGGTCTTGATTCCCTCCTCCAATGTGGCCCATCTGATGCTGCGCCACGACATCATCGATGCGGTAAAAGAGGGGAAATTCAGTATATTTCCGGTGGAGACCATCGATCGGGGAATCGAAATTCTCACCGGTGTGGAGGCCGGAGAGCCGGATGAAGAGGGCAGATACCCGGAAGGCACCATCAATGCCAAGGTGCTGGCCCGATTGGAAGAAATGGCCGAAAAGCGGATCGAATTCGGCCGAAAGATGCAAATGGAAGCGGAGAAAAAGGAGGACGAATGACAGACCTTACATCCATTCGACGGATTCTTGTCGCCCTCGATGCTTCTCCCGCCAGCCTGGAGGGGTTAAAAACCGCCGCCGAACTGGCCGAACGGCTGAATGCCGAATTGGCCGGACTGTTCGTGGAAGATATCGATCTGCTGCGGGCGGTTCAACTGCCCTTTGCCAGAGAGGTCGGCTACCTCTCACAGGTCGGCCGCCGGCTTGAACCGTTTCGACTGGAACAACAGCTTCGGGGGCAGGCTGAACAGATTCGCAGAGCACTGGCCGCCGCCGCCGATCGGCGGGGCCTGACCTGGGATTTTCGAACCATCCGCGGACCGGTCGCCCGGGAGCTGATTTCAGCGGGGGCCGAAGCCGACCTCATCATCATGGGAAGATCCGGAAGGTCCTTTCTGGGGTCGAGGCGGGTCGGGTCCTCGGTACGGGCCGTGATTGCTCAGAGAAGGGGACTGACCATGATCCTTCACCGGTGCTGCGAACCGGATCAGCCGGTGGTGGTCTATGACGGCACCGACACCGCTCGAAAGGCGCTGGAGGTGGCACTTCACTTCATGGTGAATCGGGAAGGACCCATCAGCGTCTTCCTGCTGGCCGGCTCCAGAGCGGAAGCGCAGGCATTTCGCGAGGCGGTGACGGAACAGC